>NZ_JAACSD010000002.1:0-12251 GCF_009994065.1 Shewanella vesiculosa
GGCAGTTCTGGGGTGATTCTTGTTAAGTTAAAAATAAGCCATCTACAAGAGTACTATTTACCATCATGAATATTGCAATATGCCCGATTTAATTTTCTTCAATCGGTATCTCAAGACCCATTTTAGCAGTGGTGCACAGAGTATACTTCTGGTTTTACCATCAACCGATGTGGTTAGCTTATCTATAGATATATCATAAATTTTGAGCCCTAACGTTAAATTTATGTTTTGATGTCAAAAAATTGTTTTATCTCGTCAATTCTGTCCATTGCATCTTGATAGCCTAAGTCTATCAAGGTACTAGTATAGGTTTTTTCGAATAACAGGTATGACACAATACTTGAATCTGATTGTCGATTAATGCCGAAAAATTTTAATAACGTTTTGATGGCAAACGGCATGTCATCATAAAATCGCTCTGCAATGCGACTTAAATCTTGGCTTGGTTTAATCACTAAGGTATCAATATGGCGTAAGTTTAATGTCTCACGATCTGTGGCGGATATCATTGATAAGGTGTTATTGACCCGCTGTAAACGTTCTAAGTCACTGTTTAAGGTGTCCGAGAAAATCGTATCTAATAAATGACCAGCAATGGTTGCCGTTTTTGGATGATATTCAAATTCGATGGGGAAGTGTTTGTGAGGACTGTCTAAATTAATCACAAATATTTTACTCGCACCAAGGTGGATCGGACTTGATAATGGTGATAATTGATGGACAGAACCATCACCATAATAGGCCTGATTAAGTTTAATTGATGGAAATACCATTGGGATTGCAGAGCTTGCGAGCAGGTGTTCAGTGTGCAATAAACTACGGATACCAACGCGTCTAGCACGTTGCCAATCGTCAATGTGATCATTACCTTGATAGAAGCTATATGATCGTGAATTGTTGTAGCACGAGCAATCGATACTGACAGCTTTGAGTGCTTTATTACCGATATTGCGATCAATTCTTTTAAAATCAATCAGTTTATTCAACAAATGTCGTAATGGCTGATTATCGAGTAGGCTGCCAGCATCCGGGTTTACTTTATCGTCTTGGAGGCCTTTAATTGCCATTTTCCCCAAATGCCTCAACACTTGCGCAATAGATGCCCGATAAACCTGATGGGTTTCAAAATGGCGCCACACCCAATCCAGTTTTTTTATGCCTAAATGGAAGCAAGATGCGTGGGTGGCCAGGGACGTTGCATTAATGGCTCCAGCGGATGTACCGCAAATTATATCAAATGGAACATTATGGTTGCGGGGATAAAACTGTACTAGGGCTTTTAATACCCCTATTTGATATGCCGCTCTAGCACCACCACCACCTAATACCAATGCTGTTGATATTGACAAGCTTTATCCCTTAATCTTTTTGATGGACGAATTTCTAGTATGAGTGGTTTTAATGTTATATACCAGTTGTCAATAAGTCGACTATGCTATTTATTGTCTATACTTTAATCTGCTTAAAACATTCGCCATAAGACATAACGATGAGTATTTATTGCATAAAAAAATATCCAGATTAATACTAGATAAGATCTAAGGTGTTTTTTTGCTCGTATATGTATTATTAATGTTAGCTACATGTCATGATTAATGATGTTTTTATGGTCTAAGATGTTGATTTTAAAAATGGCCACTCGTTGATTTTTAGCTAGTATTCAATTGGTAATTCAATTTTAAGGATGGCATGTGGCACTGTTTAAGACAAAATCAGAAGTATCGGTTGATAACGATTCAATCAATAAGGCTATCAGACTTTCGCCTTGGAAAATTGCTATTATCGATGATGAAATTGGCATCCATGATGTGACTAAGTTTGCCTTGGGTCATTTCGAATTTGACGGTAAAAAGCTCGCTTTCTACTCCAGCTTTACTGCTAAAGAGTGCTTTGCTTTACTACGTGATGAGCCTGATATCGCACTCGCATTTATCGATGTGGTGATGGAAAATGACCATGCGGGGCTTGATTTAGTTGAGCGCATCCGTAATGAGTTAAACAACCACAGCACGCGGATTATTCTCCGAACAGGGCAGCCAGGTTGTGCGCCAGAAGAAAGGGTCATTAGAGAGTTTGATATCAATGACTACAAGGCTAAAACTGAGTTAACTTCGACTAAGCTTAAATCATGTGTTTATACATCGTTACGCTCATATCGAGATATTAAAACGATTGAACAAAGTCAGCGAGGGATGGAGAAGGTTATTCAAGCTTCTTCATCTGTCTTGTTAAGTCATACCCTGCATAATTTCGGTAGCGCAGTTCTCGAGCAGACATTGCAATTGCTTAATTTAAGTAATTCAGCGCTATATTTGACCAGTTTTCGCGAAGACTTGTATCAAGATACTCAGATGAATTTACTTGCGGCAACAGGCAGTCTGGTCAGTTATCGTGAGATAGATAATGTCGAATCACTGCCCGGTGAAGTTAAAGAGTATATTATTGAAGCCATCACCTTAGGCAAGTCGGTTATTCATGACAATATTTATGTGGGATTTTATAAATTTGGCCTAGATGTCACGAGTATCTTATATCTGCAACATGATACCGAATTAACCCCTTTGCAAGTCAGAATACTAGAATTATTTGCCGCCAATGTCAGCCTGACTTTTGAAAACCTTTCTAGCAAAGAAAATGTCCAACAAACCCAACGTGAGCTAATCCTCATTATTGGTGATGCCATTGAGCAGCGCAGTAAAGAAACCGGTGCCCATGTAAGGCGTGTCGCTGTGATGAGCGAAATGTTAGCTCAATATGTTGGCATGAGTGATGATTTTGTTGAAACAATTCGTTATGCAGCTCCGTTACATGATGTGGGTAAAATCGGTATTCCTGAGAGTATTCTCCATAAACCCGCTAAATTGACTCCTGATGAATGGGAAATAATGAAAACTCATGCAGAAAAGGGTTATGCCTTGCTTGCTGCATCAAACCGTATTATTGCCAAAATGGGTGCGAGAATAGCCTACACCCACCATGAACGCTGGGATGGTAAGGGCTACCCTCGTGGCTTAGTGGGTAATGAGATACCTATTGAAGGTCGAATCATGGCTATCGTTGATGTCATTGATGCCTTACTTTCCAAACGTAGTTATAAAGAGGCGTGGCCCGCTGAAAAGGTAAGAGATTATTTAATTGAGCAGTCTGGTAATCAATTTGATCCACTTATGTGCACTGCAAGTTTGGCATTACTGAATCAGTTTGTGAAGATTCAACAGGAAATGCCGGATTAATAACTGATACCAACAGATTAAGCTATTTAATATGAATCCAATATGTGAGCGGGTATTGCTAGAAGTCAGCCAGTCTGAATTGATTGATTTGGGCGATTTAGATTTTGCGTCAACCTTGATTATTAAATCAGTATGTCGTGGACTGAATATAGGTCGAGCCGGTATTTGGTTATTAACTGACGATAATCAGTCAATTGATTGTTTTTTATTAATCGACAATGATACCAAACAACATAATATTACCTTAACCCGATCTCAGTTCCCCAGTTACTTTAAGGCTCTTGATACAGAGAGAATTATTGCTGCCAGTGATGCTTTGACCGATCCAGCCACATACGAATTCGCTGATATCTATTTGCGCCCTAACGCAATTACCGCAATGTTGGACAGCCCAATTAGGCATGCGGGTAAGATGATCGGGATTATTTGTTGTGAGCATAAAGGTGAGATTAGGCACTGGACCTATGATGAACAAGCATTCGTGAGCTCGTTAGCCGATTTGTATGGCCGTGCAGTCAATGCTAAAAAAGTCAAAGCTTATCAAATTGAACTTGAATCTATTAATAGTGCTTTAGAAACACAAGTTGAGAAAAGAACAGCAGAACTCAAAAGAGCCATCAAAAACTTGCAGATAACTCAAGCGAGCTTGATAGAAAATGAAAAATTAGCCGCATTGGGGAATCTCGTTGCGGGTGTTGCGCATGAAGTGAATACCCCACTAGGTATTTCGGTCACCTCCACCAGTCATTGTATTGATGAGCTCAATAAACTCAAAAAGTATTATGGGGCAGGAGATCTTGATGAACAAAAGTTTGTTGATTTCATGGACACACTGACCGACGGCCTTAATCTCGTCGAACGCAATTTGTCGCGAGCCGCTGAACTGGTACATAACTTTAAGCGCACGGCGGCAGATCAACTTGTTATAGAGAAAGAAAATATTAACTTAACCGAGTATTTAGAACAGATTTCATCGCCATTACGACCACTCACTCGTAAGCAAGGCATTGAGCTGAATATTCAATTAGAACAACAGCTGTTTGTTAATTCTTATCCTGGTGCCATCGCGCAGATTTTTACTAATTTAGTCTCCAATTGTTTTAGACATGCTTTTCCTGAGGGATTTCCAGGCAAGAAACGCATTCTCTTAGGCGCAGAGATGTGTGGCGATGAAATAAAAATGTTCTATAAAGATAATGGTAAAGGATTAAGTAAAGACGTTAAAAGTAAAATTTTTGAGCCATTCTTTACCACTGCACGAAATGTCGGCGGTACTGGTTTAGGCATGTCTATTGTGCATAACCTAGCAACACAAAAATTGGCCGGTAGGATTGAGATTGTTTCAGAACTTAATCAAGGTTTTGAAGTCGATATTTATATTAAAGATCTCGATTAAAGGAATTCAAGAATAAAAAAACGCACTCGAAAGTGCGTTTTTTCCATGCTATATCAATAACTAGCCTTTTGCCGCGTTGGTCAAGAAAGCTACAATCTCATCAAATGGAATGTCTTGTTTCTCACCTGTGCGACGGTTTTTATACTCAAACACCCCAGCATCGATATTGCGATCGCCAATCACCACAACATGCGGTAGGCCAATAAGTTCCATGTCGGCAAACATAACACCTGGACGCTCTTTACGATCATCCATTAATACTTCAACACCCGCATCAGCTAAGTCTTGGTAAAGTTTTTCGGCAATGTCGGCCACACGATGTGACTTATGCATGTTCATTGGCAAAATACCTACCGTAAACGGTGCGATAGCTTCTGGCCAAATAATGCCGCGGTCATCGTTATTTTGCTCAATGGCAGCCGCCACAATACGGCTTACACCGACACCATAACAACCCATCAACAGAACTTGTGCTTTACCATTTTCATCTAACACAGTGGCATTCATGGCTTTAGAATAGCTAGTACCAAGTTGGAAGATATGTCCCACTTCAATACCACGAGCCATGGCATAGGTGCCTAGGCCATCCGGCGTTGACTCACCTTCTACAACATTACGAATGTCCGCTGAAGTGATTAAAGGTAAATCACGTTCCCAGTTAATGCCAAAATAATGCTTATCTTCAACGTTAGCACCGGCCGCAAAATCGCTCATTACAGTGACACTATGATCAATAATAATTGGCATCGTTAAGCCTACAGGCCCGATAGAGCCTGGCCCTGCGCCAACGGCTGCGCGGATTTCCGCTTCTGAAGCAAATTCAAAGGGTGAAGCGACTAATTCAAGCTTGTCGGCTTTGATTTCGTTAAGCTCATGATCGCCTCGAATAACTAATGCTACCAATGGTGCTTCTTCCGTTGCACCTTTAACGATTAAGGTTTTAACCGTTTGAGTGATAACGACATCAAATTGTTCAACTAATTCTGCAATTGTTTTGGCGTTAGGTGTATCCACTAACGTCATTGTTTGAGTTGGCTCTGCACGTGTGCCGGCTGGCATTGCTGCCTCAGCTTTTTCAATGTTAGCGGCATAGTCGCTACCTGTTGAATAAGCGATTAAATCTTCACCGCTGTTAGCCAGTACATGGAATTCATGCGACATGCTACCGCCAATAGAGCCAGTGTCTGCAAGTACTGGGCGGAATGATAAGCCCATACGAGTCAGAATATTGCTGTATGCGGTGTGCATTGCATGGTAAGTGCTGTCCATGGTTTGTTGATCTAAATGGAAAGAATAGGCATCTTTCATCAAGAATTCACGTGCGCGCATGACACCAAAACGTGGACGTACTTCGTCACGGAATTTGGTTTGTACTTGGTAAAGTGTTAGCGGCAATTGCTTGTAAGAACTTAATTCTTTACGGACTAAATCGGTGATCACTTCTTCATGGGTAGGTCCCAATACAAAATCACGATTGTTGCGGTCTTGAAAACGCAATAATTCAGGACCAAACTTATCCCAACGGCCTGTTTCAACCCATAGATCAGCTGGTTGTACTAATGGCATTAGTATTTCGATAGCGCCTGTTTTGTTCATTTCTTCACGAACAATGGCTTCAACTTTACGTAATACACGTAAACCTGACGGTAACCAGCTGTAGAGACCTGAAGCATTGCGACGGATCATACCGGCACGTAACATTAACTGATGACTAATCACCTCTGCATTTGCAGGAGTTTCTTTTTGTGTTGAAAGCAGGTACTTACTAACTCGCATTACCAATGTCCAAAATAGTTGCTATGAATTAGCGTCATTTTAGCACCTGCATTAATGATGTCACCTGCTAATTCGACTCAAAAGCAGGCTTTGTGATGCTTAAATGCCAAGTTTGAGATAGCTAAGTTGAAATAACGTCATTTTTATCGATTTATCCTTGCATTATCACTGCTTGAGGCTATTTGTCGCGTCTATCACCAATGACTCGAGCCGGATTACCTGCAACGATGGCGTAGTCTGCTACATCTTTGGTCACAATACAGCCCATACCAATAACGGCGTAATCTCCAATCGTCACGCCATCGACAATACCTGCCTGAGCGCCAATCCACACATCCTGGCCTATTACGATACCTTTTGATGTCGCGGGTTGTTTATAAATTGGTGTAGTAGGTGACATGCCATGATTAAAAGCATAAATGGTGACGTTATTAGCTATCCGTGTTTGGTTGCCTATTGTTATGCCATGACGACCACCATCTAAGCTGCAGCCATGATTGATTGCCACTTCATTACCTAAGGTGATAGGTCCATGCAGAAATACCTCTGCTGCAATCATGCATTGATTACCGATGCTGATATCTCGCCCGGGTTCGGCAAACAGTTGAGCTTGTGGGGCAATAAAACTGTGCTCGCCAATATGAATGGTTTCCAGCTGACTCAACTGCTGTTGAATCTCATCTTGCCATGGTTTTGCCCAGGCTAAATGCTTAGGCTTGAGTGAAAAATACAGCCATGGCATCCATGATAAGCGTCGTTTGTGTTGAGCTTGGTAATCAATTTCTGCCATAGGGTTAATCCTTTAACAATGTCACTTTGGTCGGTTTAAGCTCTAGTACTTCGATACCTTGTGCTGTAACACACCAAAAAATATCTAAATCGTACAATGCAACTTGATATAGTTTGGGATCGTCTTTGGCTTTTTTATACGCGGGCCTAGGGTCTTGGGACAATACACCTTCAATAAGCGCGGCAAGATCTTGATATTGTTGTTGTTGGCTATAAAGATTAATTTGTTGACTGGCTAGGGCTGTATAAGTCAGTGGAACCAAGATAGGTGCATCTTGCGCAATACCACCTTTTGCATCAGTAATTGCATCGGAAAACGGAACATAGGGCTTAATATCAACAATTGGCGTACCGTCTAATAAATCCATACCCGATATCACCAAACACACTTTACCTTTACGTTGAACCACCCCGTGTAGCTTTACCACTGATTGGCCAATACCATTGGGGCGAAATGTAGATCGTGTGGCAAACACGCCTAGTTTTTCATTACCCCCTAGTCGAGGAGGGCGCACTGTGGTTTTCCAACCTTGGGCTAAATTCTCATGAAAACTGAATAGTAACCATAAGTGTGAATATTGCTCTATGCCTCTGACTGCATCAAGATGATTAAAATCAGGTTCAAACTCAATATAACCGACAGCATTGACTAGTCCCGGTTGACGCGGAATACCAAACTTTTGTTTATAGGGGGTTCTGCATATTGCAACTGCATTTAATTGGCTACTAAACGGCACGCTAGATTGGTTATTAATAGGAGCTGTTTGGCTGTGTTGATCGTTGCCTTGTGTCATGCGGTACCTGAATTAAACAGAAAATAGGAAATGAAAAATCAAATATAAAAAATATTGATGAGTGTGATATGAGCACTCATCATCTATAGGCTGCGAATATACTCTATTGAGTTATTATTTTTTTGCAGCTGTTTTAATCGCTTGGCCAACGCAAAGCGCTCGACTAAAACAACTATTGTCAGCTTCAGTAATCATAAAGCAGCTTTTAACTACAAAACCATTTGCGCCTATGTCTGCTGCAGCTCTTCTGGCATTAGTGCGAGCCACTGACATTTGTGGTGGTGCATCCTGTTTGGTTTCTTGGCAGGCTTCACCTTCAATTAAACCTAATATTTCAAATGTCCCTTTGGGTTGCTCATTACCTTCGTATAACTGCACATCACCGACTTTAAAATAATCATTGATGGCTTTACTGTCTAAATTACTTTTGAACGTGTAATCACTGGCACAAGCACTCAATAATAGTGCTATGCCTGAGATTATAAATGCATATTTAAGAGAAAACGTCATGGCCGTAACCTTATTATTAATGGGTAATAGATCTGCAACAGTTAGTTTACCCTGTCTTATGGCGATGATAAAGCAATCAAATGCCACAAAAAAAGAGCTTACCTAAGTAAGCTCTTTTTTATTTTAAAGAATTAACCGTGAGATTATTCTTTAGTTAAAATATTTATTCCATGCCTGGAATTAAAAATTCGCTCATGCTTTTGCCGCTATCAACTTGTTGTTTGAATACGGTTGGCATACGACCTTGACCTGTCCATTGAATTAATTCACCGTCAATGGTGATTTGATATTTTGGCGGACGTGGTGCACGCTTTTTAGTTGATGTTTTAGCAGAGGCTGTGACTTCACCTAAATCTTCGATTGATAAACCACTGTTTTCAATTTGAGCAAGAATTTCAGCAATACGAGCATTACGCTCTGCATTGGCTTCAAGTTCTAATTTTTCTTCTTCTTCACGTTCAGTAATGATCTTTTCTAATTTTGCCGCGGTTTCGCGTAAATCATCAAGAGACAATTCTTTTACTGCAGCTTTAAAACGACGGCCGTGGGTTAGTATGTCTAAAAAATCACTCATTTTGTGTAGTTTCCTAATGATTTATTTATAAAATAAAAAGTTATCAAAGATGTTTTTTAATGTTTCAGGTAAATTTCAGTGCATCATTTGGTTTGTTGTGGTCTTTATTATTAATATAAATAACATTAACTCACTGATTATTACCAAGACAGCTTAATTAATACTGAATATAACTGTAATAATAGAAACTATTTGTCATTGAATCAAATTAAATCATCTAAATATTGAATAAATTTTAATTAATCACTTGTATCAAATAATTAATGTTCCACAGTTTGTTTTGTTTGATTGCCACCACAATCATAAAAAAAATATAAACAGTCGTTTGACTTTGATTGACGTTAACGTTAACAGGACGTAAAGTTAGCCTATCTTGCATTGGCAAACGCCAGTGTGTTGTCCACATACATTGAAGGTGTAGAAGGAAAACCTATGAAAATATTGGTGCCTGTTAAACGCGTAGTTGATGCCAATGTAAAGGTCAGGGTAAAAGCTGACAACACAAGTGTTGATACGACGAACCTTAAAATGGCGTTAAACCCATTTTGCGAAATAGCAGTTGAAGAAGCGGTTCGCTTGAAAGAATCTGGCGTAGCCACTGAAGTTATCGTGGTGAGTGTTGGCGCAAAAGCAGTGCAGGAGCAATTAAGAACTGCAATGGCATTAGGTGCTGATAGAGCCATTCATATTGAAACTGATGAAGAATTGGTGCCACTATCAATTGCGAAACTGTTAAAAGCTGTGCAAGAAAAAGAACAAGCGCAGTTAATTATTTTTGGTAAGCAGTCTATTGACGGCGATAACAACCAAACTGGACAAATGTTAGCGGCACTAACTGATATGCCACAAGCGACATTTGCATCAGAAGTAAAAGTTGATGGTGATATGATCACCGTTACTCGTGAAATAGATGGCGGACTGCAAACCCTGAAAATGCCTTTACCTGCCATTGTCACGGTTGATTTACGTTTGAACGAACCTCGCTATGCTTCATTACCCAATATTATGAAAGCTAAACGCAAGCCATTAGACATTATGACTGTGGCTGATTTAGGTGTGAGCTTGAAAACACATCAAACAGTGATCAGCGTAACACCTCCGGTTGAGCGTAAAGCTGGCATTATGGTGTCTTCTGTTGAGGCGTTAGTCGATAAGTTAAAAAATGAAGCGAAGGTGATCTAACATGACCATTTTAGTATTAGCAGAACACGATAATGTGAGTTTGAAAACTGACACGGCCAAAGTCGTTAGCGCAGCTGCCGCCATTGGCGGTGATATTCATATACTGGTAGCGGGCGTTGATTGTTCTGCTGCGGTAACGGCAGCACAACACTTAGCCGGTGTGAGTAAAGTATTAGTTGCTGATGCAACTCAATATGGTGCTCAATTAGCGGAAAACGTTTCTAAGTTGGTCGTTGAGATTGCAGCTGATTATGAACATATCTTGGCTGCAGCAACCAGTATTGGTAAAGATACATTGCCTCGTGTCGCAGCATTGTTAGATGTTTCTCAAATTTCAGAAGTCATTGAAGTGGTCAGTAGTGACACTTTTGTGCGTCCTATTTATGCCGGTAATGCGCTATCGACAGTGCAGAGTTTAGATGCGAAGAAAGTCATGACTGTGCGTTCTAGTGCATTTGATGCTGTCGCGACAACGGGCAATGCTGAAGTGGTTAACCTAAGTCAAGCTATTGATGCTCGCACTGAGTTCGTGTCTCAGTCGTTAACTGAATCAGCCCGTCCAGAGCTAGGTAATGCAGGCATTATTGTCTCTGGTGGCCGCGGCATGGGGAGTGGTGAAAACTTTGCTATTTTAGAGCAACTAGCCGATAAGCTTGGCGCAGCAGTAGGTGCATCTCGTGCCGCAGTGGATGCTGGCTTTGTGCCTAACGATTTACAAGTGGGACAAACAGGTAAGATTGTTGCCCCTGATCTGTATATTGCTGTGGGCATTTCGGGTGCGATTCAACATCTTGCCGGAATGAAAGACTCTAAGGTGATTGTGGCTATTAACAAAGATCCTGAAGCGCCTATTTTCCAGGTGGCAGATTACGGTTTAGTCGCGGACTTATTTGAAGCCATTCCTGCATTAAATAATCTGCTTTAATGGCATATTATTGACCCCAATTGAGTCATTAGCTTGTTTAACGTGTCGTTCTACTAGCCAATCGTTCAGATTAAAAGGTTTCTACTTGGTAAAGTAGGAACCTTTTTTATTGATATTTTTTATCATATGGATGTTTTTATGAGCAAAGGTGTCAGTCGGGTTATCCAGTTGCCGTTTTTGTATTCAGTGCGATAGTGTGCATTTGCATTAGAAACGTTAAACTAATGCTATTAAATTGTGGCTATAGTTAATAATATTGTTATTTGTGCTGTAGTTTAGGACTTTTTTGCTGGTATAGAGCGTGTGGTTTATGATTGTATGTGCGCGCTGTTTGTAATGGGCTATTTATGATTACAAATACAAAAGTAGAGGTGCATTGCATAATAGTCAGGTTGAATTGGGTGATGCCAATAATTCAACCTAAAAGGATGCAATGCCGAAATAAGTGAGGTGATCGCCCTCATTTGTTGGGCCAGTTCTCGAAAGGGGCTGTACTGTCATAGTGTTTTTATCTATGTGATAAAAATAATGATATTCATATTAAATGGATATTTCTGTGGAGTGCTACTAGATAAGTTAACCCATATACTTTCTGTGTATGGCGAGTCTTATTTCTAGTTTTTCTCTATTCGTATCCAACGAAGAAATAATTAAATTATGATAATAAGTTATGCCGATTCGGCACTTTCTGTTTTGCCACCACTTTTGGCAATTACACTGGCTATTTTAACCCGTAAGGTATTGCTGTCTTTGGGGTTAGGTATTATTTTTGGTGCCTTATTGCTGACCGATTTTTCATTGGTTGGCAGCAGCGAATATATTTTAAGTACAGCGAGTCAGCTCGTTTGGAAAGATGCTGCACTGAATAGTTGGAACGTATATATCTTAGGTTTTTTGGTTGTGCTGGGCATGATAACCGCATTGATCACCGTTAGTGGTTCTGCTCGTGCTTTTGCTGATTGGGCCAAACTGCGCATTCGTAATAAGCGCGATGCTAAGTTAATGACCATTTTTTTAGGCTGTGTAGTCTTTATTGATGACTACTTCAATAGTTTAGTCGTAGGTTCTATTT
>NZ_JAACSD010000005.1:0-319068 GCF_009994065.1 Shewanella vesiculosa
GTGTGGGCGAAGCGCCACGACGTTAGTGGCCGCAGGCCATAAAGTACAAAAGTACAAAGCAAAAATAACACCTGGATTCCGGCTCAAAAGCATTGCCGGAATGACGCCGTATTTTGCCCGTGCAGGTTGGAACCTTGCGATCTTACTTCAAACGAAGTTTGAAAATTCTGGTGTGGGCGAAGCGCCACGACGTTAGTGGCCGTTGGCCATAAAAGGGTGACAATTCATATGATCAACTAAGATGGAATTGAACCTGCTATCTCAATCCAACGAAGTTTGGACATAAGGTTGACCTTTTTGCCAACCCACAGCAAATCCATCAACCTAAAGCAAATCTTTCATTCTGTGATACAACATGCCTGCTGCTAACAATGGCGAGCGCAACATTGGGCCGCCAGGGAAAGTCATGTGCTTAATGTTATTAAATACATCAATACGTTGTGATTGTTGGCTAATTGCTTCAGCTATTAATCTAGCAGCCATATGGGTGGCGTTTACACCATGACCTGCATAGGCTTGGGCGAAGTAGATGTTGGCTGCGTCGGGTAAACGACCGATTTGCGGCATGCGGTTGGCGCCAATGCCCATCATACCACCCCATTCATAATCAATTTTAATGCCTTTTAATTGTGGGAACACTTTTTCAAGATTAGGCCTTAACTCGGCTTCAATATCTTTTGGGTCTTTACCAGAATAAGTGCATAAACCGCCAAACAATAAACGGCGGTCTGCTGATAAGTGGAAGTAATCTAATGCCACGCGCATATCGGCAAATGCCATATTTTGCGGGATAATACTGGCACATTGTTGTTCGGTTAACGGCTCCGTAGCTAATAAGTAGGTGCCTGTGGGGAGTACTTTTCCGCCAAGAAAAGGGCTTAATTTATTGCCGATATAACCATTGCCAGCCAATACGAGATAGTTACAAGTCACTTCGCCTTCAGCGGTAATCACTTTGGGTTTATTGCCTTTAATGATTTTTTCTGCGGCGCTGTATTCAAATAATTGTGCGCCAAGCTCGCGAGCAATTTTTGCTTCACCCAAGGCTAGATTAAGTGGGTGCAAATGTCCGCTGCCCATATCAACTAATGCGCCTTGGTAAAAGTCTGAACCGATAACTTCACCTATTTGCGAACGATCCAGCAGTTTGATTGATTTTTGATAACCTTGGTCTTTTAGATCTTGGTATTCTGCAGCTAAATCATCCATATGTCGTGATTTTACGGCTAAATCGCAATAGCCCATATGCAAGTCGCAATCGATTTTATGATCGGTAATTCGCTGCGTGACGATATCAACCGCTTCAAAACCCATTTGCTGAATGGCTTTTACGCCTTCATCACCAATTTCATTGCGGAATTGAGTCGCGTCATGGCCTATGCCACGGATCAGTTCACCACCATTACGCCCAGATGCGCCCCAACCAATGCGTTTAGCTTCGAGTAATACCACACTGTAACCACGTTGTCTGAGTTCAATAGCGGTATTAATCCCGCTGAATCCACCCCCCACAATACACACATCTGCCGTTAGATTTTCGGTCAGTTTTGGGTGCTGATAAAGCTCTTTTGCTGTCGCGACATAAAAGGAATCTGGGTACTGTTGGCTATGAATCGGGGCATTACGTGGCATATACTCTCCAAGCTATTGATTGTATTATAATAATAGATTTTAAATAAATAGTTAGATGCAAGGTGACACATCTAGAGTGTGCATTTTATTTAACACTTATTTAGTGTAAAATACAATTGCTTTGATTTAAGTAAGTTATCATGCTTAATTAGTACAGATTTTTGGTAAAGTGTTAATAATCTGCAACACTTAGTCGCAGGCTATCAGTCAAGATTTAATAGGGGAATAAATTTGGATATTGGTACAAGCCTAAAAGCTGTTCGCAAATTGAAAGGGTTATCTCAACGCGAGTTGGCCAAGCGTGCAGGGGTGACCAACAGTACAATTTCAATGATTGAGAAAAACAGTGTCAGTCCTTCGGTGAGTTCACTGAAAAAGGTCTTATCTGGGATCCCGATGTCATTAGTCGATTTCTTCTCAATTGATGACGGTTCTGTTGGAGACCTGAAAGTGGTTTATCGCAGTAATGAGTTGCTCGATATTGGTACTGGTGAATTAGTCTATAAGCTAATTGGCCGAGATTACCCCAACCGAGCAATGTCAGTGATGAGTGAAACATACCCAGTGAACGCTGATACCGGCGCTGAAATGCTGCAGCACAAGGGTGAAGAAGGCGGTATCATTGTCTCTGGTAAACTTGAGCTTACTGTGGGTGAAGAAGTTTTTACTCTTGAAGAAGGTGACAGTTATTATTTTAACAGTGAACAACCACACCGTTTTCGTAACCCATTTGAGCAAGCTTGTAAGGTTGTAAGTGCAACGACCCCCGCTGATTTTTGATGGTTTATCATTCATTTCTTTCTGCTTATATCGACTGTTTTTGTTTAAGGGAATAGCGCAAGATCATCCATTAATCTAGCTATTCCCACCTATCAAAAGTAAATAATGAGTCTACTTTTTGCTGTTACAGACTCTCCTCCTAGCATGTGATTATTGTTTTGTGTAAAGAATATTAAGCAACAAATTCCCTTTTATTGTGCATTCATCTCCCCATTTTGGCGCATTTTATCGTGTTAACTCATCAATGTTGATGAGATGATTTTTTTATACATCTTGGTTAATTTAAAGTTAATGTGATGTATTTAAAGTGTTTTAATTTATTTTTATTAAAAGTTATTTTTATCCTCCGTTATCCTCTTGCCTAGCTAAAAAAATCCGTGTAGTGTGTGAAAAAATGAACACGTAAAACAATAAGTTCATCACATTCTTTGCTAAAGGTGAGATATGTCTCAGTCAGGTATTCCCCTCATAGGGGTAGTAGCGTGCAATCAGCAAATAGGTCTTCATCCATTTAACATAGTGGGCGAAAAATATTTGTTGAGTGTGGTCAATGGCGCAAAAGGTTTTCCCTTAGTTATCCCATCGCTTGGTGTCTATGCGCCTATTGACGCTATTCTTGCTCGTCTTGACGGCATCCTTTTCACTGGCTCACCATCAAATGTTGAACCTCACCACTACCTAGGGCTCCCTAGTGATGAGGGCACTCATCATGATCCTAAGCGTGACGCAATAACCTTACCCATGATAAAAGCTGCGATTGATGCCGGTATTCCGGTATTGGGTATTTGTCGTGGTTTTCAAGAAATGAATGTGGTGTATGGTGGCAGTTTGCATCAAAAGCTACATGAAGTTGGCACGTATATTGAACATCGTGAAGATAAGAAAGCCCCTTTAGATGAACAATATGGTATTTCGCATCAAGTAAATCTTGTTGCTGGCGGGCTTCTTCACGATGCATGGGGCTGTAACACCGCAGAGGTTAACTCTGTTCATACTCAAGGCGTTGATCGTCTTGGTGAGGGGTTACAGCCAGAAGCATTCGCTCCAGACGGATTAGTCGAAGCATTTTCTGTTAAAAATGCTAAAAATTTTGCATTAGGTGTTCAATGGCATCCAGAATGGAAAGTAACTGAAAATGCATTCTATACTGCTATTTTCGAAGCATTCGGACAAGCCTGTAGACATTATGCGGCAACACAAGTGAGATAAAAATGGATAAGTTAATCGCTTTTTTGAAAGACAAAAAAATTACCGAAGTTGAATGTGTTATCAGTGACATGACTGGGATTGCACGTGGCAAGATAGCCCCAGTAGATAAGTTTGTATCAGAAAAAGGCATGCGTTTACCTGAGAGTGTGTTGTTACAAACAGTGACTGGTGATTTCATCGATGATGAGATTTACTATCAACTTCTTGATGATGCCGATATCGATTTTGTTTGTGTGCCAGACGAAAACGCTGTTTTCATGCTGCCATGGACTGTTGAAGCTACCGCTCAGGTTATTCACGATTGTTATGATCGTATGGGCAACCCGATTGAACTGTCACCGCGTAATGTATTGAAGAAAGTACTAAAGCTTTATGAAGATAAAGGCTGGGAACCGGTTATTGCCCCAGAAATGGAATTCTACCTCACCAAACGCTCTGACGACCATGATTTACCGCTTAAGCCACCTATTGGTCGCTCTGGTCGCCCAGAAGCTGGACGTCAGTCTTTCTCTATCGACGCTGCTAACGAATATGATCCTTTGTTCGAAGACATGTATGACTGGTGTGAAGTTCAAGGCCTTGATATTGATACCTTGATCCATGAAGACGGTCCGGCACAAATGGAGATTAACTTCAGCCATGGCAATGCATTGTCATTAGCCGATCAAGTGTTCATTTTTAAGCGTACATTGAAAGAAGCTGCGTTAAAGCATGATGTGTGTGCCACATTTATGGCCAAGCCAGTTACCGATGAACCTGGTAGCGCAATGCACATTCACCAAAGCGTGCTTGATATTAAAACCGGTAAAAACATTTTCACTAAAGAAGATGGTACTCAAAGCAAATTATTCCTTAGCTACATTGCGGGCTTACAACAATACATTCCAGAATTGTTACCGTTAATGGCGCCAAGTGCTAACTCGTTCCGCCGTTTCTTGCCTGGTACATCTGCACCCGTAAACCTTGAATGGGGCGTTGAAAACCGTACTTGTGGCTTACGTATTCCAGAATCATCACCACAAAATCGTCGTATTGAAAACCGTATTCCAGGTGCCGATGCTAACTGTTATCTCGCGATTGCTGCCAGCTTATTATGTGGTTATATCGGTATGGTTGATGATTTAAAACCTTCTACGCCTGTGACCGGCAAGTCAAATGAAAGCCGTACTAATAATGACAACTGCTTACCTTTAACCTTAGAAGAAGCGTTAGTTGCGATGCAAACTAGTGATGCTTGTATTGAGTATCTAGGCCAATCATTTACCACAGGTTTTGTGGCGGTAAAGCAAGCTGAGCTTGAAAACTTTAGACGCGTTGTAAGTTCATGGGAACGTGAGTTCTTATTATTAACCGTGTAATGATAGTTGAGAACGTTAACTTAGATTACTAATGTTTGTGGATAACAACAGGTAGCAAATGGACATTAATTTGTTACCTGTTTGTAAGGATACCAGTATGCCAAACCCATTACCGACAGATGCGATGAGCCAGCAACATGAGCTTGAGCGTCTGCAAACTGCAGATAAACAACATTTTATTCATCCATTCACCGACTCAAAGGGGTTAGCCGAAAAAGGGACTCGGGTGATTGAACGTGCAGATGGCGTCTATTTGTGGGATGTAATGGGACATAAACTGCTCGATGCGATGGCAGGTTTATGGTGTGTCAATGTGGGATATGGTCGCCAGTCAATCGTTGACGCCGCCAGCCAGCAGATGCAGAAGCTACCTTTTTATAATAGTTTTTTTCAATGCTCTCATCCTCCAGCAATTGAGTTAGCTCAAAAAATTGCTTCTCTGGCTCCAGCGCACATGAATAATGTGTTTTTTACCGGGTCAGGCTCTGAGTCAAATGACACTAATTTGCGCATGGTGCGACGTTATTGGGATTTAAAAGGTAAGCCAAACAAGAAAACCATTATTAGTCGGGTGAATGCTTACCATGGTTCAACGGTTGCCGGGGCCAGTTTAGGTGGTATGTCTGGCATGCATGAACAAGGTGATTTACCTATTCCTGGTGTGGTGCATATTGCGCAACCGTATTGGTATGCCGAGGGCAAAGACTTGTCTGCTGAAGCATTTGGGTTACAAACCGCACAGGCATTAGAAGCCAAAATCATTGAGCTAGGCGAAGACAATGTTGCCGCGTTTATTGCTGAACCTTTTCAGGGCGCGGGTGGAGTGATTATTCCACCTTCAACATATTGGCCTGAAATAAAACGCATTTTAGCCAAATACGATATTTTATTTATTCTTGATGAAGTGATCAGCGGCTTTGGCCGCACCGGAAAGTGGTTTGCAGCAGAGTATTTTGATTTGCAGCCAGATCTCATCACTATCGCCAAAGGCATGACTTCGGGTTATGTGCCAATGGGCGGGGTGATTGTGTCAGACAAAGTGGCAGACGTTATTAAGCAAGAATGTGGCGAATTTACCCATGGTTTTACTTATTCCGGTCATCCGGTTGCCGCTGCCGCTGCATTAGAGAATATTCGTATTATTGAGCAAGAAAAATTAGTTGAACGTGTGGCAAATGATAGTTCGCCGTATTTACAGTCGCGCTTACAACAATTGGCCGAACATCCATTAGTGGGTGAGGTTCGCGGCATTGGTTTGGTTGCCGCCATAGAGTTAGTGAAAGATAAAGCATTACGGCAGCGATTTGACGCCAAGGTCGGTGTTGGAACATATTGCCGCGATGCGTGTATCACTCATGGTTTAGTTATGCGTTCGGTCGGCGACACTATGATTATTTCGCCACCATTAACCATTAGCCACGCAGAAATTGACGAGCTAGTGAGTAAAGCAACCCAAGCATTAAATGACACTTATCAACACCTAAATATGCTCAACTAATACATAATTACTGAATGATTATTGCGATATAGTGATTTTTTAACCAATTGCATTTAGCAGATCTAGTAATCGAAAATGTTTTTGATAGTATTCACAGTGAAAGGCGAAAGTGATGTTGCGTTAACCATACCGATGCATAGTTAAGTTGTAGCATTGGATAATTTCTTTCAATAGAAAGAAGATTTTACACGCTGTTAAGATCTAGCGAAAAAAACGAATGTCAGTACCATTCTGACCATTATCCAAAAGGGAGAAAGTATGAAGCTATTAAACAAACTATCCACAGTGGCCTTAATTACAGCAGGTGTGTTTGCTAGCACCGCTATTCAGGCTCAGGAAGTGGTTAAAATGTACAACTGGTCGGATTATATTGCCGAAGATACTTTAGCCAATTTTGAGAAAGAAACCGGTATTCATGTCATTTATGACGTGTTCGACAGCAATGAAGTACTTGAAGCAAAATTACTTTCTGGCCACAGCGGTTATGACATTGTTGTTCCGTCTAATCACTTTTTAGCTAAGCAAATTAAAGCGGGCGCTTTTCAAAAACTTGATCGCGCTAAGTTGACTAATTATGCCAACTTAAAGCCTGATTTAATGAAACAGCTTCAAAAAGCCGATCCCGATAACCAGTATGCAATCCCTTATTTATGGGGCACTAATGGTATCGGATACAATATCGATAAAGTCAAAGCGGTATTAGGTGAAGATGCGCCATTTGATTCTCTAGAGTTAATTTTTAACCCTAAGTACGCAGAAAAAATCGCATCATGTGGTTTTTCGATGTTAGATTCTGCTGACGATATGTTACCTCAAGCGCTGATTTATTTAGGCTTAGATCCTAACAGTAAAAATCCTGATGATTATGAAAAAGCCGCCGAAGTATTGGAAAAAGTACGTCCTTACGTCACGTATTTTCATTCATCACGCTACATCTCTGATTTAGCGAATGGCGATATTTGTGTCGCGTTTGGTTTCTCTGGTGATGTATTCCAAGCAGCTGCACGTGCAGATGAAGCCGGTAACGGTAATAAGATTGGCTATTCTATTCCAAAAGAAGGCGCCAACTTATGGTTTGATATGTTAGCTATTCCACAAGATGCCACTAACATTGATAACGCCCATAAGCTGATAAACTATTTACTTCGCCCTGAAGTGATTGCACCTATCAGTAACTATGTTGCTTACGCAAATCCTAACGCACCAGCACAAGCATTAGTTGACGAAGCTATCCGTAATGACCCAGCCATTTACCCACCTCAATCGGTAATTGATAAGTTATATATTGGTGATATTCGTCCATTAAAAATTCAACGTGTAGTCACACGTGCTTGGACTAAAGTGAAGTCAGGTCAATAACCTTTCTCGCTCATAACAGGGCGAGTTCCTCGCCCTGTTTTTTAAACATATTTATGTATTTATTGGCTAATTTAGCCATCTAACAGATTGTTACGTGTGCCCTGAAACAGACTTTTCTGTTGTGGTATGCACACTCCAAAAAGGCGGAGCAGTATTATGGTAAACACCTCGGGCGTCACCAATAAACCAATCACAAAGACGCAAGATAAAGTACTGCTTAAAATTGAGCGTGTGAGTAAAATTTTCGACGACGTCCGTGCAGTAGACGATGTGTCGTTAACCATTAATCGTGGCGAAATATTTGCGCTGCTGGGTGGTTCAGGTTCTGGTAAGTCAACTTTATTACGTATGTTAGCGGGCTTTGAAAAGCCAAGTGAAGGGCGTATTTTCCTTGATGGCGTCGACATAACTGATATGCCGCCATACGAGCGTCCTATTAATATGATGTTCCAATCATATGCATTATTTCCGCATATGACGGTTGAGCAAAATATCGCTTTTGGATTAAAGCAAGACAAAATGCCCAAGGCTGATATTGCCGTGCGGGTTAAAGAAATGCTTAAACTGGTGCACATGGAAAAGTACGGTAAACGTAAACCGCATCAGTTATCAGGTGGCCAGCGTCAGCGTGTGGCACTCGCTCGTTCGTTAGCGAAACGACCTAAATTATTATTACTTGATGAGCCAATGGGCGCATTAGATAAAAAGCTGCGTACGCAAATGCAGTTAGAAGTGGTCGATATTTTAGAAGCGGTAGGCGTGACTTGTGTGATGGTTACCCACGACCAAGAAGAAGCCATGACCATGGCTGGACGCATTTCTATTATGCATGAAGGGTGGATTGCACAAACTGGCAGCCCAATGGATATTTATGAGTCGCCGGCCAGTCGAATGGTGGCAGAGTTTATTGGTACGGTTAATTTATTTGATGGTGAGATCATCGAAGATGAAGTTGACCACGCAATCATTAAGTCTCCAACCTTATCGCAGCTGTTTTATATTGGTCACGGTATTTCAACCAGCCTTGAAAATAAACATGTATTTTTAGCTTTGCGCCCAGAAAAAACCATTATTAGCCGTCAAAAGCCCGAAAGTGATTACAACTGGGCTCATGGTGTAGTGCATGATATTGCTTATCTTGGTGGCTTATCAGTGTATTACATTAAGTTAAAAAACAATCAAATTGTCCAATGCTCAATGATTAATCGTGAACGCCGCGCCGATCATCCTACATGGGAAGAAGAGGTTTACATCAGTTGGGAAGACACCAGCGGGGTTGTATTAAACTCATGAAGAATCCATTGAAAATATTCAAAGGCCGACATCTCACCATGGGGATTCCATACCTATGGTTGTTATTGTTTTTTGCCTTACCGTTCGCCATTGTGCTAAAGATCAGTTTTTCTACTGCTGCGATTGCGATTCCACCTTACGAGGCAACATTTAATTATGTAGATGAGGCACTCAATATATTCGTTAACTTGGGTAACTATTTATTGTTATTGCAAGATTCGATGTATTACATGGCTTATCTAACTTCATTAAAAATGGCTTTCTTTGCCACGATAGGGTGTTTGGTACTCGGTTTTCCAATGGCTTATGCCATTGCCCGTGCTCCAGTAAAAATGCAGGCGGTATTACTGCTGTTGGTCATGTTGCCATCGTGGACTTCATTTTTGATCCGTATTTATGCCTGGATGGGTATTTTAAGCAATAACGGTCTAATTAATAATGCCTTGATGTGGTTAGGGGTTATTTCAGAACCGATACAAATGCTCAATACTAACTTTGCTGTGTACATAGGTATTATTTATGCCTACCTGCCGTTTATGATTTTGCCGCTGTACGCCACTTTGGTTAAATTGGATTTAAGCTTAATTGAAGCGGCATCAGATTTAGGCTCTAGCAGTCTTAATACCTTCTGGAAAATCACTCTGCCATTATCAAAGGGCGGTGTTATCGCTGGCTCTATGCTGGTATTTATCCCTGCAGTAGGTGAGTTTGTTATTCCTGAATTACTGGGCGGCCCAGACACATTAATGATTGGTAAGGTGTTGTGGCAAGAGTTCTTTAATAACCGCGACTGGCCTGTAGCGTCATCTTTAGCCATTGTGATGTTAGCGTTACTGATTATCCCGATTACCTTGTTCCATCGATATCAGTCACGCAACATGGAGAACGATCTATGAAGAATTTAAGTTTCTCTAAAGTGATGTTGTGGTTTGGATTGATATTTTTATATGCGCCAATGCTTATTTTGGTGATCTATTCATTTAATGAATCAAAATTGGTTACCGTATGGGGAGGTTTTTCACCTAAATGGTATGGCGAACTATTTCAAGATGAGCAAATATTAAATGCCGTCTGGACCAGTTTACGCATCGCCTTTTACAGTTCTACTATGGCGGTGATAATTGGTACGATGGCGGCATTTGTTATGACCCGTTTTAGACGCTCATGGGCTAAGTTAACCCTGTCTAATATGATTACTGCTCCTTTGGTTATGCCAGAAGTCATCACTGGTTTGTCGTTATTATTATTATTTGTACAGATATCAGAAACCTTTGGCTGGCCCACTGAGCGTGGCATGTTTACCGTGTGGATTGCTCACTCTACTTTCTGTGCGGCTTATGTTGCTGTGGTGGTGTCGTCAAGACTGCGTGAACTGGACTTATCAATTGAAGAAGCGGCGATGGATTTAGGTGCAACGCGATTAAAAACCTTCTTTTTGATTACCATACCCATGATAGCCCCATCTCTTATTGCTGGTTGGTTATTATCATTCAGTTTGTCATTAGATGATTTAGTGATTGCCAGCTTTACCTCTGGTCCGGGTTCTACAACCTTGCCAATGGTCGTGTTTTCGTCTGTGCGTTTAGGGGTATCACCTAAGATTAACGCGCTAGCGACAATTATTATTTTAGCTGTGTCCTTGGTTGCTTTCCTGTCTTGGTATTTAGCCCGCCGAGCAGAGAAAAAAGCCAAAGCTGCGATGGAATAACATCATTCAATAGACCAAGATTAAAAGCCATACTGACATCAGTATGGCTTTTTTATTCGCTATGTCTGTTACTCAAATGTTTTTACGCTATTCTGATTACGTGGGTGTTTAATATATTCTACAAAGTGTCAAAAATTTCATAGTAAATGCTAGTTTTTGAATTTGCTTAAGTGTAGGATGAATCAGTTGTTTTACGTTTTGAACCTATAAAGGAAGTGCTATGTCCGCCACACCTCATGCTAGTTCATATTATGCCGCGTCGGCTAATGATAAAGTTGAACGCCCTCGCTTAGAATCTATAATTGAAACAGATGTTTGTATCATTGGCGCGGGCTATACCGGGCTGTCTTCTGCGTTACATTTATTAGAAAGCGGCATGAAAGTTGTGGTGCTTGAAGCAGCAAGGATTGGCTGGGGAGCATCCGGTCGAAACGGTGGTCAAATCGTCAATTCTTTTAGTCGCGATATTGATTCTATTGAAGGTGTTGTCGGCAAAGAACAAGCTAAGTTATTTGGTAAAATGGCATTCGAAGGTGGCCAAATTATTCGTGATCGTATTGCCAAATACAACATTGATTGTGATCTAAAAGATGGCGGTGTATTTGCCGCCATGAACGCAAAACAAATGCGTCATTTAGAAGGTCAAAAATCCTTATGGGAAGCGCATGGTCATAACAACCATTTAGAGTTACTCGATCAAAATGGCATACGTAATGTCGTCAATACCGATTTATATGTTGGTGGTTTGCTCGATAAAAGCGGTGGTCATATTCACCCTCTAAACCTTGCTTTAGGCGAGGCTCGTGCGGTTGAATCTCTTGGTGGGCTAATTTTTGAAGACTCTGCTGTTATAAAGGTAGATGACGGTGCTTCACCGATTGTGCATACCGCGCTGGGCCAAGTTAAGTGTAAATACGTGGTAGTTGCAGGTAATGCATATTTAGGAAAGTTACTGCCAGAGCTGCAAGCTAAATCCATGCCGTGTGGTACTCAGGTGATCACCACTGAACCATTGTCTGACGAAATGGCCGCCAGTTTACTGCCACAAGATTATTGCGTAGAAGACTGTAATTACCTATTAGATTATTACCGCCTTACCGGAGATAAACGCCTGGTATTTGGTGGCGGCGTAGTTTACGGCGCACGCGATCCTGCTAACGTAGAAGCCTTAATTATGCCTAAGTTATTAAAGACCTTCCCGCAATTAAAAGGGACTAAGGTGGATTACGCTTGGACAGGTAATTTTTTAATGACCTTGTCGCGTTTGCCGCAAGTGGGACGTATTGGCGACAATATTTATTACTCACAAGGCTGTAGTGGCCATGGGGTTACCTACACTCATTTGGCGGGTAAGCTGATTGCTGAAATGCTTAATGGTCAAGCCACACGTTTTGATGCTTTTGCCGCATTACCTCATTATCCATTCCCTGGTGGTCATGCTATGCGTGTACCGTTTAGTGCCATAGGCGCTTGGTATTACACCCTTAGAGATAAGTTTGGAATTTAACCTGCTTTACGTACTGGTAGAGAGAGTGCGAGTAGGTTGAGTACAAACGTCAGTTTAGGAGAATATTGTGAAATTAATCGATCCAAGTTTATTACGTCAACAGTGCTACATTAATGGCCAGTGGTGCAATGCCGATAGTGGTAAAACGATTGCCATAGCGAATCCTGGCACGCATGAGGTTATTGGTCATGTTCCTGTGATGGGCAATGCCGAAACACTTGCGGCTATCGACGCTGCAAATGCGGCGCTACCAGCGTGGCGAGCATTAACCGCAAAAGAGCGCGGCCAAAAGCTGCGTCGTTGGTTTGAGCTCATGTTGCAACACAGTGATGATTTAGCACTATTGATGACCACAGAACAAGGTAAACCACTTGCCGAAGCCAAAGGTGAAGTGGCTTATGCCGCGTCCTTTATTGAATGGTTTGCAGAAGAAGCTAAGCGTGTGTATGGCGATACTATTCCTGGGCATCAAGCAGATAAACGTATTACGGTTATTAAGCAGCCTGTTGGCGTTACCGCGGCGATTACACCATGGAATTTCCCTGCGGCTATGATTACTCGTAAAGCCGCGCCAGCATTAGCTGCTGGTTGTACTATGGTCGTTAAGCCTGCGCCGCAAACGCCATTTACCGCATTAGCATTAGCCGAGTTAGCTGAGCGTGCTGGTATTCCTGCAGGTGTATTTAGTGTGGTTACCGGTGACTCAATCGCCATCGGTAAGGCCATGTGCGACAGCCCAATTGTGCGTAAGTTATCGTTTACTGGCTCAACACCAGTCGGCATTAAACTGATGGAGCAATGCGCACCAACACTGAAAAAACTATCACTTGAGCTAGGTGGCAATGCACCGTTTATCGTATTCAATGATGCAGATATTGATGCTGCCGTTGAAGGCGCAATGATTGCCAAATATCGTAATGCGGGTCAAACCTGTGTGTGTGCCAATCGTATTTATGTGCAATCGGGCGTTTACGATGAATTTGCGCAACGTCTCGCTGTCGCGGTGGCTAAGCTTAAAGTGGGACTAGGTACAGAAACGGGTGTAACCACTGGACCATTGATCAACGCCGATGCCGTAGCAAAAGTTCAGCTTCATTTAGATGATGCTGTAGCAAAAGGTGCGCAGATCCTTGCTGGTGGTAAACCTCATGATCTTGGTGGCTATTTCTTCGAACCGACAATTTTAACCGGCGTAACACGCCAGATGTTAGTGGCAACCGAAGAGACTTTTGGTCCTTTGGCTCCACTGTTTAAGTTTGATGATGTTGATGATGTGATCAAGCAAGCAAACGACACTGAGTTTGGTTTAGCGGCGTATTTTTACGGTCGTGATATTTCGTTAGTGTACAAGGTTGCTGAAGCGCTTGAATATGGCATGGTTGGCGTCAACACAGGATTAATCTCGACTGAAGTAGCACCTTTTGGTGGTATTAAATCGTCTGGGTTAGGCCGTGAAGGTTCAAAGTTTGGTATCGAAGAATACCTGGAAATGAAATATATCTGCATGTCAGTTTAAGAGAGTAGGCAATGACTAAAACAAATGATGGACTAATGGCACGTCGCCAAGCGGCAGTGGCTCAAGGTGTAGGACAGATCCACCCAATCTTTACTGAACGAGCGGAAAACGCCACAGTATGGGATGTTGAAGGCCGTGAATATATTGATTTTGCAGGTGGTATCGCCGTACTTAACACCGGCCATTTACACCCTAAAGTTAAAGCTGCAGTGGCAGCGCAGTTAGAGGCGTTTTCACATACTTGTTTTATGGTGCTTGGCTACGAAAGTTACATTGAAGTGTGTGAAAAACTCAATCATCTGGTACCTGGTGACTTTGCTAAAAAAACCGCGTTGTTCACCAGTGGTTCGGAAGCGGTCGAAAACGCCGTTAAAGTCGCGCGGGCTTATACCAAACGAGCGGGGGTTATTGCATTTACGTCTGGTTACCATGGTCGCACTATTGCTGCCCTGGCATTAACTGGCAAAGTCGCCCCCTACAGTAAAGGCATGGGCTTAATGTCAGCTAACGTGTTTAGAGCTGAATTTCCATGTGAAATGCATGGCGTGTCTGAAGACGATGCTATGGCATCGATAGAGCGCATTTTTAAAAATGATGCAGAGCCTGCTGATATTGCTGCCATCATTTTAGAACCCGTTCAAGGCGAAGGTGGTTTCTACGCTGTGACGCCATCATTTATGAAACGTCTACGTGAACTCTGTGACGCCCATGGCATTGTATTAATCGCTGATGAAGTGCAAACCGGTGCGGGTCGTACAGGCACGTTTTTTGCGATGGAGCAAATGGGCGTAGCAGCAGATATCACTACCTTTGCTAAGTCAATTGCCGGTGGTTTCCCATTATCAGGCATTACTGGTAAAACCGAAGTGATGGATGCCGTTACTGCAGGTGGTTTGGGCGGCACTTATGGTGGTAGCCCAATTGCTTGTGCTGCGGCATTAGCCGTTATCGAAGTGTTTGAAGAAGAGCAATTGTTAGCCCGTGCCAATCAAGTGGGTAACAAACTCAAATCAGCATTAACCGACATGCAGGCTAAATACCCGCAAATTGCTGATGTTCGAGGCTTAGGTGCAATGATCGCTATTGAGCTGATGGAAGACGGTGAGCCTGCGCCGCAGTATAGTGGCAAAATTTTAGCTGAAGCGCGAAGCCGTGGGCTTATTTTATTGTCATGTGGCACCTACGGTAACGTTATTCGTGTATTAGTTCCGTTAACAGCGCCTGATGCACAAATTGATGCCGGTCTGGCGATTATGGATAGCACATTTCAAGCGGTGTTTAAATAACCAGTCTTTTTATGATCTAGAATAAATAAAATCCTGCTTTTGTGGGATTTTTTTTGGATTAAACAAACTTAATTTTTAAAGCTGACTACACTTTATTTATATCTAAAAATCATACTAAAGCAGGAGCCCACTTGAATGAAGGAATTATCCATTAGGTCAAAGTTGTTATGGATCACCTCGACATTATTTATTGTCACAGTAATTTCACTTTCTCTAAGTCTCTGGCTGGGATTAAAAGAAAAAAATGCTGAGTTAGCCACACAAGTAGAGATAGCGCTAAAGCAAGAGATTAACGACAAACTGTCAGCAAGAGCCGGGGAATATGGCGAACGAGTGGCGGGATTTATTAATGAGGCCTATAGGATCCCTTTTTCATTTGCTGGCTTACTTGAGCAAAGCTCAAAAAAAGATCCTTTAAGTCGTGAACGTGTTGAGTTGTCTGTCGCTGCAATACTACAAAAAAATAGCCAATTGTCATCTATGTACGCGCAATTTGAACCAAATGGTTATGATGGTCTTGATAGTGAATACACTCAAGGTGCACCTCACAGTGTCGTGAGCTCGGGCACCATGGAAATATATTATACTCGCAATGATGATGGCACTGTTGAGCAGAACCAAGTTGATGATGCTGCTGAAAAATATATTACGACGTTAAATGAGTTTGGTATGCGCGAAGCAGAGTGGTACTTATGCGCTAAAGATACTAAGAAGCCTTGTTTAATGGAGCCTTATTTATACGAAATCACCCCAGGTAATACAGCGTTAATGACCTCGCTAACCGTGCCTGTGATTGTTGATAACCAATTTAAAGGTTTAGTTGGTGCAGATATTAATTTGCCGATATTTCAAACCATGATCATGGAATTATCTAAAAGCTTATATGGTGGAGAGGCCAAGGTGACCTTGGTGAGCCAAAAAGGATTTGTGGTCGCTGCCAGTCATTATAAAAAACTTGCTAGACCCTTGAGTGAGTCTGTAGGGCCAGAATTGGCCAAAAAACTGTTGGCGTTAAACAATTCATCGGGGTTTGTTAATGAGCCCAATACTATCGCTGTGGCTTATCCTATTAATATTCCTATCGCCAATGCGACTTGGTCATTGATTATTGAAGCGCCAAAAAGTAACGCATTTATGGCGGTTGATGATATGAACACTGCCATGAATGAGATGGCAACGTCGCTGGGAAGTTTACTGCTAACCATAGGCATCATAGTTACCGCTATTGCTGTATTGATTATCAGTCTGGTGATTAAGAGCATTATTTCGCCGCTTAATATGATCCAAGCTAGGGTTGAGAATCTTGCCAGTGCAGAAGGTGATTTAACCCAATCGATTGAAGTTGAATCTCATGCGGAATTAATTGCCCTTGGCAGTGGTATCAATGCCTTTATTGCGAAATTGCGTTATCTGATTTCCGAACTAAAAGTGCTTGCAGACCGCTCACAGCAAGAAAGTATTAAGTCGGCAGACATCGCTAAGCACACTCGCGAAAGTGTTAATCGTCAATATGGCGAAATTGAAAGTGTGGTTACCGCGGTCAATCAAATGAGTGCTACCGCGCTAGAAGTGGCAAAAGCTTCTGAGCAAACGGCAATGGAAACCGAGTCAATGACTGTCAATGTTAAAGATGGTCAGACGCGTTTAACCCAGGCTATGGTGTTTGTTGAAGGTATGTCGACAGATTCTGAGCAAGCTCAGAAAGCGGTGGGCATGGTGTCGCAAAGTAGCTCCAATATTAGCCGTATTTTAGAGGTGATCAGTTCGATTGCTGAACAAACTAATCTATTAGCACTAAACGCAGCGATTGAGGCGGCCCGTGCCGGAGAACAAGGTAGAGGTTTTGCTGTTGTTGCTGATGAAGTGAGGACTCTAGCATCTAGAACGCAAAAGTCGACTAATGAAATTAGTACCTTAATTGAATCGTTACAAAAAGAAGTTAAAAATGCTTCGAGTATTATTGATAAAGGCGCTCAAGGTGCACAAAAAGCCGTAGAGCAAACTCAGCTGGCATTGCAGTCGCTTAATGCCATTGTAGAACAAATTAACGAGGTGTCTGGTCAGGTGACGCATATTGCTACCGCCGCAGAGGAGCAGAGTGCGGTAACCGAAGAGGTTAATCGTAATATTACTGGTATTTCTGATTCTGCATCAGAATTGTCACAGCTTGCCGACAGTGCTCAGCAAAGCAGTGACAGTTTAGCCAAGCTCGTGGATGAGCAGCATCAGCAGTTGGCAAAATTACGAACTTAATTCAGTATGCTTTTGTGTGAATATGAAAAAAGGTGGCTTATTAGCCACCTTTTTTATTGTTATCCCGCTCAAGGTAGGACATCTGCTAAGATGTCACTCATTGGGTATGGCGACTACGATATGGTTATCACAAATATCATGTTACTAAGATATGATGGTTATTAAGATATGCTGACGAAATATTATGACTGAATTTATTGCGCCACCTTGTGATGGAATTATTGATGTTTTATACCAAGATGAACATCTACTGCTTATCAATAAGCCAACAGGTTTATTGAGTCTTTCGGGGAAAAATCCATTAAATAAGGATTCAGTACACTATCGTTTAGTGCAAGACTACCCTACGGCAACCTTAGTACATCGACTTGATTTTGGTACCTCTGGCATCATGCTGGTGGCATTAAACAAAGTCATCAATGGATTATTAACAAAACAGTTTCAGCAGCGCACTATTACTAAACAGTATACCGCTGTACTTTATGGCGATGTAGTTAACGACTTTGGTGATATTAGGTTACCGATAGCAAAAGACAGCGAGCATTTTCCGTTAATGAAAGTGTGTCACCACCATGGCAAGCTCGCTCACAGTCAATACCAAGTAATAAAGCGACATCAAGAGGGGATATCTACCCGAGTGGAATTTACCCCTATCACTGGACGTACACACCAGTTACGTTTGCACAGCCAACAAATCAGTCATCCTATTTTAGGGTGTGACTTGTACTATAATGAACATTCTCAGCAGATGTCGAGTCGCTTGATGTTACACGCTAGTGGATTATCTTTTACTCATCCAGTGACCGAACAAAGGATCGATTATGTTTGTCCAAGTCCCTTTTAATGAGTGAGCTATTTAACCGCTCAACAAACAAACTGATTTTAGCATGATGAAATCTAATGCATAATCAATCTATTATTTATTATTACGCGGGTTAATCAGTATGGTTATGTCTTGGTTAGATGCGCTAGCGTTAAGTGTATTTTTGGTCAGTTGGATCGGTTATACCAGTTTTGCCAAACGTAAAGCGAAAAACACCAACTGTATTGCGCGAGTGATGCATCAGCAGCGCATACATTGGATGTCACAAGTTATCGCCAAAGAAATACGTGTGGCCGAAGCGGCATTGTTGGCTAATTTAGAGCGTAATATTGCATTTTTTGCTTCCACAACCTTACTGATCATTGCGGGGGTATTAACGCTTTTTTCTCAAGTGGAAAAGCTTGAAACTGTTATTGGTTCTATTCCTTTTACCTCATCGCCTAACCATGCCTTGGTGCAAGTCAAACTGGCTCTTTTAGCTGGTATCTTCGTGCTAGCTTTTTTCCAATTTACTTGGTCTATGCGTCAATATGGTTTTGTGAATATCATGATTGGTGCTGCGCCATTAGATAAAACTGGCACCGATAAAAATGCGCTCGGTTACGCAAGGCAAATGGCTGTTGTGCAAGATCAAGCAGCACATTCATATAACTATGGCCTACGATCTTATTATTATTCCATGGCCGCATTGTGCTGGTTTATGCATCCTGGGATATTTATTTTGGCCAGTTTATTTGTGGTATACACTTTGTACCAACGCGAATTTAATTCTAAAGCCGTGGTAGCCATTACCGCCGCCCAAGCCTTCCTAGAAAAAAATCCGGCCTATATCCGTCGAGACTAGGGCAGCAATGTCAACTTAGCCACTCTCGTGAGACGCTCATGCAAATGAGTAAATGCTATTGTGGCTTAGATATATTCTAAATAACCTCAACGTGGGATAACAAACGCCCTCAAACAGCCCTTTGCCTTGCCAGCAGCGTTGAATGAACCTGCAATAAAGTCGCTATTGACGCGACTATATCGCTTTGTGAATAACATAAATGACAAGTGTGAGAGTGGTTAACTTCTAAGCTTTGATTCTTATCATCATACCTCTATCCCTTATCCCTTATCCCTAGTTCAGAATAAATAGAATCAGGTGACTCATCAATCATGGCTGTTTCTATACATGGGTCTTTGCAATAGGAAGCGTTATAGCTGCAATATTGCTGTTATCAAATACTTTATCTCGGTAGTTTATTCTTGCTTAAATTCACAAGTATAACGGGTACCTTTACAGTAGCAGTGCGAGTCAGTGGAGTTAGACGTTAAGGAGTAGACTATTTGAAACCAGTGCTAGAATGTACTGGTTTTTTTATGTTGGTTCTATTTACTATTTTTTGTAGCCAATGATATGTACTCACTCGCTTTGTAAATACCACACAGCCACATAGAAGACAGTACAAATAGAGAAATCTGAATATAGCCTGTAATCTCGTTATGTTTAGCGATAGCATAGGCATAAACCCCTAAACAAATAACCAGCAAGATAATAGTGATACCAACAAAGATAATCATGCCACTTGAGCTAACTTTTTTATTACCAAAATTATCGGAAACAATTACCCCTATGCTCTGGGCTATGATCATAAAACTTGCTATAGACCAATCTGTCGACACTAATACATCTTCTGGCTTCGACATAACCAGTTTGGTAACAATCAGTACTACGAATGGTACTAGAATAAAGATATAACTCGCAAAAAATCGCTTCATTCAAACATGTCTGCCTGATCTTTAGGAGATAGAAATTTTCCTGGCTCCACGTTGTTAACATTAGTTATCTTAGCATTTACATTTCTGGCATTTCCTGAGTTTGAAGTTACTACGTCACAAACTAAGTTAACACTAATTAAATCATTTGCACGGACAACACTCATTCTTCCAGATTGATACTTAGTTAACCATTCTGAGTCTTCTATCCTTACGAAAAACTTTCTCTTAGTTACTACACTTTCGACATACCATGATGAATATCCTACATTACATGGTCTGAGTGCGATAATTGTATCTGGACCATTAAAAGGCTCAGGCTTTGACTTTTTAAGATCGGATATTGACACATGCGAACGAAATTCAGGCTCAAATTTAATGACATTCTTCGGCAAAGAATCATCGCTTTCCTCTATAACTTCAAAGTGTTCTTTAGGCATCAGTAATTGACCGCCATCAGATATATCTTTCATAATCTCGGCTAAGGTAATACGATCAACATATGGGTCATGATGACCTATAAGATCTTTGTCTGAGGCATCGCCTAATTTACGGATAAACCCAGCGGTTTCAGTTTCCAAAACTTGAGCTTTTGACTCAAGATTTTCATCAGTTGCATCGTCAACTAAAAGCTTCGTTAGCATAAAACCAATGAAGTTAGTGATACTGGGCTTGTAGCCAACTTTATTTTTTAACTTAACAGAACCTTCTTCTATGTGGTCTAGCTGAAACACAGCCAAAGACTCTGGTTCTATCTGCTCGCCAAGTAACTCTACAAACTTCCGATAAGCCCTAGTGTAGCAGTGAAGAGCCAAAATCATATCTTCTGGGCAATTACGCATTTTTAAGTGTTCTAGCCTAAGCGTAATATCGTGTAACTGCTGTGGTTCTTGAGGGGACGTCTTGTTATTTATCATCAATAGTAGACTACTTGAAGTTATTGGAATGCTTTCTTTATCAGCATGATACACTGTTGCCTGCTGATTAATCCACCCCCTTAGGTTAACACCCAATTCATACCTAGAACGCCTAAATCCTAGATCGCTGGGTCTGTCACATTTGTCAGGTCCACGATTACACTCCAATGCTTTACATCAACTGGCTTCTAGCATAATTTTTCGCCGCTAATATATTGTCGTCGACGCTCCTGTCACATTTCTGTCTTCGCTTTTCAATCTAGGCTAGTTTCGACGACAACGACAGCAGATGTATTCAATTTTTGTAATTTAAAGTCTGATTTTTTTGGGGAATTGGTACGATTTGATTCAGTCGAGGTCATCTCCTAATCACTATCAAATTGCCTCTGATATGCGCTGTAGCAGTAGAGTTAACGATATAAGTATGAATATCAGTCGGGGTTAGTTCGTCTTATTCAAGCTTGTGTTTAGTGGCAAATGTAACGACTGACGAGATGGTTTTATATGATTTTATTTAGTTTTTTTGTATCTGTAGGTGAACTTGATATTTTTGATTACTTCATAGGTGGGTATGAGTGATGATGTCAGGTTTATAATTCAAATAGGCAATTTTTTTGGGGGAATTCTTCCTGATGCTTTTCTGAGATTGACCAGCTAGGAGTGTTACCGGATATGGACCGGACCTTAAACGAAAAAGACCCTCGAATTTCTCCGAGTGCCTTATCTGAATTGGTGGCCCCTCACAGACTTGAACTGTGGACCTGACGATTATGAGTCGTATGCTCTAACCAACTGAGCTAAGGGGCCGACTTAAGCTAGTCGTCACTAACAAAAGCGTGTGCAGTATACGAAGTTTATTTGTGCTTGTCACCTCTGATGTTGCAAGAATTCTATTGAAATGATTCAACTGGTTATCTGTTAATCAGTACAACTAAATATCCATAACAAGCTTGCAGGTATTTGGCGCACTTTAATGTCAAACAGAGAGGTTGATCGCAGTTACAGCGGATGACTTTTTTGTCACAACGTTACCCCGTGATGACTTGTGCTATTCAGCCTGAATCTCAGTGGTGATTTTTTTGTAAAAGTCCGTCCAAATGACAACTATCCTCATTGCCCCTCATTGCCAGGTCGTCGGCGCCATTTGGCCAAAAATGCTAACGCTTCCTCTATATCCCAGTGCTGTAGCGCATATTTAATCCGATTCTGTGAAGGCGGTATGTGTGCTTGGTTTTGTTTTGTTATTTTCTGTGATCAAGTTGACCAATAACGTTTTGATATCAGGGGGTTGTTCACGTTAATAGTACAAATTTCGAGCTGATTTAAAGGTTGAGATTAAGGTCTAAAGTATTTGCAGTATGTTGCGTTTAACTCTGCTAAAAAGGTAGACAAGGTATTATTACGTCAGTCAGTAAACCCATGTACTGCACCATAATAATGTGTTCTTAATAACGAGAATCGTTTTGGCTGCAAGTTACAATTATTTCTATTTTGATCCCAAATGGCTTTAGCTTGAAATCAAGGTAACAACAATACAAGCACGAGTATAAATTGGCAGTCTTAAATAGTTGGGGCAAATATTTGCATGATATTAGTCGAAATCAACATGCAGGAATGTCTGACCAAAATGCTTATCTTGGCTATGTCGAGGTCATCAAGTTACGGTGCAAAGTCGGCATAACGTTTTAGATGGAGTCTTCTAGGACTCTGTTCACATATAGATGACATGAATGGGGATACAAACATGTTGCAATCTAATTTGACCGTGCTTGCCGATAAATTAGGCCAACTCCTTGAGCCTTCTCGAGTTCATACCGATTACATACGCCGCGTAGCTTGGGGTACAGACGCTTCTTTTTACCAAAAGCGCCCACAAATGGTTGTCCACACTAAAGATGAAGCTGAGGCGTCAAAAGTATTGGCGCAATGTTATCAGAGTGCTACTCCGGTAACCTTTAGGGCTGCAGGTACAGCGCTTTGTGGTCAGGCTATTTCTGATTCAGTTTTGATGGTTGCAGGCCTTCACTGGAATCGCTTTAAGGTGTTAGAAGCGGGCAAGAAGGTACAAATGCAGCCCGGAGTCATAGGTTCTAGACTGAATAGTGCGCTGGCGCCTCTGGGATGGAAATTTGGGCCAGATCCGGCCACCATAGCCTCTGCAATGGCGGGTGGGATTGTGTCTAACAATGCTTCTGGAATGAACTGTGGTACGCATCATAACTCTTATCAATTAATCGACTCTGCACGAATCATCTTTGCCGATGGCTCGATTTTAGACACCGCAAATGCGCAAAGTCGTGAAGCATTTAAGCAACAGCATCCTGATATGATCAAAGGTATCGAAGCTATTCGTGACGAAATCATGGCTAATCAGGAACTCGTTAACCGTATCAAGCGTAAGTATTCTATTAAAAACGTAACGGGTTTTGGTATGAACTCTTTCGTTGATCATCACGATCCTATCGACATTATTTTACACTTGATGGTTGGCTCTGAAGGTGCCCTAGGGTTCTTATCTGAAATCACCATGAACAGTGTGGTTAAAAACAATTTTTCTGCATCGGCAATGGTGTATTTCGATTCACTTCGTGGAGCTTGTGAGGCCATTGTTGAGCTGCGACGAGATGCCTTCAAAGAAACCAACGCTGCCGAGTTATTAGATAACTTTGCCCTCAAGGCTGTTGCTCAATCTAAGTATCAAACGCCAGACTTTCTAAAACATGTTCACAAAGATGTGACGGCGGTATTATTCGAGACCTTTGGCGACAGCCAGGAGCAGATTGATGCGAACGTTGCTAAAATGTCAGTGATTATGGCTAAGCACGGTTTGTATCGTGATGTCGAGTTCACCCAAGATCCAGCAGTTGTCACTAATATGTGGGCCATTCGTAAAGCAATTTTCCCGCTGGCGGGTTCAATGCGCCCAGTCGGTACGTCTTGTATTATCGAAGATATCGCCTTTCCTATTGAGGTGTTGCCACAAGCCACCATAGATTTACAAAACTTATCTTTTGCCCATGGTTATGATGATGCGGTGATCTATGGTCATGCCCTTGAAGGTAACTATCACGTTATCTTTGCTCAAGACTTCTCTACTAAAGCTGAAGTGGAACGTTTCGAAGGCTTTATGCAAGCAATGGCTGATCTAGTTGTTGGATATGACGGATCGCTTAAAGCTGAACACGGTACAGGCTTTGGCATGGCTGCATTCGTTGAAAAAGAATGGGGGAGCGCGGTTTATGACTTGATGAAGCGAGTTAAGAAAACCCTGGACCCAAACGGTATTTTAAACCCAGGAGTCATCATTAACGATGACCCACTCTGTCACGCAAAAGGCTTTAAGCCTATGCCAAAAGTGCATGATATTGTAGATAAATGCATTGAGTGTGGATTTTGTGAACCGCATTGTGTGGCCCATGGCTTAACCTTGTCTCCACGTCAACGTACTGCTGTTGCGCGTGTCATGAAAACCTTAGAAGCCACAGGTGATGAGCCTGACGTCTTGGCTGACCTAAAGAAGAACTATCCTTACTTTGCCATCGACACCTGCGCTGCAGATGGCCTGTGTAAACTCGGTTGTCCAATGGCAATTGATACCGGTAAATATATGAAAGTATTGCGGGCCGAAGGGGCCAGTAATATGGATAAGAAAATTTCTGATTTTACTGCCGATCGTTTTGGTAGCATGGAATCTGTGGCTCGATTTGCGCTAGGTGCCACTGACATTAGCCGTAAAGTGATTGGCGAATCAGGTATGGGGGCAATCACTAAAATCGTTCGTAAGATTATGCCTAGCATGCCGATCCCATTGTGGACTGAAGGTATGCCGACACGGGGCAAAGCTTTACCAACGGCTAAAACCTCTGGTGACATGAAAGCCGTTTATTTCCCTGCATGTTTGAACCGTATGATGGGCACCAGTGCTAAACATGATGATCAGCGCTCTTTGCCTGAAACGATTGTGAGCTTATTCGAAAAGGCTAATATCGAGATGATTCTAGGTGAGAAGACCAAAGGCTTATGTTGTGGTCAGCCTTGGGAGTCTTATGGTCACGACGAAGCGGCTGATCGTAAGTCTGATGAGCTCTCTGTGTGGTTATTAAAGGCGTCTAACAATGGTGAATACCCAATTTTAGTTGCCACCACTGCCTGTCTTGAGCGGATGCGCCGAGCTTGTGATAGCCGTTTACAGATGTATGGCCCTGAAGAGTTTGCTTTTGAATTCTTGGTTGATCGTCTACACATAAACAAAGTTGTCGATAAAGTGGCTGTTCATCCAACCTGTACCACTCGTAAGCTTGGTATGGCTGGTAAGTTAACTGAGCTTGCCAAACTTTGTGCTACCGAGGTTGTGGTGCCTGAGAAGGTTGGTTGTTGTGGTATGGCGGGTAACCGCGGTATGAATTACCCTGAGCTTAATGAGCATGGTCTTCGTCATTTAAAAGAGGAGACTAAAGATCAAGGTTGTACTCATGGTTACTCAGTATCAGCAACCTGTGATGTTGGGTTAACGACCCACTCAGGTATTCCGTATAAAAATATCTTAACGCTACTCGATAAAGCATCTAGCAAAAAACAGCACTAATACGCTTATATTGATATTCATTAGCCCACGAAATAGCGTGGGCTTTTTTTTTAGCTTTACGGATGTCATACCCATGTTATTCACTACCTGAACCGTTTATCGAGTGGCAAGCTTGGCAATCTATATAAAAAAACCCAGCATATGCTGGGTTTTTATGGTCTTGCTATAGAGCGTAAACCTTACGTTTACTCGTCTAAGAACGACTTTAAGATTTCTGAGCGAGAAGGGTGACGTAATTTACGTAACGCTTTAGCTTCAATTTGGCGAATACGTTCACGTGTCACATCAAACTGCTTGCCCACTTCTTCTAACGTGTGGTCGGTATTCATGTCAATACCAAAACGCATACGCAGTACTTTTGCTTCACGGGCTGTTAGGCCTGCTAGGACTTCGTGTGTAGCGTTCTTTAGACTTTCGCTTGTGGCTGAGTCTAATGGTAGCTCGAGGGTAGTGTCCTCGATAAAATCACCTAAATGCGAATCTTCATCGTCACCGATTGGGGTTTCCATTGAGATTGGCTCTTTAGCGATTTTCAGTACCTTACGAATTTTATCTTCTGGCATCATCATACGTTCTGCCAATTCTTCAGGAGACGGCTCACGGCCCATTTCTTGAAGCATTTGACGCGAAATACGATTCAACTTGTTGATGGTTTCGATCATGTGTACTGGAATACGGATCGTACGCGCTTGGTCAGCGATTGAACGAGTGATTGCCTGACGGATCCACCACGTTGCATAAGTCGAAAACTTGTAACCACGACGGTATTCAAACTTGTCTACCGCTTTCATCAAACCAATGTTACCTTCTTGAATCAAATCCAAGAACTGTAAACCACGGTTGGTGTATTTTTTAGCAATAGAGATAACCAAACGTAAGTTAGCTTCAACCATTTCTTTTTTGGCACGGCGAGCTTTCGCTTCACCGATAGACATACGACGGTTAATGTCTTTGATGCCTGCGATGGTTAAATCTGTTTCAACTTCGATAGCACCTAACTTAGTTACACAACGTGTGACGTCATCAGTGATCATACGCAAGCCTTCAGCGTAAGGCTTGGTGCTGGCTTTTTCTTTGTTGAACCAATCTAAGTTTGTTTCGTTGCCAGTGAATGCTTTAATAAAGTTTTTCTTTGGCATTTTAGCTTGTTCAACACACAGTTTAATGACCAAGCGTTCTTGAATTCGAACGCGGTCCATCATGTTGCGCATGCTTTTAACTAAACGGTCAAACTGTTTTGGTACTAAACGGAATTCTTTGAATAATTCACCAATAACAAATAATGAGCCAATCGCTTCAGGATGGTCACGGCCTTTTGTGGCAATGATCGCTAAGCTTTTTTCGTAGGCTTCTCTAAGTTGAGTGAATTTTTCTTTAGCTTCTTCAGGATCAGGCCCTTTGTTGCCTTCTTCCTCTTCTTCATCGTCGTCATCGTCATCATCATCGTCATCTTTTTTAGAGTCCGCTAATTCAGAACCAATGTTGGTGGCGGTAGGGGCGACGTCATCGTCGTCAGGATTGATAAATCCAGAGATAATATCAGACAAGCGCAATTCTTCAGCTTCATACTTATCGAATTGTTCTAAGATCATTGCAATCGCTTGAGGGTACTCACTGACAGAACTCTGTACGGTGTTGATACCTTCTTCGATACGTTTAGCAATAACAATTTCGCCTTCGCGGGTAAGTAGCTCTACCGTGCCCATCTCACGCATATACATGCGCACAGGGTCTGTGGTTCGGCCTAACTCACTTTCTACGGTTGCGAGAGCTGCCGCTGCTTCTTCTGCAGCATCTTCGTCTGTGTTGTCTTCCGACATCATCATGTCATCGGCATCTGGCGCTTCTTCAAAAACGCGGATACCCATGTCATTTATCATCTGGATAATATCTTCAATCTGATCGGAATCGACCATGTCTGCAGGTAAGTGGTCGTTCACTTCTGCATAGGTTAAATAACCTTGCTCTTTACCTTTAGCGAGCAACAGTTTGAGTTGCGACTGCGGAGTGTGATCCATAGATATCATCCAATTTTGGGGAACTGATAAAACGATAGGCCAGTTAGCTATGCTAAGTGGCACGCAAATCGTCAATTATAGCTGTGTGGGCTAACCTTAGCTAGTCCATGGCAATGTTTGTTCGCATATTCTTAACGAATAAGCTGCGAACTACTTCGCTATGCCTTTCATTATAGAAATCAGCTTAGTTAGCTGTATTTTTTCAACTTTCGTTAAAGCCTGTTTCAGGCTTAACTCCTGATATCGTTGTTCAATATATTGGTTGTTTAACCAAATCAGGGTTTGTTTAAACTCTGGCAGTACGTTTTCATCCGCCACTTGATGATCCCATTGGGCTAGCTTAATTAGAGTGCTTTTTTGGTCATGCTCTCTATGCATTTCAAGTAGTTGTGCGCTGTTTAACGTTTGCTCTCGAGTTATATCTAACAAATGATTGAGCAATTCTATGCCGGTCATTTGTAATCGATTTAGTGCTGGCTGCTTTGCCAAACCAAAGCCTAAGCTGGGGGTTTGGACTAGGAGCGCAATGGCCAATCTTAATGGCGTGCCGCGACCTTGTAAGCCTTTAGCATTTAATGGTTTTACTTTTTTTACCGTAAAACCTAATTTTTTCCTTAAATCATCGGCACTGTTCATGCCTAATTTATGGGCTAAATTTTCTAACAATAAATTCTGTAGGACGGTATCTTGTACCTTTTCAATTAGCGCAATGGCTTGCTTGGCTAATGCCCCTTTGTCTGTCCCGTGGTTAGCACTCAATGTGTCAAATAAAAACTCGGGCAGTAACATGGCTTGTTGCATTAAGGCTTCAAAGGCCTCTTTGCCAATTTTGCGTACCATAGTGTCTGGGTCTTCACCTTGCGGCAGAAACATAAACTTGACCTGGTCACCTGGTTTTAACAGTGGTAGTGCTGTTTCTAGTGCGCGCCAGGCGGCTTCGCGGCCGGCGCGATCACCGTCATAACAACAAATCACTTGCTTTGCACTACGCACTAAAAGCTGAAATTGTTCAGCCGTAGTCGAGGTACCTAAGGATGCGACGGCATAATCAACCCCAAACTGGGCGAGGGCGACAACATCCATATATCCTTCAACAATTAATACATGCTGAGGGTCACGGTGCTTTTGTTTTAGCTCATATAAACCATAAAGCTCATTACCCTTATGAAATATGGGCGTTTCTGGAGAATTCAAGTACTTTGGGGTACCGTCACCCAAAACTCTTCCACCAAATCCAACCACACGACCACGACGATCGCGTATTGGGAACATTAATCTGTCGCGAAAACGGTCATAGCGTTTACCGCTATCATTGGCAATTAACATGCCTGCTGTCAGTAATTTATCTTGGGCGGGCACATTTTGCCTGTAACGACCCAGTAAACCATCCCAACCGTCGGGAGCAAACCCAATGCCGAACTGCTCAACAACTTCAGTCGATAATCCGCGAAACTCAAGATAGTCGATAACTTTCTGTTTGTCTGTATGCTGCCTCAACTGGCTTTGATAGAAGAGGTTGGCTTCTTCCATCAGTTCGTATAAATCTCGACTTAATCCTTGATCAGGTCTTTTTCCTGTGCCTTGCTCTCGTGGGACTGCAAGACCAAGCTGACCGGCAATTTCTTCAATGGCATCAACAAATTCTAGGCGATCATATTCCATGACAAAATCAATAGCATTGCCATGGGCACCGCAGCCAAAACAGTGGTAAAACTGTTTGTCTCTACTGACGGTAAAAGAGGGTGATTTTTCGCTATGAAAAGGACAACAAGCCGAATGGTTCTTACCGGCTTTTTTCAACGGCACTTTACGATCGATTAGATCGACTATGTCTACTCGAGCTATTAGCTCATTGATAAAATCACGAGGTATCGCCATTGATTGCTGTTGTTCTCGAATTTACTTTATCAACTGATTTAAACAAACAAGCCGTGCAAGTGCACGGCTTATTCAACATTAAAAATTGATTACTTCAATTTAGCGCGGATCATTGTACCAATGGCACTCATATCTGCACGGCCTTGAACTTTAGATTTTAATGCTCCCATTACTTTACCCATATCCGCCATGGTTCCAGCACCAACCTCAATAATTGTTGCATCGATAATCGCTGCAACTTCATCTTCGGTTAGCGGCGTAGGCAAGAAGTTTTCGATTACTCGAATTTCTTCTGCTTCTGCCTCTGCCAACTCCGGACGATTCGCTGCTTCATATTGAGCAATCGAATCGCGGCGTTGTTTAACCATCTTGGTTAATACAGCTATTGTCTGTTCATCAGTCAGTGTTTCGCGGGTATCCACTTCAATCTGTTTGATGGCAGAAAGAGCCATACGAATTGTTCCTAGGCGCACTTTTTCTTTAGCGCGCATAGCATCTTTCATTTGGTCTTTTAGCTGTTCGGTTAAGTTCATAATGAGATTAATATAAACGTACGCGACGTGCGTTTTCGCGAGAAAGCTTCTTAGCTAGACGCTTAACTGCAGCTGCTTTTGCACGCTTACGGGCAGTAGTTGGCTTCTCGTAAAATTCACGAGCACGCACGTCAGCTAGAATACCTGCTTTTTCACAAGAGCGCTTGAAACGACGAAGAGCTACGTCGAATGGTTCGTTTTCACGTACTTTAATAATTGGCATACGCCATCACCCCTTAGGTGTAGTTATGCTGGATGACTAAATCGACTAAACTTTTTTAGTGATTTAACTCAAACCAAAGGCTATTTAAAATGGTGCGGAATTTTACACCGAGCGGTGACCATTTGTAAACCCCCTGACTTGATTTTCTCTTTAGGGAGCGGCTCATCGTGCTATTTTGTGATAGTGAATCAAAATGTGGTCATCTTGGATAACTGCGCCGCATCTGCCTTAGTCTCAGAGCAGTATGGTCTGCGTTAAATAAAGCGCATCATGATTAGCGAAATTATCGTCACCTAATGGTTAAATTGAGCATTAGGTTTGTATAAAACAAGCTTATAACTTGGATTTGTTAACCGAAACTCTTATTCATCGCTTGTGTTATTTAATCCTGAAATATTGGAGTATTGACGCAGAGACGGGTAGAATTGGCGGCCTTATTTTAATGAAGACGAGAGATTATGCGCGTTATTGGTATTGAGACATCCTGCGATGAAACTGGGATAGCAGTCTATGATGATAAATTAGGCTTAATGTCACATGTGCTGTATAGCCAAGTTAAATTGCACGCCGACTATGGTGGTGTTGTGCCTGAGCTTGCCTCTCGTGATCATGTTCGTAAAATTGTGCCTTTAATCAAACAGGCCTTAGCGCAAGCTAATTCGAGCTTAAATGATATCGACGGCGTAGCGTACACTAAAGGTCCTGGCCTCATTGGTGCTTTACTTGTAGGAGCCTGTGTAGGGCGATCGTTAGCTTATGCTTGGAACAAACCTGCTGTTGGCGTACATCACATGGAAGGGCATTTACTGGCGCCTATGTTAGAAGATGATGCGCCAGAATTTCCTTTCATAGCCTTGCTAGTCTCTGGTGGTCATTCAATGTTGGTACAAGTTGAAGGCATTGGTCGTTATCAAGTGTTAGGTGAGTCTGTAGATGATGCGGCCGGTGAAGCTTTTGATAAAACAGCCAAGTTAATGGGATTAGATTATCCTGGCGGCCCTCGCTTAGCCAAGTTAGCTCAAAAAGGCTTATCAGTAGGCTATAAGTTTCCGCGCCCAATGACCGATAGACCTGGGTTAGATTTTAGTTTTTCAGGCTTAAAAACATTTACCGCAAACACGATTGCTAAAGAGCCTAACGATCCGCAGACTCGTGCCAATATTGCCCGTGCTTTTGAAGAAGCCGTTGTTGATACTTTAGCGATTAAATGTAAACGAGCTTTAAAGCAGACAGGTTATAAGCGATTAGTGATCGCTGGCGGTGTGAGTGCTAACACTCGTTTACGTGAATCATTAGCCGAAATGATGACTAATCTAGGTGGGCAGGTATATTATCCTCGCGGAGAGTTTTGTACTGATAATGGTGCCATGATTGCTTATGCTGGATTACAGCGCTTACGTGCTGGACACACTGAAGGACTCGCGGTTAAAGGCCAACCAAGGTGGCCTTTGGATACCTTACCTGCAGTCGATTAATCGATGAGTTTATGCGACTGGTAGCTAGTCTAGTGAGTGATTCTACGATTGCTATTAATGAAAACCTGATACTATTTGGTGTCGGGTTTTTTAATGGATTTTTTTCGTGAGACTTTGCTTTCTTCACCGTGACGTAAACGGCCAATATTGTCTTTGTGACGAATTAAAATTAGCGTTGATAGCATAGCGACAGGAAGGATGAAGCGTTCATCTAACCACCAAGTGTAAAAAGGCGCTAAGGTGGCCGTTGCCATAGCAGCCACAGATGAATAGCGCGTTAACAGCACAAATACAATCCAAGTCAGGATTAGGCAAAGGGCTAAATCTCCACCAATGGGAGCCATTGCACCAAAAGCGGTCGCGACACCTTTACCGCCTTTAAAACCAAAAAAGATTGGCAATATATGCCCTAAGCAGGCGCTGACAGCAATGAAGCCTAATGATGCCGCATCAAGTCCCATTTTATAGCCAAGGTAAGAAGGCGCAGCGCCTTTGAGCATATCAAAAAATAATACTAATACTGCCGAACTGACTCCACCGATGCGAAGCACATTGGTGGCCCCAGGATTGCCGGAACCGCTGGTTCTTGGATCGGGTAAACCTCTTATTTTACAAACCAGTATGGCACTTGAGATCGAACCCGCTAGGTAGGCGGCAATGATCATCAACACGGTGACAGTAACGGCGTTCAAATTGGTTTCCTTACTCTTCTTAGGGTATCATCGCGCATTGATTTGTTGGGCAAGTGATTTTCAGTATCCTCTGAAGCCACCTTTGCGTTAACATTAACCATTTCGTTGATATTAATTGCACAATAGCGCCTATCCTACTGCTTTAACTGATTAGGAAAAAGCTTAAATGTGGATTATTAAGCATATAATCGATAATTAAGTTTGATTAGGATGTTCTTGAAAGTTTTTATGTCGATTAAGGTAGGAATTATATGGATAAAGTACTCATCCGTCAGCTAGCGATAGAGACCATAATTGGTATCTATGAGTGGGAAAAAAAGATCCATCAAACATTACTTATCGATTTAGATATGGCATGGGACAATCGTCTTGCCGCTGCTAGTGATAGTTACGAAAATGCTTTGTGTTATGAAACCGTATCGAATCGTTTAATCGCACTGATCACTGAAAATCCGATTGAGTTGATTGAAACTGTCGCTGAAATGATTGCCCATTGTTTGCAACAAGAGTTCAATGTGCCTTGGGTTAAAGTGGTCGTGATGAAGCCCGGGGCAATACCTCATGCGGTTTCTGTTGGTGTTGAGATTGAACGCGGTAACATTTAAGTGTTATTTTATTTTTTCGTTTAGCATTAGGTCAGTCAATGGCACGTATTTACATTAGCTTAGGCACCAATATTTCTCCTGAGCAACATCTTAAAGCCGGTTTGGTTGATTTACAGCAATATTTTGGCCCATTACAATTATCACGCGTATATGAGAGTGAATCGGTTGGCTTCAAAGGCACTAATTTTTTAAACATGGTTGCCGCTGCTGATACTGAATTATCGATTGCACAGGTTGTGGCAACGTTTAAGAAAATTGAGCAAGACAACGGCCGTATCAGAGGTGAGAAAAAATTTAGCCCTAGAAGTCTTGATATTGATTTGCTGCTCTATGACGATGTGATTTGTAACATTCCGGTAGAACTTCCCCGCGGCGAAATTTTGTTTAATGCCTTTGTTTTATGGCCTTTAGCTGAAATTGCCCCTGAGTTACTCCATCCGGTGACGCTACAGACCTATGATGCGCTTTGGCAAGACTATGACAAGCAACGCCAGCAGTTATGGCCTATTACCTTCGAGTTCCCAGCCGAATTATTACCCGTTAAATATTAATTATTCATCAATAAGTTAATTTCTTACAAAGGAAAGATATGGACACGTTACAAGTTATTTTGCTGGCATTAATCCAAGGGCTGACTGAGTTTTTGCCGATTTCTAGCTCGGCACATTTAATTTTACCGTCGCAAATTTTAGGTTGGGCTGATCAAGGATTATCATTTGATGTTGCGGTAAATACTGGCTCTTTATTTGCGGTAGTGATTTATTTCCGTCATGAGATAGTGGCACTGGCTAAAGCTTGGTTTATCAGTTTAGTCGCTAAGCAACAAACGCAAGAAAGTAAACTCGCTTGGTGGATTATTTTAGCCACGATACCTGCGGTTATTGTTGGCTTTACCGCCAAAGATTTTATAGAAACCCATTTTCGAAATACCTTAGTCATTGCTATCACAACAATCGTGTTTGGTCTGTTGCTGTGGTTGGCCGATAGAATGTCGAAAGCGCAGTTAAACGAATTTCAAATGGGCTGGAAAAAAGCGTTGCTTATTGGTTTAGCTCAAGCGATGGCATTAATCCCTGGGACCTCACGTTCAGGCGCTACCATGACAGCTGCACTGATGTTAGGGCTGACCCGTGAAGCTGCTGCACGATTTTCATTTCTGATGTCTGTGCCGGTAAGTTTTGGTGCAGCGTTATTGGTGACCAAAGACTTAGTGACCAGCCCAGCACCTATCGATTACCAAGCGCTTGGTTTAGGTATTGTTGTATCCTTTGTTGCGGCCTATTTATGTATTCATTTCTTTTTAAAGTTTATTAGCCAAATAGGCATGACACCGTTTGTATTATACCGACTGGTTCTTGGTGCGATATTGCTTGGATTACTCTATCTTTAGGATAAGCCTTTAAGCGACCTTTGTTTGCAAAACGGGTTGGTATCAACCCGTTTTGTTTTATGCTCTTTTAATTAACTATCAGTGTAATTATGACGTTATCTTTATTATGTCCAGTGTGTTCTGCTCCACTCAAGCAACATCAAGCTTCATCGGGATTTTATTGCGACAATAAGCATCATTTTGATAAGCATCCTAATGGCTATTGGCCACTACTGAGCAACACTAAGGCTAAGTCTAAGCCACAAGTGGAGTCTCGCCAGCAAATGCGCGGACGACATTTTTTATTAGAGTCAGGTTTGTTTGCACCGCTAATTAAGCAACTCCAAACCGTGTTGTTGGATTTGTGTACCTCACGTGGCGAAACCCAATTACAGCATATCGATTACCAGTGTGCTGATGGCTTCTATTTACGTCAGCTTGTTCCAGCTGTAGCTGAAGCAAATGTGTCATGTGAGCATTGGGGAATTACCGATGCTGAAAATGCTATTTTCGCAGCCGCTAAAGCTGAAACACCAGCTAATTTATTATTGTTAGCATTAAAAAAATTACCCTTTGAAGCGCAATCAATCGACATTGTCACAGTACTTGATTCACCTCTAAAAGGTAAAGAGTGCATTCGAATTTTAAAAGATGATGGACGTATTGTGCTTTTACAGCCGGGTGTTCGCCATTTATGGCAGATAAAACAACAAGTTTATCCCGACTTAGTTGAGAAGCCGCTTCAACTCAATTTACCCAACGATGTTGAAATTGAATCGCAGCAACAAGTCGTATTCGTTCAATCTGTTACTGGTGAGCAGGCATTAACATTACTTGATATGTCGGTCTTTGGATGGCGTGCAAATGATCAGCTAAAGCATCAAGTGAAATCGACTGCGATTGCCGATTTAGAGCTTAATTGGCAAATTTTAGTCCTAAAAAAACGTTTATAAATGGTCGAAAAGGTAACGAGCGAGAAGGCTGATAACAAGCGATAATGACAACCATGCGCTGAGAGCGTTAAAGGGCTAGTGCGCTTAGTGATTAGGCGCTATAAGTGCTAATACGAGGGTTTGGAATAGATGGCTTTCAAAGGCTAAATGGTTGAAGGCGATATAGATTTAATCGTAAAAAATTTGCTGTCGAGAAGACGTAGGTGTTTAGATTTTTCGCTTGATACCGCTTGATACCGCTTGATACCGCTTGATACCGCTTGATACCGCTTGATACCTCATTTTAAATAAGCACAAATAATTAAGGCTTGATGTTGAAATACTACAAAGTAGTGGAATCAACAATCAAGCCCTAATAATCAACCTATTAAATAAGCTAATTTTTAATAGCAGTTCTTACTTTTTGTAAGAAGAAGCCATGTTGTCTAAACGGTCATTAGCACGTTTAGCTTCGGCTTGTGCGTCCATAGAAGCAGCTTTAGCACCTTTAACATCGGCAGATAGCTTGCTTTGCTCAGACTTTAAAGAACCAACTTCTGCTGATAGTTGATCAACTTTGTTACCTAGGTTTGCTACGCTTTCTTCTAAAGCAGTAGTGTTAGCACAACCACCTAATAAAGCAGTCATCGCAACACCAGCAATCATCAGTACTTTCTTGTTCATGGGTAAATCCCTTAATATATAGGTTGTTAAATAGTGCAACGGCATGTGCCTTTGCAACGGCGTAATTATGTCACAGATTTTTTAATTTGCTATAGGCAAACTTAACATTGTTTAATTAAAATAGCGAAATAAAAGAAAATTGCAAGCTGGCTGGGCAAAAAGCATCATTATTTATCGATTTTATATAAATCTTAGTGATTTATTGCTTATTCTCCGCTAAAAATTGCATTTTTCCGCTTTTTTACATAAAAACCTAAATAGGCGATTACTGATGTAACTATTATTGTTCAATTCTTTGTTTTATATAACTATTAACTGTTTCTGAGCGCGTTAGTTGAAGTTGGCTTTTAATTTGCGATCCTTGGTAACCCGCGCTAATAATTGATTGCACATCTACGTTGCTGGCCAACTCATAGCAATGTTGTAAAAATTCAGCTTGCGGATAGCTTGCTTGTTCAAATCCAGTTCGTCCTCTTATGTCGCCATGACAACATAATAAAAGCTCTGTTAACCGTTGCGGTTTACGCCAGAAATCACCTTTATCAAACAGTTTAACGATGGTTTCAGCCCTCAGTTCAAAAGCATTATGAATATTCTGATGTTGATCGCTGACCAATAAGGCTAAATCACGGTATTCATTAGGCACGCGTATTCGTTGGCAAAGTGCTTTAATGATGCTTAAGCCTTTTTGGCCGTGACCATGATGTTTCGGCCACTCTTGTTTTGGGGTTAACCCCTTGCCCACATCATGTACTAATGCTGCAAAGCGGACCGCTTTATTACTGCTTAGTAGGCTGGTTTGCTCCAGAACCATCAGCGTATGGACGCCAGTGTCTATTTCTGGGTGCCACTTTGCTGGTTGGGGGACGCCAAATAACGCATCAATTTCTGGAAATAACACGGTTAATGCTTGGCATTGCTTTAAAACGGCGAAAAATATTTGCGGACTTTGGCTGCTTAATGCTTTATCGCATTCCTGCCATACGCGTTCTGGCGTGAGGTGCTCTAACTCTCCACTATTGGCGATATCGGTCATCAACTGTAAGGTTTCAGCTGCAATGGTAAAACCTAAGTAATGAAATCGAGCCGCAAATCGGGCCACTCGCAATACGCGCAAGGGATCTTCAATAAAGGCGTCGGATACATGGCGCAGTACTTTGGCGTGGATATCATCAATGCCATGGTAGGGATCATAGAGTTTACCTTCGCTATCTTGTGCAATGGCATTAATGGTTAAATCGCGGCGCAGTAAGTCATCAGCAAGAGTGACATCTTTATTAGCATCGCAGCTGAACCCTTGGTAACCCTTACCTGTTTTACGCTCTGTTCTCGCCAGTGCATATTCTTGTTGAGTTTTTGGGTGTAAGAAAACCGGAAAGTCCTTTCCGACTTGCTGATAGCCTTGAGCCAACATTTCGTCAATACTGCTGCCAACGACCACATAGTCTTTGTCGACAACAGTTTGTTTAAGAAGTGTATCGCGCACGGCCCCGCCGACTAAATAAATCTTCATGGCGTACCACAACGTGTAATAATAAGTTGCTTAAATCTTATCAGAGTTAGATTTTTACGGCTAACTTTTGACAAGCTGTTGCACAAGCATTAACGTGAGCCGTCAGTTTCAAATAAGGATTTTTGGTCGAATGTATAAAGCCTTCTATGGATTAAACGATAATCCATTCTCTATTGCGCCTAACCCTCATTATATGTTCTTGAGCGATCGTCATCGCGAAGCGCTGGCACACTTAACTTACGGGTTAGGTGAAACTGGTGGATTTGTATTGTTGACGGGGGAAGTTGGTACCGGGAAAACTACCGTTTCGCGTTGTTTATTACAACAAATACCGGAAAATACAGATACGGCATTTATTCTTAATCCATCACTTACCGAGTTAGAGCTTTTGGCGACATTGTGTGATGAGTTGGAAATTAAGTATGGCGAAAATCCGACCTTAAAACAGCTGACCGATCTCATCAGTACTTACTTACTCACTAATCATAAAAATGCCCGTAATACCGTACTGATTATTGATGAGGCGCAGCATTTGCGTTCTGAGGTGTTAGAGCAGTTGCGTTTGCTGACTAACCTTGAAACCAATACCAAAAAACTGTTGCAGGTCATTTTGATTGGCCAACCAGAGTTACAGCAACTGTTAAAACGCCAAGATCTTCGCCAGTTAGCACAGCGGATCACCGCTCGTTACCATCTATTACCATTGAATAAAGATGAAATTGGCTTATATGTTCTGCACCGTTTACAAGTAGCGGGTCGGCACGAGCCTTTATTTACCCGTAAAGCGATAGCCGCGTTACATAAGCACTCTGGCGGTATTCCACGCTTGACTAACCTATTATGTGAACGAGCGCTAATGGCTGGTTATGGTCAAGCTAAGGTGCCGATTGATCACAAGATGGTTAATCAAGCCGCCGTTGAAGTGTTAGGTGATATTGATGCTCCTAGCGATAAGCGTTGGCCATTTGTTGCAGCAACCGCGCTGGTATTGGCATTTGGTTTGTCGTTTTATCTGTTTAATCGCTCGGCTAATGACGATAGCCTTAACTCCAATACAGCATTAGCTAGCAATCAAACGCAGCAGTCTGTTAATCCGCCAGCGTTAGCCACTATTCCTAGTGCCACAAATCAATCTATTACAGCATCGACATCGCAACTACAAACCAGCCCGCCAGTTGTTAACGCGCAGCAACAGATTTTGCGTCAAGCTATGTTACAAAGCAGTAGCATTGATAATGCTTTTGCCGGGTTATTTGGTTTATGGAATAAACAACCTATCATTGGTTTATCTGCCTGCCAGGCTGCGCAGCAACAAGATTTAGCCTGTTACCAGCAACAAGGTAATTGGTACAGTATTATGCGGCTAAATTATCCTGCGGTGGTGTATTTACAAGATGCTCAGGCGAATGTGTTTTATGGGGTGATTGTAGAGCGCCAAGTGGAGCAAATTTTATTGCAATTGGGCGAGCAACAATTCTGGGTAAACAAAGATTGGTTTGATCGTCATTTTAGCGGTACCTTCGAAATTCTTTGGCAACCAGATGGTGTATTACCCCGTGAAATCGGTCAGTCTTCGAGTCTGGCGCAAGTACAGTGGTTAGAAAATAGCTTAGCGTTAGTCAATAAACGCCGAGCACGCTTACTGACACAATTCGATGGTGAATTAGAACAGCAATTAATGCAATTTCAGCGTCAGCATGGCCTAAAGCCTGATGGTATTGCTGGCAATCAAACCTTAGTACAACTGAACTTATATTTAAGCCAGCAAGGCCCGCGTTTGAGTGCATCTTCGGAGCGCAGTTAATGTCAATTCTATTAGACGCTGTTAACCGTAAAAAGCAGCAACAAGAAAATATTGTTGATGTTATTTTAACGCCCAGAGCCAATTATTCTCCGCCGCCGAAAATATCAGCCAACACCCGAAAATTCACTCTGCTGGCGTTATCTATTGCGTTTGGTGTTGGTGCGGCTTGGAGCATGAGTTTGTTGCTACATCCTGCAGTGCCTGGTGTGCAAACTGTTGCCTTACCCGTTGAGCGTTACAATGCACCGTTAGCCGTGGCTGATACCGTGGCTGTAGCCCAATCAACCCTATCTGCTGATGCGGTAGCTGCTAATGGATCTCGTGAGCTGCCACGCGGCAATCAGAGTGCCATAGATCAAGGCCATGATGGAGTGCGATTAGCCGGTAAAGTGGCTTTGCCGATTGCGCAACCTCTTGCTCAAAATAGTTATCAATCCTTGGGTACTTTGCAACGTAATGTTGAGAATACTGCTGCTGAACCTATGGGGTCAGGTTATCAATCGGCATCAGATGTTGAAGCGCGTAATCAGGATTGGGGTCGTAATGACGATGCTCAGGCATTAACTCAGCAAACTGACGATCAACCCCATCAAGTGTCGGGACGCAGTGCGTCTTCTAATCTGACAGATAATGCCGAACCGATTATATTAGGCGCCAATGCGAATCGACGTGGGCAAGCTGAACTAGAAGCATTAAGGCTGCAAGTTAATGCTGCGGCTGAAGAGGTCGATTTTGCTTCGGTAAAAGAGCCCTCAATTGATGAGCGCAATAACTTGTTAGCCGCATTTCAAACCGCGCTAAAAGATGTTGAATATGAGCAGTCTGCAAATCAGCAAGTGACGCAGGAAAAGCTCGATCCTATTCCTCGACCTACCAATCAACAAATTCCTAAATATGGTGATCTACCTGCCAGTGTACAGTTACAAGTGCCTGAGTTTAATATTAATGCCCATGTATACTCATCTGAACCAAACAATCGTTGGCTAAATGTCGATGGTGTTGAATTACAGCAGGGCGATATGATTCAGAATAAGCTTACCATTGTTGAGATAAGGCCTAGGGATATAGTGTTAGAAATTAACGGTGAACAATTTAGAGTGCCGGCTATTTAGATGCTGCTTTAGCACAAGTATTTCAATCTTGGTTTACCATACTTACCTTAACAAACCTATCGCAACTTCGTTATGTTATTCGTTAGTCTCAATCGATAAATAACACTAAGGCGCTTATTGCGCCTTAGTGTTATAGGTTGAATTAACTCGCCATATTAACCATGAATGTTATTGGCTAAAAACAAGGTTAATCCATAACCGATGCAATAACATAATAGTAATGCTGGTACGTATTTTAAGTAGCTGACAAATGTGAGCTCTTCCACTTTACTCATGGCAATGATGCCTGATGCAGAACCTATGATTAATAACGATCCACCGACACCAACAGAGTAAGTCAGTCCTAACCATTGTGCTGTTGTGAGAACCGGATCGGCTTTTAATAACGCTGCGGTTAATGGCACGTTATCTAACAAGGCAGAACCCACGCCAGTGAAAAAGTTAGAAATACTAGGGTTATACATGCCGTACACTTCGGTTAATAAATGTAAGGTGCCAATTTCTTTAAGCATGCCAACGAGTAACAAGATACCTAAGAAGAACAATAGAGTATCGAATTCAACCTGACGAATATATTCTAATACTTGAACTTCTTCACTTTTACTTTTATTGGTGCGGCCCACTAAGAACATCACCGATAAGCCGAATAAAAAGGTCAATACTGGCGGAATACCAAACAGCACGTTAAGTACCATGGTTAATACTATGGTAGTAAAGAAAATGACTCCGATGACAATATCAACCGTATTGTAATTTTGCTCGATAGGCGTGGTGCTTACATGTCCTTCGGCTTTAAGTGAAAACAATACTGCTAGGACCATGACGCTAATTCCTGCTGGAATAAACAAGATTAACAATTCTGAGATATGCACTTTACCGGCGAGGAAAATCATCAAGGTAGTCACATCACCCGTGATTAATGCCACCCCACCAGAGTTTACCGCAAAGATAATTAACACGGCCATACGGCGGCGCATTTGCTTATCTAAATTAAAGGTTGTTAGTAAACCTAATGACACCAGAGTGGCAGTGACGTTGTCACAAAAAGTCGACAGTACTAATGAGAATAACCCGACTTGCATCATCAACATTCGCACAGAGACTTGCTGCGGAAATATTTTTTGAACCAATACTTGGATCATGCCTTTAGCATTAAGATAGGCTACAAAAGTCATGGTCGACATTAAAAATAACCATAATGTAGCAATTTCTAATAAGTTTTCGTTGAGGTTTTCGCCCACGATTTTACTTTTTTCTGGGCTACCAGAAGCTATGAACAAGGTAATCCAAGCTATACAGCCAAGGAATAGGGTGGTTTTTGCTTTATTTATATGGGTAACTTCTTCGAACACGATACTGAGCAATGCAAGTACCGCAAGTGAGATAAGAAAAGTATGTAGCATGACTGCAATTCCAACTTTGTGTTGTAGGTAATCAACATCATTACCATGAATTTTTGCTAACCTAATTTGGCCCTAGCGTTAAGGTTTAATTAAGCTTTCCGTTTGGCGGGGCGATCACATCACACAACGAGGGATTTCGCAACTGAGATCACAGTTATTTTGTCAATAATCGACCAAAGTAGCGTATAAAAAAGCAATACAGTGAAAAGAAATTGGAGTTTGTTAACACAAATGAAAAGAGGATAAATAACGTGGTTATTTATCCTCTTTATTGTTACCAAAAGACTGCTTAGCTTGAGCTGTCTGTTGATTTATTTCATTGCAGCAAAAATACGATCAACAGCGGCCAGAGTATATTCAATTTCAGCATCGCCGTGAGCCATTGACATGAAACCCGCTTCATAAGCACTTGGCGCTAAATAAATACCTTCATCTAACATGGCATGATAGAAATGACGGAAGTGTTCCATGTTGCATTTTGTGACTTGGGCAAACGAGGTCATTGGCGTGTTATCTTCAGTAAAGAAGAAACCAAACATACCACCCACATAAGTAATATTTAATGGAATACCGTGTTTGTCTGCAGCGGCTTTAAAACCTTCTGCAACGCGTTTCGTTTTATCTGCAAGTGCTTCGTATAAACCGGGTTCACACAATGCATCCATTTGGGCTAAACCAGCAGACATCGCAATTGGGTTACCAGATAAGGTACCGGCTTGATAGACAGGGCCAGTTGGTGCAATAAACTGCATGATATCTTTACGGCCACCAAATGCGCCTACAGGCATGCCGCCGCCAATAACTTTTCCAAGTGTGGTTAAGTCAGGTGTTACGTTGTAGTGACCTTGTGCGCCACTCATAGAGACGCGGAAACCTGTCATCACTTCATCAATGATTAATAGTGCACCAAACTCATCACACATGGCACGTAAGCCTTGTAAAAATCCTTCGACAGGTGGAATACAGTTCATGTTGCCCGCAACGGGCTCAAGGATGATACAGGCGATACTGGTTGGATTTTGTTCGAAGATAGCACGCACAGAATCAAGATCGTTATAGGTTGCTGTTAACGTGTGCTTAGCAAAATCTTCTGGAATACCAGGTGAGCTTGGTTGCCCTAGGGTTAACGCGCCAGAACCTGCTTTAACTAATAAGCAGTCAGCATGGCCATGGTAGCAACCTTCAAATTTTAAGATATTGTCACGGTTAGTAAAACCACGTGCTAAACGAATCGCACTCATAGTGGCTTCAGTACCTGAACTGACCATTCTAACTTGTTCTATTGATGGCACCATTGATATGACTTTTTCAGCCATTTTAACTTCAAGTTCCGTTGGTGCACCAAACGACAAGCCATTTTCAACGGCATCTAACACTGCTTGGCGAATTTTAGGGTGGTTATGGCCTAAAATCATCGGTCCCCATGAACCAACATAGTCGATATACTTTTTACCATCGGCATCAAAAATATAAGCACCATCAGCTTTTTCAATGAACAAAGGTGAACCACCTACACCATTAAAAGCTCGTACAGGCGAGTTAACGCCACCAGGGATGGTCTTTTTAGCCTGTTCAAATAAAACCTCGGAACGGGTCATGTCTAATCCTTAATATTGTGTGCCAATTATCTATCGGCTTTACGTGAATACCAGTTTACTGGGCACTCATACTTTTCGAGTTGGTCTTCAACCCCAAGTGTTAATGCAAAAAGTGCCATACGTATAAGTAAGCCGTTATCGGCTTGTCTAAAAATAGCCAAACTTGGGTGGCTGTTTAAATCATTGTCGAGTTCATTTGCTTGCGCGCGTGAATCACGAGGCAATGGATGCATAATCACGGTATTTGACTTGCAGTGTTGCGTATAAATATTGTGATTTAAGCGAAACTTACCTCGGTACTTATTGGCTTCTTCCTGTGATGGGAAGCGCTCTTCTTGAATGCGTGTCAGATATAAAATATCTGCATGATGCAAATTGCCTTCAAGTTGCTCGGTTATTGTGATCTTATGGCCAGCATTTTCAATGTCAGCGATCACATAGTCAGGCATTGATAGTTCACTTGGCGATATCAAGGTGAATTTAATATCTTTATGCATGCACAGTAAGCGTGATAGTGAATGCACAGTACGACCATATTTTAAATCACCTACCATAGCGATATGCATACCGTCTATACCCATACCTGAGTGGCTTAACTCTTTCTTGATGGTAAATAAATCGAGTAAGGCTTGAGTAGGGTGTTCATTCGGTCCGTCGCCACCGTTAATTACAGGTACGCGACTGCCTTCGGCAAATTCTTTAACTGAGTATGCGTCTGGATGACGCATGGCAATCACATCCGAATAAGTAGAGAGTACTCTAGCCGTATCGTAAAGTGATTCGCCTTTGGATAATGACGATGATGCCATTCCTGTGGTTTCTCGAACATGTCCGCCAAGTAAATTGAAGGCACAGCCAAAGCTGACACGAGTTCGGGTGCTGGGTTCAAAAAACAGATTGCCTAAAATGGCACCTTCTAATACTTTGGTGCGTTTTTCACGCAAAGCATAAGGTGTCATTTTATTCGCGACGTTGAAAATAGTGTTAATTGAATCCAGATCTAACTGGCTTACTGAAAGGATATGTGAACCTTCGAACTGCGTCATCAGCCTAATTTCCAAAGTTTAGGGGCAAAATATTCACCAGAACAGCATGCTATTTTACCGTATTATTATATAGGGTGTTATAGAGATTATGTCTAGGGTGGCTGAGGCAAAATTGTAGCAGAAAATAACCGCCAGATAAATATAATAACCGTGCTTAACACAGAGATTCACTTGCTGTTATCAAGAACATTGACATGATTTTGGCCGTTAACTTAATCGTGTTTGAAAGACTCATTTATTTGCTCGTGCCGCAGCGAATTAGCCTTAGAACCACTGAGATAACATCTGAAGCTGTAATTTGCTCAAGCACCTCATATGGAGCGACAAGTGAAGATTAAGCCGCACTTTGTCACACTATTGAGGACTAATGAGATCAAAGAGGTTGAATTAAATTTGCCCTGAGCGAATTTCTTGCAATAAATTCGCCCAACTGATCACCCCAACAACTTTTTGCGTGTTATCACGATAGATATACACTTCGCCAGATCGTTTTGGGAGCAGTGCTTCATAAGCCTCATTTAAGGTGGCGCTATCAGGTAATCCGGGCATGAGATGACGCGATAGGGTGGTTGAATCTTCAAAGGATTGCATTTCAAGTCGCAACATTTCAATTTCGCCTTCAGCATTTCGAACTAATACTGGGCGGCCAGCAGCGCGTTTAAGTACTTCAAGCAGTAGTTCGTCATCATCGTTAACAATCACGAAGCGTTTATCCATCAGTACCCTAACACCTTTCTTTTGTAACCCTTGATTCAGTGGGGCAACCTTATAGCCTAAGCCCATAATATCCAGTTGTTTAAGTAGGATAGAATGAGTATTAAATCCCTGGTATGCCACTAAAAATGCTGGAATGGTGACAAACATCGCCGGTAAGATAATCGACGCATCGTTGGTTAATTCAAGCAGCGCAACTAATGCAGCTAGAGGGGCACTCAGACAAACCCCCATCATTGCTGTCATGCCAATGACAGTATATAAACCCACATAAGGTGCAATGGATGGAAACAGTAAACTGCTGACTAAGGCTAAGATAGCCCCAACTAATGCGCCAATACCATAGAGTGGACCAATTAATCCGCCGGGGACACCAAAGCCAATAGCAGCGATGGTGGCCAAGATTTTTGCCAACAACAGTGCAATTAAAAACAGTAAACTAGGATGCTCACTAATGGCTTCTTTAATCGCCAGATCACCAGAACCTAAAGCTTGTGGCAGCAACAGCGCCACAAACGAAGTAATAACACCCGCAATAAGCAGCCGATAAATTAACGGCCATTGCTGACCTGTCGCGGTTACTTTTAGCAGTGAATAGTTAAACAACGCAGCGACACAGCCTAAGGCAAGGCCGCCAATCAGCAAAATAGGATATTGATCCAGTGGAATATGAATGACATTAATCAATTCATATTCATGAATATTACCAAACACCAATTGACTGGATACCGCGCCGCAAATGGCTGAAAGCATGATTGGGAAGAAATAATGGATTTTGTATTCGCGTACAATCACTTCAAATACAAATAATACCGCAGCAAGCGGTGCATTGAAGGTTGCAGCAATGCCAGCGGCAATACCGCTGGCACACATAATGCGCACGCTATTGTCTGGTAATGAAAACTTCTCGGCCATAACACTGGCACTTACCGCACCTAAGTGAATTGCGGGGCCTTCTTTACCGACAGAAAAATTAGCCATTAAGGCGATTAATGCTTGAAAAAACTGTCCAGCAGCAGATTGAAGCGGTACCTTACCGTAATGTAATTTGAACCGGTGAAGTACATAGGCAATCCCCATGCGCCGATAGCGTTTTGAGCCCAATAAAGACAGTAACCAAATGAGTAATGCGCCGATTATCGGTAAGTAAGATCGCCAATTAGTTAAGGTTGAGCTTAAGGTTAAGCTATCTGAATGCAGGTATTGATCTGCCCACACTAAACTTAAACGGAATAAGATAATCACCACAGAAGCTATGATGGCAAACAGCAGCGCCAGTGCACAAAGTTGCACACTAATTTTAGCCTGAGATAACTTATCTCTAAATTCGTTACGTAGATATTTGCGCGTCGTTCTTTTGGCGTGAATAATAGCGGCTTTATTTATCTTAAATCGCACGGTTTGACTCTAAGGCCTGTTGATATGTTAAGGGTGTTTTGTGCAGCTGTTTATTGATCGTTTGATAACGCGCTAGTGTCATGTTATTACTCTCCATCAATAGGACTAACCGCTTAATACATGCTGGCTGCATATCTGATTTAACACAGTTAATAGGCTAAAAAGGGTTATTGGGCTCGCTAAATATTAGCATTATAACCTTGTGTCATACGGGTATGATTTGCACAAAACGTTAACTAGGGCACAAAAATAAACCCAAGAAAAATATGCTTCGCCAAGCATACTGTATTTTATTAAAAGGTTGTAACTTAATGTTAAATTATCACCGTTGGTTAGATAGACTGCAAGTTTTAGAACGTAAAAATAGGACATCAAGCATATACTTGATTGGTTTAATGTTAGTGTGTTTTTTATTGGGAGCAATAAGTTTTAATTTATGGCTTTCATTTGCACCAGAGGCTACGCCGAATAGTGCCAGTGGCAAGCGTAAATTGTTACAACAACTGGAGGAACAGGCACAAGTGCTTGCCAGCCGTAATTTAGCATTAAGCATTGCTGAAAATGCCAATAAAGAAATGCAAGATATGTTTAGCCAACAACTATCAGATCAAAAAGCGTTAGAGAAAGAATTAGCGTTTTATCGCAGTATAATGGTGACTGATTCTGGTGTTGAAGGCGTGTCTATTCATGGGGTGGAATTAGCCCTGGGTGTGACGGCAGGTCAATATCAATTGCGATTAATTCTCACTCAGTTGCAAAAACACCAAGTTAAAGTGAAGACGAGTTCGACGGTATTGTTGCTGGGTACACAAAATGATCAGCCAGCTGAGCTGTCTTTGAGCAAATTAATCAATAAAAAACTGGATTTTGAATTTAATTATTTTCAAATTATAGATAACAATTTTGAACTTCCAGTGGGATTTAATCTTCAACGAATCATGGTCAAAGTGAAGGTGGCTGCTCGTCGTGGTGTCAAAGGTGGCGAGATTGAGCAAGTCTATAATGTACCAGAGCTGTTGATGGGTGAAAAAGAACTGCGGGTAATACTTGAACAAAATAGTCAGGTAAAGGATAATTCTCCGCAGAAACCGAAGTAAGAGGTAGTAATGACTGAACAAGTTGATACAGCAATGCCGATCCAATTTACCGATGCGGCGGCGATAAAAGTAAAAGGTCTGTTAGAAGAAGAACAGAATCCTGAATTAAAACTGCGTGTGTATGTAACAGGTGGTGGTTGCTCTGGTTTTCAGTATGGCTTTACATTCGATGAGAAAGTCAACGAAGGTGATTTCACCATTGAGAAACAAGGTGTGCAATTGGTTGTTGATCCAATGAGTCTTCAGTACCTTGTTGGTGGTGAAGTCGATTATACATCGGGTCTTGAAGGTTCACGATTTTTTGTTAAAAATCCTAATGCGACCACAACATGTGGCTGCGGAGCGAGTTTCTCGGTGTAATGCGCGTTATTACAGTGATTAACCTGTCTGGGGACATGTAATCGAATAGCTAACAAAAAGCCGTCTTTCGACGGCTTTTTTGATGTCTATAGTGTACCGATACACCCAAAACTAACTGCTCATAATATTAAAATTCATCCGCGGTTTAAACCACGCCTTCACTTTTGCATTAAAGCTAATCCACACTTGAATGATCCCCAGCGCAATAAGCACAGAGTAGATAACCCAATCAGCAACAACGGTTTGAAACAAACCAAAATCAAACGTGGTTGGACCGGCAACTAAATTGTCGGGGTCATACATAATGATTGGCAGTACGCTATATAACAAAAGTTGCAGTACGCAATACACCCGCAGAAGATATAAGCCTGCTTTTTGGCGGCCGATTATTGCGAGCACCATCATTAAGGTTAATATGCATAGCATTGCACTTAACTCAGACAAGGAGTTGGCAGCATATAGCCCGCTGATGGCCGACAAGGTATAAACGATCATCAAGCCAATTAGCCGTTTTGGTAAATGTGGCTTTGCAACGCTGTGAGCCTGGTCTGCGTGGTTGGTTTCAGAGTTGGTATCGGTCATTACAATTAATGCTTTTGTTGTTTCTTTGGCAAAATTCGCTCATTCATTTCAAAAGGAGGAACCACAACACCTAAGTCTTCTTGAACGGGGAAAACTGCGATAAATAAGTCATCATCTTCCATACCGCTTACCCAACGTTCTTGAAACTCGTCAAGTGGAATCGCTAATGGCTCGCAGTCTTTCCATTCATCAACAGCCCATAGTGCGGCAGTCTCTTCAGATGGCCACATTGGAATACAGTCTTCATCTTCAGTGGTCAGCATGACACAACCATCTTGATCTTGAAGTGTCCAAATAATTTTTTCAGCTTTAATCTGATCAACCATATAATCATAACGACCTTCTGGAGTTAGATTCATTAGTTCAGATACAGTTTTGGTTTTATTGCTCATATTGACTCTCATCTTAAGTTTTGGCTTTGCTCAATTTTAAACAATTAAGCAAATTTGTGGGCATCATAACATTGAGGCCACAATTGCAAAAGTAAACCACGCATTTTGGTGTGTTTATCTCGCCTTGAAACGCCCACCTAGCACAGCAGCGCGTGACGCACCCGTAACAGCGGGTAAGTTAGCGGGTAAATCATGGTGATAACGCATGGCTAACCAGGCAAAGGCAATGCCTTCAACCCATTTTGCATCCACACCTAACGCGCTGGTGGTAGCGACTTTATAATGGGGAACCAAGATGGCTAGTCGTTGCATTAAGGCTTTATTTAATGCTCCGCCACCACAGACAAATAATTCACCTGTCGGTGCCAGTTTATTTATGTCGTTGGCAATACTGTGGCAGGTAAGGTCAAGTAGGGTAGATTGAATATCTTCTTGATCTAAATGACTATAGTCAGCGATTTGTTGCTCAAGCCAAGCTTGATTAAACAGCTCTCTACCAGTACTTTTTGGGTAAGCTAACGAAAAGTAAGAGTGCGATAATAGCTGTTTGAGTAAGTCAGGATTACTGGTTCCTGAGTCTGCCCAAGCACCATCCTCATCAAAAGGAAGGTTCAAGTTTTGTTGAATAAAGGCATCGATTAGGTTGTTACCCGGACCGGTATCGAAGCCTAATACTTGCTCACTATTACCAGGTAAATAGGTTACGTTGGCAATTCCACCTATGTTTAAAATCACTCTAGAGTGACCTTGGCGAGCAAACACTTGCTGGTGAAATGCTGGAACTAACGGTGCCCCTTGGCCGCCAAGGGCGATATCTTTACGTCTAAAGTCAGCAATGACATCGATATTAGTTTCAATAGCAATGGTATTAGGATCGCCAATTTGCAATGTAAAACCCATTTCTAAATTAGGCATATGACGCACAGTTTGTCCGTGTGATCCTATGGCTATAACCTCATCGGCAGTGACAGTTGTTTTAGCCAATAAGTGATTAACCGCTTGTGCAAACAGTTTACCAACGCTGCGATCGAGTCGACCGAGGCGGTTTATTTCATCTGTTGCTGGCTGGCATAAACGTTGTAAACCACTTAATAAATGTGCTGGTATTGCTTCGGTATGGCTGGCAACTAAAATAGGATGATCAGTTGAAAAATCAACCAACACCGCATCAACACCATCCATGCTTGTGCCTGACATTAGACCGATAAAGTATTCTGGCTTAGACATGAGGTAACTCTCTGTGAATGGCAATATTAGGCTATTAATTACTTGCCAATTGCTGTTGTTGATTTGATTTTAGCTGAGCCATCAATTGTTTACTGAGTGCCGTAAATTTATTTTTCTCTTTACGATCAATCGGCATTGATTTAGGTAAGTCGATGGTTCGTGGATTGCGATGAACGCCATTTACAATGAATTCATAATGTAAGTGAGCACCGGTGACTCGGCCTGTTTTACCTAAGGTACCGATTATTTGGCCTTGTTTAACCGTTTCACCACGGTTTACTTTACGCTTAGTTAAATGCAAATACTTAGTGGTGTAGGTTTCGTTGTGCTTAATGAATACATAGTTGCCATTAAACTGGTTATAACCGGCCTCAACCACTTTACCTTTACCCGCGGCTTTAATCGGTGTACCAATGGCGGCCACATAGTCTACGCCGCGGTGGGCTTTAATTTGCCCCGTTACTGGGTGTAAACGACGAGGATTAAAGTTAGAACTGACATATTTAAAGTCTACTGGCGAGCGTAAAAATGCTTTGCGCATACTACTGCCATCTTCTGAATAATATTCTCCGTCGGTATACCGTACGGCGGTGTAACGCTCCCCTTGGTTAAAAAACTCCGCAGCGAGAATATTGCCATTACGTAAAAATTGGCCATCGGCGTATTCTTGTTCAAACAATAATGAAAAATGATCGCCTTTACGGATATCAAGCGCGAAATCGACGTCCCAGCCAAAGATATTGGCCAATTCCATAATGTGATTACCCGATAAACCGGCATCCGCCGCAGCATTCCAAAAGTTACTTTTAATATTGGCGGTAATAAATGAGGTACGATTTTCGATTTCTTTGGTGTTGACGGTTTCTTTATATTGCTCATTGTGATGACTGATCACTAATGTCGACACTTTGTCCATTCGATAGGTTAATTCTTGTAATTCACCTTGGGCATTTTTACTAATGGCAATTTCTTCGCCGGGCATAATCTTGAGCAAATTCTTTTTGGCTAACGGTAATTGGGTAATGTCGTAGACGTCTTTAGCGCTGAGTCCAGCACGACTAAATAAGCCGCCCAATGTATCGCCTCTAACAACTTCATAGTATTCAACGCTATTATCACCGTTAGCGACCTCTTGCTTTAACTTGGCTTTTTGATTAGCCACTTGCTGGTCGATATCATTGATCATACCGTCAATATCAGAAGTGCTGGTTTGCAACATCGAAAGGTGTTGAGCAAAGGCTTCGTCATCTGCCGTTTCACCGCTGATGGTAGTGTCGCTGTCATCTTTTGATATGAGTTCATCAGACTTTTCGGCATCATTATTATTTGGTGCTGTAGGCGTACGAAAGGCAAGTGGAATGGCATAACGCTTGTTGATTTCTATGTCTGGTTGCTCAGTTGATTGGCTCATCAATTGGGTTTGTTTAGATGCTTGAGCGTCTTCCGATGGGAACATCAGAATAAATGTCGTTAAAATCACTAATAAAGATAATGTGATTTGATGTGCTTTTGGCAGCAATGTGAATAAAGTAAGAAGCTTTGCCATTGACTCTGTTACCAATTTCTCTATCTCGTTGTTATCTGCTAAGTGTACACTCTTTCATTTGCTGTGGCTAACAAGTAACATAGAGCTCTTTATTTTTTGTGCAAGCCCTGGGAGTTGCAGTAGAGATGGCGAATTTAGATCAAGTATTGGCAGAGATTAAGCGCGGTACCGATGAGATATTACTTGAAGCGGATTTGCTTGAGAAACTGAAAGAAGGGCGCCCATTACGCATCAAGTTAGGCGCAGACCCTACCGCTCCAGATATTCACTTAGGTCATACGGTTATTTTGAACAAAATGCGTACTTTTCAAGAGTTAGGTCACGAAGTGATTTTCTTGATTGGTGACTTTACCGGTATGGTCGGCGACCCTAGCGGTAAAAACAGTACTCGTCCGCCATTGACCCGTGAGCAAGTGCTTGCTAACGCAGAAACCTACAAAGAACAGGTTTATAAAATTTTAGACCCAGCAAAAACGCGTATCGAATTCAACTCTAGCTGGTTAGAGCCATTAGGTGCCGCGGGTATGATCCGCTTAGCTTCACAGCAAACGGTTGCTCGTATGATGGAGCGTGACGATTTTAAAAAGCGCTATGCATCAGGTCAATCTATTGCGATTCATGAATTTATGTATCCTTTATTGCAAGGTTACGATTCAGTTGCATTGCAAGCCGATGTTGAATTAGGTGGAACCGATCAAAAGTTTAACCTGCTTATGGGTCGCGAACTGCAAAAGTCAGAAGGCCAAAAACCACAAACTGTTATCATGATGCCATTGCTTGAAGGTTTAGACGGCGTTAAAAAAATGTCTAAATCGGCCCACAACTATATAGGTGTGAGTGAGCCAGCTAATGAAATGTTTGGTAAAATCATGTCGATTTCAGATGATTTGATGTGGCGTTATCTTGAATTATTGTCATTCCGTCCATTAACTGAATTAGCCCAGTTTAAACTAGACGTTGAAAATGGCACTAATCCTCGCGATATCAAGATTTTATTAGCCAAAGAAATCATTGCTCGTTTCCATGATGAAGCCCAAGCAGAAGCTGCACATCAAGCGTTTATCGATCGCTTTCAAAAAGGTGCCATTCCAGATGACATCGAAGAAGTCATTTTAGAAGCGGGTGAAGGCTTAGCGATTGCTAACTTACTCAAAGATGCAGGTCTTGTCGGCTCTACATCTGATGGTATGCGGATGATCAAGCAAGGTGCGGTTAAAATGGATGGCGAAAAAGTGGAAGACAGTCGCATCAGTTTTAATGCAGGTCTTGAAGCGGTATTCCAGGTTGGTAAGCGAAAATTTGCTAAAGTTATCTTGAAATAAGTTTTATGAAATCAATAAAAAACGGCTTATTAACTAAGCCGTTTTTTTATGTCTGATACTTAATGAAATCGATATCACTGAAGCCATATAACACAGCCAATTAAAGCGCTCGCGGCGCGCAATTGACTCTGATTTTATTACTGAGCCGCAAGTTGGTCAGTCATGGTTTGATAATCCATTAAATCCATTTGCTCCACTAGGCGCTCAGTATTGCTATCAAATTTAAGGGTTGTGACACCGGGTACGGCAAGGTCGATAATCTTTCCAGGTTTACCATACTGATCGCCTGGACCGCGTAAGCGATAACTACCAATGATTACCACCAATGAGCCAGTATTAAACATGTGTTCTACGTTTAAGCGGTATTCTAATACCCCTTCATGTGCTCGTTGTAAAAACGCAATAATGTGCCGACCACCTTTGTAGGTCGTATTGGCTGTCTTATCGTAAAATACTGTTTCGCGTGAATAAAATCGACGTAAGACGGTATAATCGTGATCAGTGAGTGCTTCCATGTATTGCATCGCAAGTTGTTGTTCTCGCGGCATGTCACCAATATTGGCTTTAGTGGGAAAGCTCAATAGCAAACAGCATAATATGAAGATTATTCGCACATTAAATTCTCTTAGTTTTCAAATCAAAAGCCGGTAAAGATAAGTGCCAGCGAATAGCACTCAGACGGATGATTAGCGTACTGAACATAGCGATCAGTAATGATGTCATGCTATCCATGCCGACAAATATACTTAAGGTATAACAGATGCCTCCAACGATAGAAGCGGTTGCGTAAACTTCTGTTCGCAGCACCATTGGAATTTGTCGACATAATAAATCACGAATAATCCCGCCGCCGACGCCGGTGATTAAGCCCATGACTACCGCGACCATACCAGACAATCCCATTAGTAAGGCCTTTTCTGCGCCAATAACGGTAAATAATGCCAAACCTAATGCATCGGCTATGGGCAGTGTGCGTGCAGGTAATTTATGGGGTTTACGCACCAACACTAAGCACGCCACTACGGTCGCAAGAATGACAATAATATAATTCGGATCGCGGATCCAAAATACCGGTGTCGCGCCGATTAAGGCATCACGAATACTGCCGCCGCCAATAGCTGTAACAGATGCTAATACAATAACACCAAAAGGATCCATGCGGTGCTTACCAGCAGCTAACGCTCCCGAAAGGGCAAATACAGCGGTACCACATAAATCAAAAAAGTAGATCCATTGACTCATTTACTTAGCTCTTTGAGATGAATTGTGAGGGCATCTACTGAAATACGGATTTCTATTACCGATAAAATCAACGAATACAATAACAGCAGTAAACTCAATCCAAACACCAATGAGCCAACTTGATTAAAGCCAACGTAAATCAAAATCATACATAACACACACAAGGCAAAACTGCTGACACCAGCTTCTTGCATTTTGCGAATAATAATAATTCGCTGGCGTAAATTTTTAATTTGATCGCCTTGTACCGGTTTTTTATCGTTACTGAGTTGACGGATCAATGCCGCTAATGAAAAAAATCGATTGGTGTAGGCCAGCAATAACAATGAAATAGCCGGAAACAGCAATGCTGGTGTGGTTAATGATACATGTAAATGGTTGAACAAAATGGCATTCCTAAACTGGTTTTCATGCAGCTAATAATTAGTTATAGAGGATTTATGTTACAAAGATATAAGCCATTTGCCGGCATAATTGACCTATGTTAACAACGAGTGGTGACATCAGGTTGTAACAGGCCTACATCAAACGCACACGAGTCCATAATCGCTAAATGATAGCCTGTTTAAAACAAGATTTATATGGTTTAAATAAATCTTAATCCGGTCCAAATAAGCGGTAGTAGCAAGGTTAGGCTGATCCAAAAAAGATTGGCTGTGTGCGTGACGGTTATGGCTTGGCTAATGTGGCGATGATCCGGCAAGGGCCCTGATTTTACTTTGGGTAAATCTACCCGAATGGTGTTGCCATTTTCAATAAATTGCTGTGGCCCGCCTAATTCTATTTTTAATAATTTGGCCGCTAATGCGTAACTCGTGTAATGGTTATTGAGCTGATCTTTATTCACTGTTGTCGATATTGGTTGTGAAAAAATAGACTTGATACCCAATTGGCCAAATTGAATGGCGATTGAGCAGTGCCAAAGTAACGTCGGGATGAAAAATATGACTCTATTTAACTGGCCGACAAAACTTGAAAAAATATAAAAATGTGGATGATAAGGCGGCCAGCAATGTTGTAGTTGTCTTAACATACGCACCACTAATGTCATCGTAGCGCCGCCTATGCTGAAAAATAGTATGGTTGCTAAGGTGCCGTAAATGGGAGTAGTAAACAGTTTCTCTATGGTTGTTTTACTTAACCCCACCTCTGATAACGCTTGGGTATTTTGTCTCACCCAAGGAGCCAGAAGTTGTTTGGCCTGTTGTTTATTACCGGTTTTTATGGCATCAACCACTTTTTGTGCCACAGGCTTAAAAGCGGAATCACATAAACAGAAATACAAGATGATCAGTTCAAAAAACCAAGGATAAGCAGCAAGGCTGAGTAAAAAGCTCACGATAATCCCGCTAGGCACAATTAAAATGAGTGTCGCTAAAATCCCTGCAATAAGTTGCTGGCTCACCGCTCGCTCTGGATGATTTACTTTGATGGCTATCAAGGTGGCTAAGCGGTTGAACCATAATAATGGCTGTAGATCTCTAGGAATGGGCGCAAATCGAGCCAAAATTAAGGCACAAAATAAAATACAACAGCTTTGCAGTAACCCGCCATCTTGGCTAAGTAATTGAGGATTAAATAATTGATTGACCATAGACACTCAATAGTTAGGCTGTTGTTAACCTAAGGTTGCTCAGTACAGAGACCATGAGGTCATTGTCTCTGTACTGATTCTAGAAGGTTTATAGCTGTTGTAACAGTGCGATCACCATCATGGCAGAATGCAGGCCTGCTTTAATAATATAAGAGTCAAAATCAACCGGTGAGTCATTGTTGGCATTGTCTGATAGAGAGCGGATAACCACAAAAGGTACTGTAAACTGGTGACAAACTTGGGCTATAGCTGCCCCTTCCATTTCACAGGCTGCCATAGTCGGAAAGTTTTCACGCATCAATTTTGTCCGTACCGGGTCGCAAATAAAGCTGTCGCCAGTGCAAATTAATCCTTCTATTGCGTTTACTTCACCTAATGATGCTACAGCTTGTTTGGCCGCATTCACTAGGTTGATATCAGGCATAAATGCTGCTGGTTGCTGGGCCATTTGGCCTATTTCGTAACCAAATGCAGTGACATCTACGTCGTGGTGACGTACTTCTGATGAAATCACAATATCGCCGATAGCGAGAGAATCCACAAAACCGCCTGCGGATCCTGTGTTAATCACATGGGTTACGGCAAATTTTTCGATTAATAATGTGGTCGCGATACTGGCTGCCACTTTACCGATCCCCGAGCGAGTGACGACGACATCTTTGCCTGCAATGCTACCGCTAATAAATTCGATTCCGGCAATAGTGCTATGCACAGGCTCAATGATGGCTTGAATTAAATGAACAACTTCTGGCTCCATTGCGCCAATAATACCGATTTTCATGAGTGAACCTTAACTGAATAAGCAAATTTGAATGGCTGCTAATATATCACGAGCACGATAAATGTGTGCAAGCTGACAGTGATTTTATTGATCCATGGGTTGGTTATTTGCACCAGGGCCTCGAGTTAAAACTATTTTATTATGGGTGATTTAATTCATGGTTATTGGAGGTCACAGCTTTTTTACACCTTAATTACGCCACAATAACGTCAATTTAAGACAGCCTGTCTCAGGATTGCCGATTAAAGCGTCATAGCTATTATTGTAGAGGCAAAATCATGCAACACGATATGACTTACTATGCAAACCGCGCCAAGGCGTTAAAGCCTTTAATGCCAGTAAAAAATCCCAGCAGATAAGATTGAAAAGATTAAAGCGTTACTTGGATTCTCAGCTTCGAGCGTTAATGCTAAACCCAGCAAGACACGTTTATCCCATGCTGTTATGTTGACTGGAATCTAGTTTCGAGCAACAAGCGACTCACACCAAACCTCCTTTACAGATTGGTATAAATGTTTACGCTTTTATTAAACTGTCCTGATGCTCAAACTTCAGTCCTTTCTTACTGACATGGGCAAAAAATTGTTCAGGCGTCATGGGTTTTGAAAAATAAAACCCTTGAAATTCTTTGCAGCCCATATCCGCCATAATGCTTACCTGTTCCGCAGTTTCTACACCTTCAGACACACACTTGATATCTAGTTCTTCACACATATTATGGATCGCTTTTACCAAGCTTTGTTGACGTGCTGAAGAGGTAACTTGGCTGATTAATGAACGATCTAATTTGAGTTTATTAATTGGGTAGTCAGCCAAACGAGCAATATTAGAATAACCGACGCCAAAATCATCTACCGAAATGGTGAAACCCCACGCTTGTAGAGTTTTCATTAACATTAACGAGTGGGCTTGATTCGCTTCTAGTGAGGTTTCGGTTAACTCGAGTTCTATTTGTTTTGGGCTGACAGTAAAGTCAGCTAAATACTTAACTAACTTGGACATAAAGTCGGTTTGAGTGAAATCAATTAGTGAGATATTAATCGCCACAGGTACACAGTTAAGCCCTTGTTGAGTCCATTGATTGATTTGCGAGCAGACTTTTTGTATCACCAAATCCGTTAAACGGCTGATCATTCGGTACTCTTCTGCGATAGGGATAAATACCGCTGGTGATACTGTACCTAAAATGGGACTGTGCCATCGAGCCAACGCTTCAAGGCCGATACATTGTCCTGATGCCGTTACTTTAGGTTGATAATAAACGGTTAGCTCACCTTGCTGTAGTGCTTCATCGAGCAACATCGATATTTCATATTTCTCTAAAAAGCTTTGTGAATTGGTTTGGTCATATAAGCTAAATACATCGTTGGTATTGGCTAATTTAAGCGCCTCGATAGCATGAGCGACAACTTTACAGCTTGCATCCCCGTGTTCAGGGCAATGGGCAATACCAAATAGAAATGATTGCGAAGACTTAATTCCTAGTAAGTTGTAATCTTCATCTAAAGTATGTTTGATTTTAGGTAAGGCGCTATACAGATCGGTTTCGTTAAGGCTACCAAGAATAAAGGCAATTTTCCCAGGTCCAATATGAGCACATAATAAAGGTCCTTCAATATTGTTACGCAGGCGTTTAAAGGCTGTTTTAGTAATGGCTTGAGAATTATGGTTACCAAATTTTATATTTAAATAGTCGTTATTGGCACTTTGAGCCACAACCACATAAAAGCCTTTTCGATATTTTGCAATTAGGCGGTCACATTGCAGTTCAAACCAATCTCGATTCGGTAACTGTGTTTGTGTATCGCGATAACGTAGACGTCTGTTCTCTTGTTCCATGGCGGCCAAATTACCTTTAATGCTCTGTTCTGCACTGCAATCATGAAATTCATAAACACAAAAATTAGCATCGGTCAGTTGCTGATGGACAACACGCTGATAGGTATTGTTGAAGTGCAATATTTGTTCTTGTTTGCCTGCGTTACAGGTTTTGATGTTTGGCATGACAGATGAAAGCAATAACGTTTCGCTTTTTAATGGTTTAGGTAATTTTAGTAAATCAATCGCTTGTTGGTTAGCATCAGTAATCTTTCCCAGATCATCGACAATAATTTTGGGGATAGTCGATTCTGCAAAAAAAGTGCGGTATAGCTCATTTTTGCTTTTCAAATAAGCGTTTGAGCTTAGCGTTGCTTTATTGAGACGTTTAGCCGCGACAATGGTTCTTGCTACTGCTAAAGGCACGCAGATATTAAAAAATAGAAAAACCACTCCAGTAATATACCAACTCGCATCAGGGAGTTGCTTATCTATGTGGGTGTATTGAGACAGGTCGATATCATGCAATATCATATAAAATGGCACGATATTTAATAAGGCGAAACAGATTGCTACTCGGTGCCCTAACAACATTAGCGCAATAGAAGGGCATACAAACATCAGCATACTACCTATTTTGGCTAGTCCTAAGTCTGGAAGCGACAAGTTGATTGCTAAACTCGCCAATACCAATGCAGCGAGGAGGATATGAGCACATAAATGATAGAATCGCTTACTGGCCAGTAACAATAAAAATAACACCGAAGTGAAACCAATAGTAAGCGCGATTATCCATAAGTAATTTAATTGTAAGGCAGAATTGAATGTGTCAAACGCAATAGCTAAGCACAGCAACATTCCCGAAGAGAGGATTATTCGTAGTGCACTTATTCGCCAGTTGGGTATCGATTCATGTGCGTTTTTATCATCGTTTAGCAGGAAAAATTGGTTAATGAAATTCATGAAAACACATATTTTGATTGCCAGAAATTAATTAAATAGCATTTACTTTTATAAATCAATGGACTGTATGATTATTCGTGACAGTAAAATGTAAATATCTATTATATGTAATGCTATTTCTTTGAGGGGACAGTTTTGTGGTTAAAAATTGTTCATCGATTTAATGCGCAGAATATTTTTGCTCGAAGGTCTACCTGTATGAACAATAAAATGACAGTGAAGATTTAAAGTATTGATGCTGAGTCGGTGGGGTATAACCGTTATTACCTATATTTAGCAGCAATCTTTCGTTTGCGAAGGGGCTGCAACATTGTGTCAATTAAATAGCCATATGTTGCGACCTAGATGTGTATTTAGCCTAAAGGATAGGGGCAGTTATTTAATGGCGCTAGTTATGCGAATGTTCTCGCTTTAGTTTTACGCATCACTTCTTTTTGTGGGTAAACGGCATCCATAACAAGCCTGTTAACCATGCATTTTGTTTCGCGTTTGGGTATTCGATTAATCCTATGTCGATATCCTCGTCTGCTTTACTGGCCTTAGCAGAATAACTACCAAATAACCGATCCCACCACACAATACTAAAACCAAAGTTAGTGTTACTTTCGGCCATCACTTGGCTGTGATGTATGCGGTGCAGTATTTGGGTTACCACCACATATCGGGCAATATGTTCCATTTTTTTAGGTAAGCGAATATTAGCGTGGTTAAAAATGGCAAATCCATTAAGCAAGATCTCAAACAGTATCACCGCCTCAGCAGGTATACCTAATATGATAATCGCTAGCGCTTTAATCCCAAGACTAGCGATGATTTCTAAGGGGTGAAAGCGCAAAGCCGTACTGCTGTCGACATGGCGATCTGCGTGGTGCACTTTATGTAAACGCCACAATAACGGTATGCGATGAAATAACCTATGTTGCCAGTAAATAAGCATGTCCAGTAACAACAGACTACTTATAATATTGACCCAATGGGGCAGATTAACCCAGTGCAATATGCCCCATTGTTGTTGTGTGGTGTACAAGGCAAACCCAGCTAAACCCAGTGGTAATAGTAATCTTGCTACCACAGAAGCGATTATTAATAAGCCAAAATTGCCAAACCAACGAGTGACTATAGAGGCTGTTTGTGGTGTTTTGGTTAGTTTCCTTGCCGGGAATAGGCATTCTAGACTCATCATCAATGCCAGAATCGTTAAAAACACACCTAAGCGTATCGCTACCATCTCATCTATCATGTTGTTGGCTCCTTAACGGCTGATTTCTGAGTCTTTGCTCCTTTGACAAGCTGATTTTTAAGTGTGTAGTAGCCGCCATGAATGCGAGTAAAAATGGTAATGGCCCCTAAAAAGGCAAAACTATAGGCAAGTTGTGGAAAATAAGTTGGCCATAAACAAAATGCCACAAAGAAAGCGATGGTTTCGGTGCCTTCGGTTAAGCCATTTAAAAAATAAAAGCTCTTATTGGCAAATTGTGGTCGAGGCAAATTCAGCTTTTCAGCCGGTATGGCAAAGGCTAAAAAGCTTGAGCCTGTGCCGATGAATACGCTTAACAACACAGCTGCGGCTAAGGCGTTTTCATTAGGGTTGGCCAAGGCGAACCCTAGCGGAATGGCGGCATAAAATAAAAAATCGAGGCAAATATCCAAATAACCACCCGCGGCACTGGTGTGTTTTTGGTGGCGAGCAAGCGCGCCATCAAGGCCATCGATAATTCGATTAAGTGCGATAAAGAACAAGGCGCCGTACCAAAATTGTAATGCCAACAAGGGAACAGACAACATGCCTAAACCGAAACCCACTAAGGTGAGCTGATCAGGGTGGACATTTTTTTTATCGAGTAACAGCACCGCAGGCGCTAACAGTGGCTTTATTACTGGGGTGATAAATCTATCTAGCATGATGTCATTCCAATTAATCTATTGATTATCGTTCAATTCTTTAACGTCGCGATTTTGTTACGTCACGGCTTATCTATATCTATAACTGTTCTACCCATATCAGTACTGCTGATTACAGTATCATTTCTCAAAGTGAAATGACTTGGCCTTGGGCTGCGTCGGCATCAGTTTGATCGTGAGTCACCATAATCGCGGGTAGCTGGTGCTGGCGTATTTGATCAAAAACGAGTTGCCTGATTTCTTGGCGTAATTGACTGTCGAGCTTACTAAAGGGTTCGTCTAATAAAATGGCTTTAGGTTGGCTAAGCAATACCCGCAGCAATGCTACTCTAGCTTGCTGGCCGCCAGATAAACTTTGTGGATTACGCTGCTCTAATCCGCCCAGACCGACTTGGGTTAATGCCTCACTAATTGCGGTTTGTCGCTGTGCTTTAGGGCTCGGCGGCATGGCAAAGCCGATGTTTCCTGCCACAGATAAATGCGGAAACAATAATGGGTCTTGATAGAGCAAACCAATATGGCGTAAATGACTGGCTGTCGTAGTGATATTTTGGCCGTTTAAATGCAATTGTCCTTCAGCACTAAAACCCGCTGGTAACATGCCAGTTAACCAGTTTAATAACGTCGATTTTCCGCTACCAGATGGTCCCATAATCGTCAGTATTTCACCGCCACGAATGGTTGCACTTAATGATAATAAGTCTTGTTGCTGACGACGCAAGATCAGCCCATCAATGGTGAGAACTGATGCTGTAGTTGTACTTGAGCTTTTGGCTGTACTGGCGAATGTTTGCATTATTATCCTTGTTGGTGGCGCTTGATTAACATTTTGGTAATCATTTTTGGCAATAACCAAGCTAATAAAAAACCTAAAGCGGGGAGGATCATTTGCATTAACGCATATACAGCACTAATCCTGCGGCTTCCACCATTGGCGAGTGCAACTGCTTCAGTGGTAATGGTGTTAATTCGCCCGCCACCAGTAAGCAAAGTGGGTAAGTATTGGCTAAAGCTAATGGCTAAACCGAGCGCGCAAGCAATGAATATCGGCCCAATTAACATGGGCAGTTTAATCCTAAAAAAGATTTTCGCTTTGGTCGCACCAAGACTGGCGGCAACAATACTAAAGCGTGGGTCTAAACGTCGATAGCTGCTAGCCAGTGATAAAAACACATAAGGTAATACAAACAACAAATGGGCCAGTACCACATTGGTAAAGGTATGCTGACTGTTGACTTGCTCAAGTAACCACACCAGACCAAATAAAAACGCGATGCTTGGAATAAGCAAAGGCAGATAAATTAATACACTCCCCAGTAGCGATAGCGATTTTCCGCTGTGCTGCTCCGCTTCTAAAGTGAGTAAGGTTAAGCTTATCGCTAGGGCTGTGGCGCAAAGGGCAATCAGTACCGTGTCGATAAGTGGCGTGTGCATTTGTTGTAATGCCGTTTGCCAATGCAGCATGACAACTTGTTGCGGCAAGGTATCAGGGAAATGCCAGAAACCAGCAAAAGACCATAGTAGCATTCCCACTAATGCCAAACCTATGATGGTCATCATTAAGGCGGTGATCACATGGGTTATCTTTTGGATGATGGCGCCGCCGTAATCGCGCCGGCCATTGGTTAACATCGATTTAGCGAATTGACACACTAAGCCTTCTAGTAGCCACCAGCAGGCTAATACGAATAAGGTGAGTTGAATTTGTAATATTGCCCCTGCTGATGCTTTAATCCGTAGGCTTAAGTCCACATCATGAAACCACTGCATAATCGCTACAGCCAATGTCGGTGGATTGTTAGGGCCTAAAATTAAGGGGATTTCGACGCTAGCACTGGCGTAGGCCATTACTGCTAATATTGGTAAGCGTAGGTGAGGATAGAGGCTTGGCAACACCACTTTAAAAAATGCGGTTATTGGGCAATAACCTAAGCTCAATGCCACTTTATGTTGTGCCCGCAATGTTTGCCCAAGATCGGGTTGCGCTAACACGCCCAGCGCCATCAGCAATAAAAAAGGCAGCTCTTTTAATGTTAGGCCAAGAATAATACTCAGCCCCATCGCATCGTGTGGGTATAACCAATCGGGAGGTGCATTCCAACCACTTAACCAAGGTGAGACTAAGCGCGATATCATGCCCGACGGGGTGATAAGAAATCCAATAGCAATGGCCGCCGCGGCATGAGGGATAACAAGGATTGGCCCTAAAAGCCGTTGAATATAACCCAGCCAAGGACTGGTAAAGTAACTTGCTAGGATAAGTATCGTGATCAAAAAGGCTAAGAAGGTGCTGACAAAGCTGGTGCCGATGCTCAATAACGCCATGTGACCAATACCCGGTGTTTGCCATAATTGGCTAAAACCATTCAAGCTCAACGAGGTTTGATCTAATGCTGGGATCCAACCAAATGCAGGCAACATTACGCCAATCAAGCCACCCATTACCGGCATAACTAACAATGCCATCATGATGAATGGACTGATGCGTACAATAGGATTAAACAACCTAGCTACCGTGCTCATTGCATCACTCCATAGCGTTGTAACCATAGCTTTGCAATCACTTTACTCCAGCTTGGATCGGGCTCGCTCAACGCTGGGCTGATTGCTTGGTTAGCGATAGTTGCACTGGGATGTGACTGAGCGGATGGATTAAACCAGGCTTGTTGCTCGGCAGTCAGCTTAGATGTTGCCAACACGCTGATGTCGCCCCATACACTGGGTTGTTGTTTTTTTGCTTGTGCTTGTGGGCTAAGTAAAAAATTGACGAGCAGTTTAGCGCTATTAGCGTGAGCAGCATTATAGGGGATGGCGATAAAATGGACATTACTCAAGCTGCCATCTTGCATACGATAGCTGCGGCTACTGTCGGGTAATTCAAAACGCGCCACTGCCGCCGGAATTTCGGCGGCAGAAAAAGTAAATGCTAGGGCAAGTTCGCCATCGCCGATTAAACGACGTAATTCCATGCCGCTGGACATAAAGTGGCGGCCTTTGCGCCATAAATACGGGTGTAACTCATCTAAATATTGCCACAACACCGGCAATAACAGAGCTTGGCTTTGTGCCGTGGCAGGTTGATAAAGTCGATTTTTGATTGCCTCAGGTTGAGCGTTATTCAGTACAATCAGGGCATACTTTAAAAAGCTGGTGGCCAAAAAGTCTGGTGGCTTAGGGTAGGTGAACCTGCCTGGATGTTGTTTGACCCATTCGCTTAATTGTTGCAAGGTTTGCGGTGGTGATTGTGTCGCTAGGCTGTCGTAATAAAAAGTCAGTGCAGCTTTACCCCATGGCGCTTCCATGCCTTGTGTTGGTACGCCAAAGTCGCGGGTCATTGCTGGGTTGTTGTCTGGGTCAGTTAAGCTAAAGTTGGGTAATTGTGCGACCCAGTTTGGCGCAAGGAGTTGATGCTTGGCCATGGCGGCAAAGTTTTCACCGTTAATCCACACTAAATCGACTTGGCCTTGAGTGTTATTACCTGCTGACTTTTCTGCTAATACTCGACTGACCGCTTCGCTGGTGTCGGTGAGTTTTACATGGTGTAAATTGATCTGATACTGCTGCTTAACTTGCTTGGCAACCCACTGAATATAACGATTGATTTGTGGATCGCCGCCCCAAGCATGAAAGTATACGTCTTGGTTTATTCCACGAGCTTCAATATCTGACCATGTTGCTGAACCAGTAGTTTTGGCATCAGCTTCACCAGTCCAAAGACAGGCGCATACACTGATAATTAACGCCGTTATGGCAATGATATGCACTTTAGGTTTAGGTGTTTTGCTGAATAACATCCACTTAGCGAACCGCATTTAATGACCAGTCATAATCTAAAAAATCGATATTCAATTGCTGTTTTTGTGCCGCGGTTTGAAGTGCCGGACTGAGCTTTAGCCCACTAGGATAGAGTAATAAAAATGCGTCAACAGAATCAGCTCCGCCAAAGCCTTTGGTAAAATCGTCGCCATACCATTTAAAAATTGCAGACAAATAGACTGTGTCGCCTTTGGCGTAGTTGCGGCTGCTATCGGCAAGGAAACGTTGGGTTTGCGCATCGAGTTGCATGTCGAGTTTAGCGCCAGTGTAAGCTTCTTCGCGCAGTGCAGGGCAACCAATGCTGGCACAATTTACCGCAAAATGAATTCTAGGATCATTGTAACGATCGCTGCCGCGGATCAGTTTATGCTCAATATCATTGAGACTGCGGGTTTTACCCAGTAATGGGATAAAACTCTTGTCCCATGGTGAGCTGAAAAATCCACCTAAGTCTTTGATTGAGTCGATATCAGGGTACTTGGTTAAGATAAGTTCAACTGTCCAGGCGTTGTAAGCATTGATGAGCATGGCCAGTTGTGCCGGCTTATTCCAAGCATCAAATTGAGTTTGAGTAATTTGACCGAGTTGTTTGAGATACAGGGTCAATATCGTTCGGTCTTGCTGCATGGCGGCGTAGTCTACCGCGCTACTGTGACCTTGGTTTATCGGCTTAACATGACGGCTGAGTAATGTATTCCAGTTATCGTGTAGCGCCATGATCTGGTTATCTAGTGTATTGTTATCAGCAGCTTGGTTGTTGATCGCCTGACTAATAGCCGGACTCTTTATAGCAGAAATAACGTCAGACTGATCCACTGCCGCAATAGCCGCATGACTAGCAAGCAAACTCAGCAATAAACCGACAGTCAGCATAAACGATTGAGCATATCGCGTTAATCTTTTCATTATCTGAGACCTATTCTTGTTATATAGAGTCGCTTTATAACAGCCATTATCGAGAGTTATGTTCTAAGAATCATCATCAGAACGATTATTTAAGGCCTATAACCTAAGGCCCATTTTCATAAACCCAAGTGATTACTCAGTAGGGTTAGCCACGACGCCAAGTGTGGTATTTTTCTAACCAGCGCAGCACAGTTGCTGGAGCATGGTTTCGCTTCCATTCACCAGCGGCGTACTTGTTGCCTTCGGCCCATGTTGGGTAGCTGTGAATTGTGCCCAAAATCTTATTCAGTCCCAAGCCGTGTTTCATTGCCAACACAAATTCTGCAATTAAATCGCCAGCGTGTTCTGATACCACGGTCACGCCTAAGATTTTATCTTTACCTTTAGGGGTAATCACTTTAATAAACCCTTGGGTGGCACTGTCGGTAATGGCACGATCAAGTTCAGCAAAATCAAAGCGAGTTACTTCGTAATCAATGCCTTGCTGCTGGGCTTCGTATTCATTTATACCCACTCGAGCCACTTCTGGATCGATAAAGGTGGTCCACGGGATCACGCGATAATCGACTTTGAATTTTTTCAAATGACCAAACAGTCCATTGACTGCCGCGTACCAGCCTTGATGCGCTGCCACGTGAGTAAATTGATACGGGCCAACAATATCGCCTGCCGCATAGATATTTGGGTATAAGGTTTCTAAGTATTCATTGGTGACGATAGTGCGCTTTGTCTCAATGCCTAGCTCTTCCAAACCGTAACCGCTTAAGCGGGCACTACGACCAACAGCACATAATAGCTGGTCGTACTCTAACGCTAATTCTTGCTGTTGATGCTCAACGATAAGGTATTTTTTACCATCGCGTAGTTCACAGCGCAGTGCTTGATGAGAGGTTAAAATATTCACGCCACTTTTTTGTAAGGCTTGGGTGGCAAACTCTGACACTTCACGATCTTCTTTGATCATGATGCGTTCAGCCATTTCAACTTGAGTGACTTGCGATCCTAAGCGGGCAAAGCTTTGCGCCAATTCAGATCCTATAGGGCCGCCACCTAATACCACCAATTTTTGCGGCGCAGTGTCGAGTTTGGCAAATTCATCCCACAAGGTATCACTGGTGACATAGCCGACTTCTTCTATGCCTGGTAACGGTGGCACAAACGGGCGAGCACCTGTTGCGATGACAATACTGCGCGCGGTTAAGCGGCTAGTGTTACCGTCTGGGTGGCTAATTTCTACTGTCCATGGGTCGACTAATTTTCCGTAGCCTTTGACGACGTCGACACCTAAATTGGTGTAACGCTCAATGCTGTCGTGGGGAGCAATATCGGCCACCACTTGATGCACGCGCGCCATGACTTTTTTAAAAGAAAACTCAGGTGTAGTGTCTTCTAGGCCGTAATGATGGGCGTTTCTTATTTGCTGAGCAATTTTAGCGCTTTTAATAATCGCTTTACTGGGCACACAGCCATAGTTTAAGCAGTCGCCGCCCATTTCTCCGGCTTCAATTAAGGTTACTTTGGCTTTTACTGCGGCAGCAATATAGCTAGTAACTAGGCCTCCGGCACCTGCACCAATTACAATTAAGTTGCGATCAAACTTAGCGGGTTTAGTCCATTGACTGTATACGCGGCGTTTTTTAATGGTATTGACTATCGCTTTAGCAATAAGAGGGAATAAGCCTAATAGTGCAAATGATATAATCAGATTAAACGATAAAATGTTCGTTAAGCTGTCAATCTGCGCCAGCTGAGTACCGGCATTAACGTACACAAAGGTGCCCAAAAACATACCAACCTGGCTTACCCAGTAAAAAGTCCACGATTTAAATGAAGTGACGCCCATCAATAAATTAATCATGAAAAATGGGAATATGGGCACTAAGCGTAAGGTGAATAAATAAAAGCCCCCCTCTGTTTCAATGCCTTTATCAATCGCCGCTAAACGTTCAGGGAAGCGCTTTTTGATTGAGTCGCGCAATAAGTAGCGTGAGACTAAAAAGGCCAATAATGCGCCAATACTTGAAGCAAACGAAGCAATAATCAACCCTTCAACAATACCAAATAGTGCTCCAGAGGCAATGGTGAGAATGGCTGCGCCGGGAAGAGACAATGCCGTCACAGTTACATACAGTATAAAGAATCCGCCAATAACTAATAATGGCGATTGCTCGCGCCATTGGTGGAAATCATTCATCGAGGCTTTTAAGCCTTCTAAGGTCAGTAAATGATGCAAGTCGAAGTAGAAAAACAGTACTACTAATAATGTAGCAATGAGTAATAGGATAATTTTTTTAATCATAAACAGTCGCCTTAAAATGAATGTTGCAAGGTCAGCGTGGCGTTAACAGGTAGCTCAGGGAAAACCAAGGTTGAGCCAAAATAACCGCCTTCAAATACAGGGCGCCAGTTGTTTTGATTGGTCACATTATTCACGTCCAGCCTTAAGCTTGTTTGCGGTGTAAAGTCATAGCGAGTGTTGATATTAAGCGTGTATTGATCGCGGATGTACACAGTCGCTAAAAAATCTAATGGGTAACTCTTGGTATATAGACCGGAGAAACCTGCTTGCCATTTTTCTGTAATGGCAATACCACCATTAATTGTCAATGTCTGCTCAGGCAAGCCTTGAACTCGACGATTTGACGGTGCAAATGAGGCAAAGTTTGGCGCTCCAATTCCAGTGCCTTGGATGATATCCGGGCGCGAATTGTCAAAGCTGTCGGCCACTTGCACTGTGTCTTGGCTACTTGCTGAGTCATCATAGCGAGCGTCTAAATAGCTGTAACCTGCGCTAAACCAATATGGATCGGCATCAAAAAAGGCTTGAGCCTCAAATCCCTTGGTGCGAATGCCGGTATTGCTGCCATCTCGGTTACGCAGGCTGCGTTTTTGATCAAACACAGCGGCATCGACATACCAAGCGCTGTCTGTTGGTGAGTATTTTATACCGACTTCATTAAGGGTATTTTCAGTGGCAAAGTTTTGACGACTAATTTGGTTGTTTGCACCTAAGGTATTGCCACCGCCCATACTGTTTGAGGTTGATTCATTATAACTAGCGCTGGCATAGGTGGTGATAGCATCGGTGAGTTTATAGCTGAGACTAATTTGTCCAGACTCTAGCATTTCATGAATAGAATCGCTGGCCGCAATTTGACCTTGTGGCGCAATAGGATCGCGTGCCTGGACATCATAAAAATCAGCTCGATAACCTATGCTGGTCGAAAACTTATCTGTCCATTGACTGTTGTGTTGGATCGCCAAGCCGGTTTGCCAACTGCTGGAGTCTGTGGTGTCAGACAATGAAAAGTTGCCACTGCCATCACCGTTGGTATCGTATTGGGCTCCGGGTGACACAAACACACCTGGGCGCAGCTCAACTAGCCTTGCTTGCTGCTCAGCAGTCAGTGGAATACGGCGGTTTTCAATTGGACCCGTCAAGTCGATAGGTAAGTCAGCTTCGGTGGTAAATTGGCTGTAACCTAACACTTTGTTGTAGCGAAGATCCACCGCGGCAATGGTACTTTGGCTGTCATTCCATTGATAGGCTAATTCAAGGCGGTTTTGGGCTGTGTCAGCACCATCAATGATTTCAACAAAACTGTTTTGAGCGATTTCTTCACGTTCTAAATGCTGATAATAAGTGATGTTTTTAAGAGTGGCGTTATCACTAAGTTGGCGCACATATGTGCTGTGCAGCAAAAAGGTTTGTGCGTCGTTAGTGTTATCGGGATCGGTTAATACTTGGCTGCGATCTATCTCAACTAAGCCGGTTGGCGATACGATGGCATTGGCTCCAGCAATAGTACTGCCATTAGGTTGAACACCTTGACCAGTAATATATAAACCGTTGTCGATTAATGCTTGAGTAGGGCGATTAATCCCCGCGTTGTCGGTAAATTCAACATCATAGTATTCGACGTTAATATCCCAAGTACTGACATCGTCGGGCAGTAATCGAAATGCCACAAAAATACTGTCACTTTTAAAGCCTGAGTAATCGTAATAGCTGCCGTTATCTATGTGTTCAGCGCTTAAACGTATGCCACTTTGGTTGGCGACTAGGTCTGTGGCGACATCTAATTGAGCGCGATAATGGTCCCAACTGCCACCCGATGCCGTGATCTTGCCAAATTTACTGTCAGTTGGCGCAGTTTTCGAATGTAAATTAACAAAACCACCGTTACGTTGACTGGTACCGAGTAGCACTGGTGGTGCACCTTTGACGACATCAATTTGCTCTACTGCATTAAACGACATGGGAATCCCAAAGCCGTTATTACCGGCCTGGCGACGAACACCATCTTGGTACAGTTCACCTAATTGACCGCGAATGGTTGGCAAACTCGATGCACCGAAGCCGCTGGCTGAATAACTGTTAGGGCTGACTTTTTGAATGTCTGATAAATCAGTGATATTAAGCTGTTCAATCATTTCACTGGTGATAGGCGTGACCGAGCGGGCAATATCTTTTAATGCTATGCCATCCCCAAAGGGGCCGTTGATCTTAGTGCTTTTAGGTGACATGCCTTTATCGTTAATCGCTTTACCTGATACTTGAATCACTTCGATAGTGGAAGTGTCTTCAGCTGCAGTTGTCAAAGATGAATACAAGGCTAGGCTAACCGCTAGCGCGATAAGTGAACGATTTTGATGGCGATGAGTAGGCATAATATTTTCTGCTGTGATGAACATGGTTAAAGAGACCTTCTAATTAACTTTTTTGTTTCAACCATGTTATGCCTATTTTTATAGGCTTAGGTCTAAATGGCATAGATGACAGTGCAACATAGTTGCGCGTTACTCGGTCAATTAGTGGCAAATGCGATTTTTGATTAAAAAGTCAGTTTAGCCTATTAAAAGCTCATTAGTTTTAGATAGATACCACTTTATTATTATTTTTTAAGGAATGATGATGCAAACAACACTTAGCGGCGATGTTCAACGCAAATTGCAATGGTCATTACTGGCTTTACGTTTAGGCGTATTTTTGGTGATGCTAGTGTGGACATTGGATAAGTTTGTTAATCCTGGCCATAGCATGAAGATATTTGAAAAGTTTTATGGCATTAGCGGCATGAATGAAGTTGCCGCCTATATTATGGGCGCACTGCAATTAACCTTAGTATTTGCGTTTGTATTGGGGTTTAAAAAGCATATTACTTACGGGATTATCTTTCTCATGCATGGCGCTTCAACCTTGTCGGCATTTAATCAATATTTTGATGCGTTTAATAACTTATTGTTTTTTGCTGCATGGCCAATGTGGGCCGCGTGTTTTGCGCTGTACATGTTAAGAGATGAAGATACTAAGTTTACTGTGCAATAAATGACTAACCGCTTTTAGGCACAAAAAGGCCGGCTAAATATATTTAGCCGGCCTTTTTATTGGCTGCTCAATGTTAAACTCGAATACAAAACACCAAACTTAAGGGGTAAGCACTCAAGGTCATGCTGTCAATTTTGGATATTATTTGGCGTAACGATTACGAATAACCAAAAAGCTAAATAACACCACAATTACCATTTGCGTACTTAAGCCTTGCCATGTCGACGCTATACCTAACCAGCTAATCGACACATCTAAAGGGAAGGGCGTAAGGCTAATTACCGCAGCTTCTTGTAATGCTGAAATACCTTTGCCTGCCAAGATAAACGCTAGAACCAACATGAAGTATGAACTCACCGCAAAGAAGCGGGCTAATGGCAATTTAACTGAGTAGCGCATCATTAACCAAGCAATCACAGCTAAAATAGCCATACCGGCTAGCAAGCCGTAAACTAGGTAACTGACTTGTTCATTACTGCTATCAGAGCCTATGGCTTGAGTCAGTAATGACTGATAGAACAAAATGGTTTCAAAGACTTCACGATAGACCGAAATAAACGCAAGCCCTGTGAGACCCCATAAGGTACCAGTGTTTAAATGACGATCAACATTATTTTTAATGTAACTTTGCCATTTGGAACCTTGGGTTTTACTGTGCATCCAATAACCGACATAGAACAACACCAGAGCAGCCATTAATGCGGCGCCGCCTTCCATTAACTCCCTCGATGCGCCGCTAATGCTAATCAGATTATCTGCTGCCCACCAGGTTAATACTCCCGCAGCGAGTGCCGATATCCAACCAAAATGAACAAATTTAATCGCATCATGGCGCTCGGTTTTAATTAACACTGTCATTAAGGCAATGATCACCAACAGTGCTTCTAAACCTTCGCGCAACAGAATAATTAATGCCGCCGAAAACATGGCATTATTTGATAACGATTGGCCTGTTAATACAGTGTCAGCTTGATTAAGCTGAGTCATTATACTGGCAAACTCTTGATTAATCTGTGTGGTTTGGCCTGGTACTTTCAGTAAGTTTCTAAAGTTAAGCAGTTGGCTCTCGATCGATTTTCGTAAACTACTGTCATGAGCATCTAAGGTATTTTCAATTAACTCAAATCCATCTAAGTATGCACTTACCGCCAAGGTTTGTGCTTGCGCTAACTCATTGGCGTGATAAGCCTCTACTGCAGCTTGCAAGTTTGTGCGTGCAGTTGAAATCGGCGACTCGGCGTGTTGAAACAGTAATTCAGGTTGTGAGCGTAATAACTCAAGTTGGCTACGATCAATGCCGACATCTTGCTGAAGTAATTGTATTGGATTGTTATTGACCCATTGTTGTAATTCAACATTAGTATCATGTTTGCTATGTTCAGTTGCCGTGGCCGTTGGCTCAAATGCTAAGCTGCCAACATAGAAAGCCAGTGACCAACGTTGTTGATCATTTAACTCACTAAAAGCCCGCATCGCGCTGCCATCTAAACCATCAGAAATTGCGTCATACAGTCCCAGTAACGAACGATTTAACGCACGTTCTTGATCGGTGAAATTGGTTGGTTCAGGTGCTAATGATTTGGCTAATGGCCCATTGCCTTGGCCTAAATCACCGTGACAGCTTGAGCAATTTTCGATAAACAATTGCTGAACATGATCTTTGGTTAATAGCTGTGATGGCAGTATTAAGGCCGGAGACTGGCTTAATAACTGTTGGCGGATTTGTTGGCTAAATCCTTGAATAACAGCCAGTGGCGCTTTGTCTTCAATGGCTTGTTGTAATTGCAATGCATCTGTCATTACTGAATTTTGCATATCATTCGCGAGCAGGTTGGTTTTTTCAATAATAATGCTGGCAAATTGCTGCATTTCAGCAAATTCATCAGGATTAGTAATATTACCTGCTGTAACCGCTTCTGAGTAGTCCACCCCAATATATTCAGCTAACTGGAGAATTTGTCGTGTTTGTTTGACAATATCGTCAGATGTCATTGCCGGGCTCTGCGCCCATAGCGTCGTTGAAAAAATCGCACTAATAGCAAGCAATAGGCATCGATTGAAGAAGGATGAGTTGAGCCATTGCCGTCTTAACGTCAAGCTGTTTAAGAAAGTATTCAAGGTATTGCCCCAATAGGAATAAAAGAATTATTCTCTAAAATAAACCAAGTAAATGATAATGATTTGTATTCTACTTATTTGTTAGTAGCTTATCAATCACTGTGAAAGCTTGTTGGTGAGGCTGGTGAGTATTAATCCAGTTTATTTGCGCAAGTATGATCTGATTTCAGGGGGAGGAAATGATTCTGCAATAAATTATTTATTATTATAGTCACTAAAACATTGAGTTATGATTAGTTGCTGTGCAGTATTCATTATTACTGTTTGGTATAAGTCACATTCATTTAAGATAATAAACGGTGTGGCAATCGTCCTTTATCTTGCCGTCTGCGTTATCTGGCCATTTATCCGATTTGAATCTGGCTCGGGTTAGCTATAATGAGCAAAATAAGATTATTCTGTTTATTATAGCTATTCTGACGAGATGTTTTGATAACACACAGGCCGATAATGACGAGTTATATAAGAGCAGGTAGTCAATGACTACCCCAGCAAGCGCTCCAATTTATGGTGATCTTAGTTTGATCGACATAGGCATGGATTTATTTATTGAAATTCATTTTGCCAATGGCAAAACCGTCCAATCACGTTCGAGTATGATTGGTTATCAACTTGGGCGTTTTATCTTAATTGAGTATCCAAACAAAGGTCTTTCTGAGGCTTATCAGCATATGCTAGTGAATGCTGAAATTGTTGTAAGAGCCATGACCAATAGCGGCTTTAAAGACATCATTGCGTTTAAGTCATCTATTTTATCTATCGTTAATCAACCTATTAAGATGTTATGTCTCAGTGTTCCGAAAATCATCATTAAGAAAAAGTTACGCGATCAGCTCAGAGTTAATATTGAACAAGATGTATTTGTTATTCACAATGACGCTAAAGTGAGCACCAAAATGGTTGATTTTTCATTTTCGGGGTGTTTGCTGACCTTAGATGCCAACGCGGTAAGTTTTGCCGAAGGCGAGCAAATACACGTGTCTATTTCGATCAATACTGAACTTTCTGGCATTTTATCTGGCAGTGCGGTAAAAGTTAAAAATGTTCAAGGGCTATTACACGTGGGGATCAAATTTTCAGATGATAATTCGTTATTAAAAGACAATATCTTCAGCTATTTTTTAGTTAATTCGACTCGACACTCATAATTAACAGTGAGTCATAGTAAAAATAAACTAAAAAAAGCGCATCATAAGATGCGCAAAAATTCACAAGCAAACACGTTATAACAGCTTGTTATTATCAAGCTAACCTAGAATGTCTATCCTGTTAGGCTAGCAAGCTATTAATCTAAATAGTTTAAAATCCCTAATGCCGCATCTCGACCTTCTGCAATCGCTGTCACGACTAAGTCAGAGCCTCGCACCATATCTCCGCCAGCAAACACTTTTGGATTGGTGGTTTGAAACGGGTTGTCATCTGTTTTATTGGCTTTCACTAGGCCCCATTCATTGGTTTCGATACCAAAATCACTAAACCATGCGGCAGGGCTAGCTTGGAAACCAAAGGCAATAATCAGCGCATCAGTTGCTAACACTTGCTCACTACCTGGAATGATTTCAGCGCGTTGACGTCCGCTGGCATCAGCTTCGCCCATTCGGGTTTCAACGCACTCAATCCCGACCACTTGACCGTTTTCAGCTTTAATGGCCACAGGTTGACGATTAAATAAGAAATTAACGCCTTCCTCGCGAGCATTTTGTACTTCACGACGTGAACCCGGCATGTTGGCTTCGTCACGGCGATAAGCACATGTCACGCTTTTAGCACCTTGACGAACAGCTGTTCGTAAACAGTCCATTGCAGTATCACCGCCGCCTAGCACCACGACATCTTTACCTTCGAGGCTTAGATACGGTGTCGCTTCGTCTTGAGTACCCATAATGTGATGAGTATTACCAATAAGATACGGCAGGGCTTGGATCACGCCTTGGGCATCTTCATTAGGCAGTTTTGCTTTCATGGCGGTGTAAGTACCCATACCCAAGAATACAGAATCGTATTCGTCTAACAGGCTTTGGAAGCTCACATCTTTTCCGACAGTGACACCCATTTTGAATTTGATGCCCATACCTTCAAGCACTGAGCGACGTGTCGCCATGACCTCTTTATCAAGCTTAAATGACGGTATGCCGTAAGTGAGCAAACCACCAATTTGTGGATACTTGTCATACACTACTGTTTGCACACCATTGCGTGCCAGAATATCAGCACAACCAAGACCTGCAGGACCCGCTCCAATGATGGCAACACGCTCTTTACGAGGAGTCACTTGAGTCATGTTTGGGCGCCAACCTTGTGATATTGCAGTATCGGTAATGTATTTTTCAACACTACCAATAGTCACGGCACCAAAGTCATCGTTTAAGGTACAGGCACCTTCACATAAGCGGTCTTGTGGGCACACTCGGCCACAAATTTCTGGCAGCGTATTGGTTTCATGCACCAAGTCTGCCGCCTCCATAATCCGGCCTTCTTCTGCCAGTTTTAACCAGTTTGGAATGTAGTTATGCAGTGGGCATTTCCATTCGCAATACGGGTTACCACAGTCCAGACAACGATCGGCTTGCTGCTTGACTTCTGGTTGTGTAAACGGCTGATAAATTTCAATAAATTGTGTGGCACGTTTCTTGGCTTCATGTTTAACCGGGTCTACTCGACCCACTTCGATAAATTGAAAGTCATTGCTCATAATAATTACCCTGCTTTTACCACTAATTCCGGACTCTTCTGCTCAATTTTTAGCAGGTCAGCAACGGCAATATTCGTTGGTTTAACTAATACGAAACAATCCAACCAGTTTTCAAAATCACTCAATATCATTTTGGCATGCTCACTGCCTGTTTCTTCATAATGAGTTTCAATAAGACCTTTTAAGTGCTGCTGGTGGATTTTTGATTCTACTTTATGGGTGTCGACCATTTCGGTGTTTACCCGACGATTAAAACGCCCAAATTGGTCAAACACATAAGCAAATCCGCCTGTCATACCTGCACCGAAGTTAACTCCAGTTTTACCTAGGATAACCACGATACCACTGGTCATGTATTCGCAACAATTATCGCCACTGCCTTCAACGACAGCGATGGCGCCAGAGTTACGCACAGCAAAACGCTCACCCGCTTGGCCTGCGGCAAATAATTTACCGCCCGTTGCGCCATACAAACAGGTGTTACCCATAATGGCACTGCGTTCACTCTGGAACGGGCTACCAATAGGCGGATGAATAACGATTTTACCGCCTGACATCCCTTTACCAACATAATCATTGGCGTCGCCGCAAAGCCTAAGTTCAAGGCCTGGGCTATTCCAAACCCCAAAACTTTGTCCTGCGCTACCGCTAAAACCAAGGGTTAACGGTTGTTTTGCGCCCGCGACCCCGACTTTAGTGGCAATATAGCCTGACAGTGTTGCGCCAACAGAGCGATCGGTATTATTAATTTGATATTGATAAGTAAACGGTTCACCGAGATCAACTGCCGTACGACAATCAGCTAACAAGGTTTGGTTTAACTGACCCACATCGGATGGCGGATTGATTTCTTTCCATGTCAGTGACGTATTTGGCTGCACTTTAGGCTTGTATAAAATCGGCGCTAAATCTAAGCCACGTTGCTTGTCTGTTTGACCTTCAATCGCATACAACCAGTCGCTGCGTCCAACTAAATCTTCGAACTTGGTGACACCTAATGCTGCCATCCATTCACGCACTTCTTGAGCAACAAACTCAAAGTAGGTCATGACACGTTCTGGTAAGCCGTGATAGTGATTATCACGTAAGTTTTTATCTTGAGTCGCAACACCTGTGGCACAGTTATTAAGATGACAAATACGTAAGTATTTACACCCAAGCGCAATCATAGGCACAGTGCCAAATCCAAAGCTTTCAGCCCCGAGTAATGCAGCTTTAATCACATCAGTACCGGTTTTTAAACCGCCATCCACTTGTAAGCGAATTTTATGACGTAAGCCATTTTCTACCAGTGACTGATGCACTTCCGCTAAACCGAGTTCCCAAGGAGAACCAGCATATTTCACTGAGGTGATTGGGCTTGCACCAGTACCGCCATCGTAACCCGATATGGTGATCATATCGGCATAGGCTTTGGCGACACCCGTTGCAATAGTGCCCACGCCTGGTTCTGAAACCAGCTTGACCGACACCAAGGCTTTTGGATTGATTTGTTTTAAATCAAAAATCAGCTGAGCCAAATCTTCAATAGAATATATATCATGATGTGGTGGCGGTGAAATGAGGGTCACACCAGGACGTGCATGACGTAATCCGGCAATTTCCACACTCACTTTATGACCAGGTAACTGGCCACCTTCACCGGGTTTTGCCCCTTGTGCCACTTTAATTTGCAGCACATCTGCGTTAACCAGATAGTGAGCTGTCACTCCAAATCGACCAGATGCAATTTGCTTAATGGCTGAGTTACGTTCGCTATTGAAACGACGCGCGTCTTCTCCGCCTTCACCTGAGTTTGAGCGACCGCCAAGACGATTCATCGCAACCGCTAATGCTTCATGGGCTTCAGGGCTTAATGCGCCAATACTCATGGCAGCACTGTCAAAGCGTGAGTAAAGTGTTTCAGCGCCTTCAACAGTCTCTTGCTCAACTGCGTCAAGCTGGCCTTTAATGCCAATTAAATCGCGCAGTGTTGCCACTGGGCGATCATCAACCAAGCGAGTAAACTTTTTATACTCAGCGTAGTTTTTGTCTTTTAGCGACGCTTGCAAGGTATTGACAACATCTGGGTTAAAGCAGTGATATTCGCCGCCTTCAACATACTTAAGCAAGCCACCTTGTGGTAGCGGTACATGGGCGCGATAGGCCGCAGTATGGAGTATTTTTTGGTCATCGGCGATATGGTTAAAGCTAACCCCTTCAATACGGCTTATTACGCCTTTAAAGCACAATTCAATCACATCACTGGCTAAACCGACGGCTTCAAACTGTTGGCTACAACGGTATGATCCGACGGTACTAATGCCCATTTTTGACATGATTTTACGCAAACCTTTTTCAATGCCATAACGGAAGTTAAGCATTAATGGGGTCACATCATCTATCTGATGCAATTTAGCCATCGCAGAAATAGATTCGTATGCTAGGTAAGGGTAAATAGCTGTCGCGCCAAAGCCGATTAGTACCGCAAAATGATGTGGGTCACGAGCCGATGCGGTTTCAACAATAATGTTAGTGTCGCAACGTAAACTTTTATCGACTAAACGTCGCTGCACAGCTCCGACAGCCATTGCGGCTGGGATCACTTGAGCATTTTTTGCAACAGCGCGATCAGACAAGACTAATAATGTTGTGCCACTGCGCGCTAAGCGTTCTGCTTCGTCTGTTATACGACGAATAGCCTGCTCTAAGGTTTCTTGAGCATCGTAGTTCAAGTCAACTGTATTGGCGCGATAGTTAGTGCTATCGAGTCCAAGTAATTGGTTAAAATCGCTGAATAATAAAATTGGCGAATTAAACATCACTCGGTAAGCATTACCTGTGGTTTCGCTAAAAAGATTTTGTTCACGTCCTACACAGGTCGCGAGCGACATTACGTGTTTTTCACGCAAAGGGTCAATCGGTGGGTTAGTCACCTGAGCAAATTTTTGACGGAAATAGTCATACAAGGAGCGTGACTTTTTCGACAATACAGCCATAGGTGTATCATCGCCCATTGAGCCAATGGCTTCTTCGCCTTTGCTGGCTAGTACCCAAATAACTTGCTCTAATTCTTCACGAGTAAAACCAAACTGTTTTTGATATTGCAGCAGTGTTTTGGCATCGAAGCCACTTGAACCTTGTTTTGTCGGCGCAATTTGCTCTGCAGGGATCAATGTCTGACTGTTTTTAGCCATCCACTCTTTGTAAGGATGACGACGCTTTAGGTCATTATCAATTTCAAATGAGTGATACAAGCGACCATTTAAGGTGTCTAAGACTAATAACTCGCCTGGCCCAACACGGCCTTTTTCAATCACTTCATCGGCGGAATAATCCCAAATACCCACTTCAGACGCTAAGGTGAGGATACGATCCTTGGTTATAACGTAGCGAGAAGGGCGTAGGCCGTTACGATCAACTGCACAGGCAGCATGGCGACCATTGGTCATTACAATGCCTGCAGGGCCGTCCCACGGCTCCATGTGCATTGAGTTAAAATCATAAAAAGCTTTTAACTCGTCATCCATTTCAGGATTAGATTGCCATGCTGGTGGAATAAGCAAACGCATTGCACGGTATAAATCCATGCCACCGGATAACAGCATTTCGAGCATGTTATCTAAAGAAGACGAGTCTGAACCGGTTTCGTTAACAAAAGGGGCCGCTTGTTGTAAATCGGGTAATAAAGGCGAGTTGAATTTATAAGCACGCGCTCTTGCCCATTGACGGTTGCCGGTTATGGTATTGATCTCACCATTATGAGCGAGATAACGAAACGGTTGTGCTAATGGCCATTTTGGCGATGTATTCGTTGAGAAGCGCTGGTGAAATAAGCAAATCGCACTTTTTAAACGAATATCTGCTAAGTCTGTATAAAATGATGGCAGGTCTGCTGGCATCATTAATCCTTTATAGACTATGACTTGCCCAGAAAGACTAGCAACATAAAAATCTTTATCGTCTGTTATTTGTTGCTCAAGACGGCGACGAGCCATATATAAGCGACGTTCAAGATCTTTCTCACGCCATCCCACTGGCGCGTTAATCAATACTTGATAGATTTGTGGCAAGCTTTTCCGGCCGATCTCCCCCAGAACATCTGGATTGATCGGAACTTTACGCCAGCCAGCGACACTTAACGTTTCTCTTTGTAATTCTTTTTCTAAAATGAACTTCGCTTCATCAGCGCGTTGCTCATCTTGGCTAAGAAATAGCATACCCACCGCAAATTTGCGGCTTAAATGCCAATCATTTTCAGCCGCAATAGCTTCAAAAAAATCTGTAGGCATTTGCATTAATAAACCACAGCCATCACCTGTGCGTCCGTCAGCTGCAATACCACCACGATGCTTCATTCGATCGAGACCATGAATCGCGGTACGCACAATACGGTGACTCGCGTCTCCGTCCATTTGTGCAATCAAACCAAATCCGCAATTGTCACGCTCAAAACTGGGATGATACAAGCTCATACAAAAAACCCCCTAAACCTCTACTAGATACGACTCGGGGTAAATTTGAAGAATATCCATAGATATGCACCCGAACCATCCAAATTAAACCGAGAATGCATAAAGGTCAAACCAAAAAAATGCAACAAACTGAAATATAATTACTAGAAAAAGGTAATAAGCTGTCAAGTTTACGTTAACGTAAACTGTGTTTTTAGCGCTATAACGTTATGAATAAAAAGAATTTTAGAAAAAAATTAAATTACTGATTACCTTTTTATAACAATGGCGGTTAATTGTTTTTGAAACAAAAATAATGAATTTTATTTCAAACACAGTCTTTGGGTAAAAAATTATTATAAATGAGTAAATATTCACTTTTTTGTCGATGTAAATAAACTAAATTGTTTTAAACGTTATTTAGTTTGTACATAAGTTTATAACTCGCTTGAGTTAATAGACGGTTTTATTGATTTAGCACCAAGACAGGTGTTTATCGACTGACTACACTGGCGAACTTTGGCGTAATAATGAGACTGTATTTTGGGTTTAGATGACTACGTAAATACGTTTGGCGTGTATTGCAAACGTCTATATGGACAAAGGGTAAAAAAATTAACCATTGATGCCCAATTTACTTGTCCTAATCGTGATGGCACCTTAGGGGTGGGAGGGTGTACTTTTTGCAACGTTGCCTCATTCAGTGGTGAACGAGGTAGAGAACAACCGATAGCGATACAATTAACTGAAGGCAAAGTACGTGCGCAATCGGCAAAAAAATGTACCTCTTCGGTGAATACAAATACTGCACCCACAGCTAAATATATTGCTTATTTTCAAGCTTACACTAGTACTTATGATGAGTATGAAGTGCTTAAGCAAAAATATGATCAAGCGCTGGAGGATAGCGATATTGTAGGGTTACATATTGGTACTCGTCCTGATTGTGTTCCTAATGAAGTAATTGATTTACTGGTTGAGTATCAACAACGAGGGATAGAAGTATGGCTAGAATTAGGCTTACAAACAGCCAATGATCATACTTTAAAGCGGATTAATCGTGGCCATCTGTTATGCGAATATCGTCGGACGGTAAAAAATGCCCGCGCTAGAGGCATTAAAGTGTGTACTCATTTGATATTAGGGCTCCCAGGCGAAACGTCGATTGACTATTTTAATAGCTTACAAACTGTATTAGGCATTGGTGTAGATGGACTTAAATTACATCCTTTACATGTTGTTGAAGGCAGTACGATGGCGAAGCAATGGCGTTATAATGCTATGCCATTATTGACCCTTGAAGAGTATGCCGCTGAAGCTGCAAAACTTATTCGACATACCCCAAAAAATATTATCTTTCATCGGGTAACTGCTTATGCCAAAAAACCAATCTTACTCGCCCCAGATTGGTGTGCTTTTCGTTGGGATGGCTTGGTTGCGATCGTAAGCGAGTTACGTGAATTTGGTGGGCAAGGCAGTGCATTAATCGCTAGCCAACCTAAAACCTCCTGGGGCGAGTGATCGCTGCGGGTCGATTATTGGCAATCAAATAGGTTCAACATTTAGGTCGATTTTTGTGATGTTATATAGGAGTGATAACTATTATCACTAAAAATTTGGCTGAAAAATTATCAATGTGAGGTATTTTTAAACATTGGTAATACCAGTTGAGTAGTTATGTTGAAAAAATGTGATATTTTGTCATTAAATAGCGGTTAAATATTAGCAAGCCTTGCATAGGGTATTTTACTCGGTATCATATTTATAACTTTATAGCGTTATATTTGATAGAGGTGCCTTAATGGCCACAACGCAGTTAGACTCAATATTGGATCTCAATACGCTTGAGCAATATATCAGTGCCATTGGAGCTGGAACGTTATTGAAAAGCGTCGTGTTATTCGAGCAGCTAATGCCTGAATATATCAGCAGCCTAGTGAAAGCGGGTGATGCAAATGATAAAGACACCTTATGTGCAGAAGCTCATAAATTTAAAGGTGCAGCAGGGTCTGTTGGCCTGAAACGCATTCAGCAATTTTCACAGTTATTACAACACGGTGAAGAAGCTAAATGGGAAACCGAACACAAGGTATGGCTTGCTGCAATCGTTGAGCATGCTGCCAAAGATTTACAACAGTTGAAAGTATACTTGGAAGCAAAAGCGTAATTTCCATTATGCTAGTCACTATCTGTTTAGATAAATACCTAGACGAGTGCTGAAAGTCATGCTGTTTAAGTGCCTCTTATTTAAGGGGCATTTTTTATGGACTTTTGTTTCGATTAGCCCATTGAGTCTTGTTTTTTTGGCTTATTTAATTCACTATTTGAATTAACATAGATAAGGGTAATCGTTTATATGAAAAATCTTCCTAGCCTTAAAAACCTTTATTATTTAGTTCATTTACATCAAGAACAAAATTTTAATCGCGCTGCCAAGATATGCTTTGTGAGCCAATCAACATTATCAAGTGGGATTCAAAATCTTGAAGAGCAACTGGGTTACCAGTTAATTGAACGCGATCATAAATCCTTTATGTTTACTGCTATTGGCGAAGAAGTGGTTGAGCGAGCTCGCAATATTTTAACCGATGTCGATGACTTAGTTGAGTTAGTTAAAAATCAAGGCGAACCCATGACTGGAGAGATCCGCTTAGGGTGTATTCCGACCATAGCGCCATTCTTACTCAGTCGAGTGGTTAAATTATGCCAGCAAGATTATCCCAAACTCAGCTTGTTATTAAAAGAAGATACCACTGAGCGTTTGTTGGATGCGTTAGCCAAAGGAGAGTTAGATCTATTGATATTGGCGTTACCCGTGGACACGAGTGGTTTTCATAGTATGAAAGTCGGTATTGATCCGTTTAAAATGGTAATGCATAAAGAGGTATCGCAACAATTAGTGCAACCTATCGACTACCAAAAAATGCCTGATGAAAGTATTTTTTTACTCCAAGCTGAACATTGTATTACCGGACACGCAATAACAGCATGCCAATTGGGTGATAGTGCCAAGATTAATCCCTTTGCTGCCACGAGTCTGCATACTTTAGTACAGATGGTAAACAGTAAACTTGGTACTACATTTTTACCCCAAATGGCTATTGATACAGGGATTTTAACGGATACCGATCTGGTTGCTATCGATCCACCTGGCGAAGCCCCTTACCGTGATATCGGTTTAGTTTGGCGTCAAACTACCAGTCGTATTTCAACGTTCAGAACCTTAGGTTTGGCCATTCAGAAAAAGCTGTTAGCACAAGTGTTACCGAATAAGATCGGTTAGATACTCATTTGGAGAATGTTGAAGCCTCAATAAATGGCAAGTCGTAATACTTGCCATTTTTGTTATTAACTGACTTCAACTAGTAGAGGGAACTATTTTATTGGAGCAACACCGTACACTTCAGTTGGATGCTTTTTACCCTTTAGCATAATAGGCCCTAAGTCAGTCAGTTGATACTGGCTATTTTGCTGTTCAAGTCGATGCACCACATCCCCTGAGAGCAACATTCTTTGACCGAGTGGGTTACATTGATCTTGTAGTCGAGCCAGAGTGTTTAATACATCACTAAAGAAACTAATTTCTTGCTTATGAACACCAACAACTGCGGCGACAACTTGGCCACAGTGGGCTGCTGCTTTGAATTTGGGCACAAAACCATATTGCTGTTCAAAGTATTTTCTCTGCCACTGAAGTTGCTGACAAAACTCAAAATAGATATTCATGCAACGGTCATGTTTAATGCCTTGTTCTAACGGCCAGTGGATCAATACTGCATCACCCATATAGCGATAAATTTCCGCTTCATTATCGGTCACCGTATCTGCAAGCATACTAAAGCTGTCTTGAATCAAGCGGCTAAAGCGATAGTCACCTAACGTTTCTGCATGAGCGGTTGATGACACCATATCGATAAACAAGAACAATTGTTGCTCATAACGTGGCTTGTGATATTTACCCATGCCAATATTCAGTAATACTTTTGGGCCTACCAACAGCGACATTTGTTCAATAAAAGCTAAGCTGACCCGCACCACAACAAGGTAAACCACTAATGCCTGGAATGATGGGCTGTAAATAATTTGCACCGTAAGCATTTGCCGCAATGTCACCATGTGATTCTCTATGGCCCACATGTTTAAAAATTGTGTCACATACGCTAAGGTCGTCGCCCCGAGTAATAGAAACAAGCCTTTAAATACGACTGAAAATAAATAAGGTAAACGACTGATGGCGCTAAAGTCAGCAATCAGGTTCGACATCCAATGCAAACAGCCAAATACAATGCCCATCATCACAGCAAGTGTGGCTAAATCGGCACTTCCAACTGCCCACTCAGGTAGTTGCGATGATTGTGAGTAACGAAAAAAAACGAAAGAAGCCATTGCTACACACCAGGCAAAAATAGCGAACAATAATTTTTGTGTTTGACGGCGTGCTTTCACGGAGAATGTGGTTGCCTAAATGACTTAGTATATAAGAGGGGTAGTCTATAGAAATTTTGCTTACTTGTGATATTTTATTTCTGATTTAGATCAATAGAAGTGAAGAAACTGCTGCAGTAGTACAAGTTTTTTCGATATTAATAATCATAGTCAGGGTTGTGATTGTGGCAGATTATGAGAATGCATTAGCTAAGATCTGTTGCGTAAAGTTAATTTTAAGGTAAAACCCTCGAGGATTGGATAATTGTATACTGCCATCTTCGGCGATGCTTTCTGTGAGTGCTTTGCTATTAGCCGCTTTTGGTCGTAATTGCAGTACCTCTCCATGACGGGCGCTAATTTTATCCACCTTGCCTAAGGCAATAAGCTCCATTATCTCTTCCCAATCTTGTTGTAACTGTCTGGCTTGATCTCTGTTTGGTTGCCACAGTATGGGTGTGCCTATGCGTCTTTGTCCAACAGGAATACTCCGTTCACCTTCAACAGGAACCCATAACACTCTCTGCAATTTATGATAAACCAGACTATTCTCCCAAGTCATGCCTTGAATATTCGTCAGTGGGGCCACAGTAACATAAGTCGTTTCTAGTGGTTTGCCGTTATGATCAATCGGGATCGTTTTCAGCTCAACGCCTAAATGCAGAAAGTCTTGTTCAGGTTTTGAGCCCGCAAGCGCACCTAATTCAGATTCAATAAGTTGACCTACCCAGCCTTTATCTCTTCGCAAATCCACCGGTACTTCTATTTGATTATCTCTGGCAATATCCGCTAAACAAATGCCTGCCATATTGTGGGCTCTTTGCATTAATTCATTGAGGTTTAAGGGCGATGATTTAGCCATTTGATGATAATTTACCTTTGAGAACGTGGGGGGCGCTGGCGATTAATACTGACACGCTATGCTATCAAGTAATATTGATTGATAACAAGTTTAGTTAGTTGTACCTGGGTTGGTTGAAAAATAACCGCATTTTGTTTGGGTAAAGTTATTCGCTTAAAATCTTCTGTAGGATGCTGTTTTAAAATGAATTTTTTAACTATGACTGTTTTTATAATATACTTGTCCCAAGTTACACTCGTTTTTCCCCTACATTTCACACATACTTATCCACAGATTTAATGGATAAGTACAAGTTTATGGCTCTTTAACTGATTAAAAACCCCAAGTCAACGTAATAAAATGGCTTTTTTACGGGTTTAATTTAAAATAAGCCTTGTTATTTGTGTATAACTTAAGTTGCTAAATGAGTGATTAGCTATCTCAATTAGGCTTGTGTGTTTTTTGTACCATTGCGGCGATCTAGCATTTTTTGAATTTATTTAAAATTTTAAGTTACTGTTTATATAGAATTATAATATAATTCTCAGCAGTTTTATTCAAAAGGATATTAGTTGGTTTTTAGCCTGTTATTAAGGTTTACCAAAGTTTCGAACAGAGATATCCACAGATTTTGTGGATAATCCACAAAGTGGTTTTGTATAATTGTTGATAATTTTGATTTATTCACATTGTTATTCAATTATCCACAGTAAATAGAGGTTTGCCGATAGGCATGCTTTGTGAAACAATCAAACGATATAAAATTTGTTATTTTCGGAGTCCATGTGATTGATAGCGACGGCTTTCGCGCAAATGTGGGCATCATTATCTGTAATAAATTTGGACAAGTTATGTGGGCCAGACGTTTTGGCCAACATTCATGGCAGTTTCCACAAGGTGGGTTGGATGATGGCGAGTCTGCAGAAGAAGCCATGTATCGAGAACTTTACGAAGAAGTGGGGCTAAGACCTGAACATGTTCAAATTTTAACGTCCACGCGCTCTTGGTTACGTTACCGTTTACCTAAGCGTTTGGTACGCCAAGAAAGCAAACCTGTTTGCATTGGCCAAAAACAGAAATGGTTTTTACTACAATTGAAAGGTCACGATAATACCATTAACTTGAATTCTTCAGGTCATCCAGAGTTTGATGATTGGCGTTGGGTCAGTTATTGGTATCCTGTTCGTCAGGTAGTGTCTTTTAAACGCGACGTATATAGAAAGGTAATGAAAGAGTTCGCATCGACGACATTAGCGCTACAAACGCGCGAATTTAGTAAAAAACGAAGCAAACAACGGAGTTAACTGATTTCAAAGAGGATTGGAACAGTGTTAAATATGCTCAGGGATATTACTCAAGCTGTTGCGAGAGCCAACAGCCTTGAAAGTGCATTAACCATATTAGTGTCACAAACTCGATTAGCGATGGCTACCCATTGCTGTTCTATCTATATCCTTGAACAACAACATCTTGTGTTATCGGCCACCGAAGGGCTAGAAAAATCTGCTGTTGGCCGCGTCAGTATGCCACTATCTGAAGGGTTAGTTGGCTTAGTTGCCGAACGTGAAGAAGCTATTAACCTTGCTGATGCCCGTATTCACCCTCGCTTTAAATTATTCCCAGAAGCTGCAGAAGAAGAATATCGGGCATTTTTAGCTGTACCGATCATTTTTCAAAAACAGGTTGTCGGCGTTATTGTGGTGCAACAGCCCGAAGCGCGTCAGTTCAGTGAAAACGAAGAAGCATTTTTAATGACCTTGGCAGCGCAACTTGCTGTCGTTGTGCGAAGCTTAAAGCACAAGGCGGCCATTACCAATGTGCAGCAACAAGTTGTTTTCAGTGGTGAAACAGCGTCAAGCGGTATTGCGATTGCTCATGGTCTAGTGTTGGGTGGTTTGATTTCACTGGAACAGGCCGAGATCCGATGTACTGATGTTGATGTTGAAATTCTGCGCTTAAAGTTAGCCGTACAGCGTTGTAAAGACATGCTGACGTCAATATCGCAACGTTTTGAACGCGAAAAATCTGCTGATGTTGCCTCTATATTTACTGCATTTCAATTACTGCTCGATGATTCGAGTCTCGGTGGCGAGTATGCCCGTGAAGTCGCATTAGGCTGGCAAGCTGAGTCTGCTGTCAGTCGGGTGTCTATTCGCTATATTGAGCAGTTCTTGGCGATGGAAGATCCTTACCTCAAAGAGCGCGCCAGTGATATTCGAGAGCTCGGGCAGAAGTTGCTTCGACAACTGATAGAGCCTGGCCGACTGGAATTAGAACCGGATAAACCGGTTATATTAGTCGCAAAAGAAGTGGATGCCACTTTACTGGCAGAGTTTCCGCGGCAAAAGTTAGCTGGGATTGTCACCGAGCGTGGTGGGGTAAATGCTCATGCCGCTATTTTAGCGCGTGCGCTAGGTGTACCAGCCATTGTTGGCGTTGATGAAGTCTTATCCATCGATATTGATCAAAAGCTATTAGTATTAAATGCTAATCGTGGTCAGCTATTGGTATCGCCTTCACCCGCTGTGATAGAAGAGTACCAATTACTGATTGATGCTGATGTTGAAAAACAAAAGCAATTTTCTGCCGAGTTGGGTTTACCCTCTATTACCACCGATGGTGAGCGGATCCATTTGTATCTCAATGCAGGGTTACTCAGTGGTATCGCATCTGAAATAGCAGAATGTGCCGATGGTATTGGGTTGTATCGAACTGAAATCCTATTTATGTTGCATCAACGCTTTCCGAGTGAAAGTGAGCAAATCAATGTCTATCGCCAAGTATTAGATGCTGCAGGTGATAGACCTGTGGTGATGCGTACATTGGATGTGGGTGGTGACAAACCACTACCGTATTTTCCGATTAAAGAAGATAACCCATTTTTAGGCTGGCGCGGCATTCGGTTATCACTGGATCATCCTGAATTATTTTTAGTGCAATTACGGGCGATGCTACAAGCGGCAAGTCACGGTAATCAATTGCAAATATTACTGCCAATGGTCAGTAATTTAGATGAAATAGATCAAACCTTAAAATATTTGGATCAAGCATTTATTGAATTAAGCCAAGAGTTAAATACTATTTTGGTTAGGCCAAAAGTTGGTGTAATGCTTGAAGTACCAGCATTATTATACCAGTTACAAGATGTGGCGAAGCGAGTTGATTTTGTTTCTGTCGGTAGTAATGATTTAACGCAATATTTGCTGGCTGTCGATCGTAATAACCCGAGTGTGAGTTCGCTATTTGACAGTTATCACCCAGGTATTCTTAGAGCCCTTAAACGCGCGGTCGATGAGTGTAAACTGTATAATTTAGATGTGAGTGTGTGTGGTGAACTTGCTGGAGAACCCTACGGCGCATTGCTTTTAGTTGCTATGGGGTATAACAAACTCAGTATGAACCAAGGCAGCTTAGCGAGGATTAATTTTTTACTTAGACGTGTCTCAAAACAACAGTTATCTGAATTGCTGGAGTCTATTTTACAGCAATCAAATGGTAATCAAGTCCGAGGCTTACTCGCTCATTTTTTACAACAGCATGATTTAGCAGACTTAATTAATATGGATTAGTCGTTTGATTTAATCGGCTTGATAACTCGCTGTTGTGGTTTTTGATAATATTGCCAAGTGTCGCTCTTAAGGATGTCATCGTGGATAGTTTACTGCAGGTCTTTTTAATATGTCTTTTGCTGGGATCCGTTGTGGGTTTTTTAGCCGGCCTTCTAGGTATTGGAGGGGGATTAATTATTGTGCCTGCTCTGTTGTATATCTTACCCTCAGTGGGCATTAGCTCGGTTCAACTCACTCACGTCGCTATCGCTACATCACTGGCGTCGATTATTTTAACGTCTATGTCTTCAGCTGCTGCCCATCATAAACGCGGTAATATTCCTTGGGCGTTATTTAAACCTATTTTACCCGGCATTGTGATTGGTTCTTTAGCGTCAGCATTTGTGTCTGAGCAAATTGCATCGGATGATTTACAGCAGGCCTTCGCCATTTTTGTCGTGTTAATGGCTGTACAAATGGCGTTTCCGTTTAAAGTGAAAACGGGAAGTAGTCTGCCTAATTTTGCCGTGCTATTTATCATCTCAATTTTGATAGCGCTAACCGCTGGGCTAATGGGAATTGGTGGTGGAGTACTGCTAGTTCCATTTTTGAGTTATTGCGGTTTACAAATGCGCCAAGCTGTTGGGTTTTCATCGGCCACCGGAATGCTTATTGCTGTATCCGGTACCATTGGTTATATCATCGCGGGATTTGATGTACCGAATTTACCCGAGGGCTCGGTGGGATACATCTATCTACCCGCATTAATCGGGATTATTATTAGCTCAATGTTGTGCGCGCCTATCGGTGTAAAAGCGGCAAGCTCTTGGCCCACGCCAGTGTTGAAAAAAATCTTTGCTTGCTTGCTTGTTGTTGTAGGATTGAAACTACTAACGAGTTAAGCCTAAACAATAACAAAAATGGCGTTGTTCAAGTATTTGAACAACGCCATTTTTGTTATGAGCGAAAGCAGATTATACGGCGAAAGGATATTTAATCGCGTCGTGATGCTGATAATCTTCTACACTAAAATCATCCAAGGTCACCCAAGTTTCAATGTCTTTTAAGGTTTTAATCTGTGGATTAATGATTAATTTAGGTGAGGCAAAAGGCTCACGTTTTAGCTGAATATCGCGCATGGGTTCAAGCTGATCTTCGTATATATGAGCGTTGACAATTTTATGGTACGCCTTACCAGGTTTGTGGCCCGTTATTTGTGCCATTAATGCCAGCAATACGTAAACCTGTACCATATTGAAGTTCAATCCTAATGGAACATCACAACTTCTTTGGGTGCTATTGAGATATAAGGTATCACCAAGTAATGAAAAGTGATGCTCGTACATACATGGACGTAAGCAACCTAAGTCAAATGCGCCTGGATGATAGAAGGTTAAAATCTCACCGCGATTATCGATACCGTTAGTTAAGTCATCAACAATTTGTTGCAGTAAATCGACTTGGCCACCACCCGCTTTTGGAAAAGCACGCCCCAAGGCTCCATAAATCAGCCCCATATCGTCGTGACCTTTACGGTTTGGGTTATCTAACCAAGCTTGGTTTTCATTGGCATTGGCATCCCATGTTTTGGTGCCTAATGATCTAAAATCAGCAGCATTTTGATAACCGCGTAAATAGCCAAGGATTTCTGCAATGGCCGATTTCCAGAAACTTTTACGTGTAGTCACTAATGGAAATTGATTATTTGCAACGTCATAAACAAGATCGGCATTAATGACGGTGAGGCATTTTTTGTTAGTGCGAGCATTATTGACCCATTCGCCTTCATCGACAATACGCTGGCACAAATCTAGATATTGTTTCATCTGTTTAATCCTTTTTCCTTTTCGAGATTATACCCAAACCAAGGTTAATTAACACGTTCTAATCTGTAGAAAAAGACCCAATCTACGCTATGCTTCACAGTGTCAGCATAACTCGAATAAAGTATAAAGCAGACTTGTTACCGCTTGATACCTCGGAAATACCGAGTTAATATCAAGAAACAAGCGATTATTATAGTTTCAATGATTCAGATAGACTTATCTTATTGTTTTTTTTGGAGTGTTATATGGAACGTGCAATTAAAAACTTTTTAAGCCAAGAGTCTGCCGGTGGGATTTTACTGATGATCGCCGTGGCTTTGGCGATGATTCTTGCCAATTCACCATTAGCTGGGATATATCAAGATTTCTTAGCCACTGAAGTCCAGTTTAGGGTAGGTGATCTTGATATCGATAAGCCACTTTTACTGTGGATTAATGATGGTTTGATGGCATTGTTCTTTTTATTAATCGGCTTAGAAGTGAAGCGTGAATTACTGGAAGGAGCATTGTCTAGTGTCGCAAAAGCATCCTTACCCAGCTTTGCTGCTATTGGTGGCATGGTTTTTCCTGCGTTATTTTACTTAGCATTTAACTACTCTAACCCTGAAACTCAGGTTGGCTGGGCCATCCCTGCGGCAACTGACATTGCCTTTGCGCTAGGCATTATGGCACTGCTGGGTAGTCGGGTTCCGGTGGCCTTAAAGGTATTTTTGCTGGCGTTAGCGATTATTGATGATCTTGGCGTGATTGTGATTATTGCGCTGTTCTACAGTACCGATTTATCAATGCTTAGTTTAGTGATTGCGGCGATATCAATCGTGCTAATGGTCGCGTTGAATAGAAAAGGGGTCAGTTCGATTCTACCTTATGGATTACTGGGCTTTATTTTGTGGGTTGCGGTATTGAAATCTGGCGTGCATGCGACTTTGGCCGGTGTGATTATCGCATTTTGTATCCCTTTACGTGCTAAAGATGGCTCTTCACCGTCTGAGCATTTAGAGCACAAGTTACACCCATGGAGCACCTTTATGATTTTGCCGGTGTTTGCTTTTGCTAATGCTGGTTTATCATTAACCAATATGTCATTGGATACATTTGCTGAACCTATCACCCTAGGTATCATCATGGGTCTGTTGTTAGGTAAGCCTATTGGAGTGCTGCTATTTAGTTATTTAGCAGTAAAACTTAAATTAGCTGAGTTACCACTAGGCATTGGCTGGAGGCATATCATCCCTGTTGCGGTTATGTGTGGTATTGGATTTACCATGTCGGTGTTTATTGCTTCACTGGCATTTGAGAATTCACCCGCTGCGTTTGGTGATTATGCAAGGCTCGGTATTTTAACTGGATCGTTATTTGCGGCTGTGATTGGTTATTTTTGGTTAGCCAAGGTACTGCCTAAAAATGGAGGGAAATCATGAAATTCAATACATTAACCTTGGGAATACTCGTGAGCAGTCTAGCTATTCCTGTATCGGCGGAATCATTTAATGTTTGTCTTGAATCATCTGACTCACCCACTTGCCAAAGTTATTTGGAAGGCGTTGTGGATGGAGCATTAATGTTTCAAGATGAACTGGCTAAGAAACGAATTGATCCCAATGATTATGAATCAAGAGCATTGAAATACCGAGCGGGGAAACGTTATCAAACAGCGAATGTGAATTATTGCTCTAGCCACATAATCGTAAAATCTGAAGTTGTCTCAGCACTTACTGAGCAGGTGTCGTTAAACAATGTCAGTAACAGTGATGAGCTGGAATCAGTGATCACGAGTTTAATGGATTGTCGCCGCAGTCAGTAATTTGGTCAATAGATTAACGCAGCCCTTGGGCTGCGTTTTTTATGCTTGATTTTTGGCTAATCATTCAGATGAATTAATCTAGTGGTTCAGGAACTGTTGATTTTTGATGATGAATGTAGCAACCGTTTGTTATGGCGGATTAGCTTTTTAGATCCTGTGTTTTTAAGATTTAGACTGCAGGGTTAAATCACCTGAATTTGAGATGGCAAACCACGCTAAAATAGCCCTTTGCCTTGCTCATTGCGTTGAATTAACGAGTAATAAATTTGCTATTGGAAGCATCAATTCGCTTGTAGGAAAACGAGTGACAAGTTTGATGGTAGCTAAGACTATGATTTTTATTATTGTATTGTCATATCTTATCCTTAGTTTAAGTTAAATAAACCACTAACGCGTTTTCTCTAACCCACGTTAACCACCTAAGATATACAGCCCAGCTACTATCAATTAATCAACAGCGCAGTTAAGTGTTTATTTGCTATAGTAGCTGTAGTGATTTTTGTAGGGTTAGTAATTGATATGCAGCATTTAAATTATAATCATTTATATTATTTTTGGATGGTACAAAAGAAAGGCTCTGTAACCAAAGCCGCTCAAGTATTATGTCTTGCACCTCAAACCATTACCGGGCAGATCCGTTCATTGGAGGAAAGGTTAAAGGGCGCTGTGTTTAAACGTGTAGGGCGCAATTTAGAGGCTACTGAGTTAGGAGAACTGGTCTTTCGTTATGCTGATAAGATGTTTAGTCTTAGCTATGAAATGCTTGATATCTTAAATTATCAAAAAGATGACTCCTTGTTGTTCGAGGTCGGAGTGGCGGATGCATTATCTAAAGCCCTCGTGAGCCGTGTGTTATTAACCGTTATTCCTGCCGATGGGTCTGTACATTTAGCCTGTTATGAGTCAACTCACGATAGCCTTATTGAACGTTTACGTGAGCATAAGCTGGATATCATTGTATCGGATTGTGCCGGAGGCTCGTTGAAGTATCCTGAGATTTTGTCGAAAAAGTTAGGCGAGTGTGGTGTGAGCTTTTTTTCTGCGGAGTCTATCTCTACGCCTTTTCCTGCTTGTCTTGAGCAGAGTAAATTATTAATCCCAGGTAAACGAACCTCATTAGGACAACAGTTACACGGTTGGTTTGCAGAAAAAAATCTTAATGTCAGTATTTTGGGAGAATTTGACGATGCCGAAATGATGAAAGCATTTGGTTACTTTAATCGCGGTATTTTTGTCGCACCGTCTATTTATCGTCATGATATACTGTCACAAGGTATGGTATTGCTTGGTGAAACAACTGACATCAAAGAAGAATACCATGTGATGTTCGCTGAGCGAATGATCCAACATCCCGCGGTAAAATCATTATTAGCAACGGATTTTGGAGAATTATTTGCTGGACGAGATAAACAAGTACAAGATTTTGAGAACCGTATAAGCTAACTTGTGATACAGACATCAGGAGATTTGTGTTGGAATTAATGAATATAGCTCGTGTCCGCTGGGCATGTCGTCGCGGAATGTTAGAATTAGATATCTTGTTTCAACCTTTTGTCGAAACTCAATATGAAGCAATGACCGATGATGATAAAAATACCTTTATTCGTCTATTAGAGTGTGAAGACCCAGAGTTATTTGCTTGGTTTATGGGGCATGAACAATGCCAAGATCCATTGTTAGCCGATATGATAATAAAAGTCCGTGGAAGACCAGCACCTTAATTCAATAGCCGTTTCGTCGTCTAATACTAGCACTCATATGCAGCAATTTGCGTTGAGTGCTTCGTTTTTACAGCGTGCTGGGTTAACAGTATTTTTTGCCGTTATTTTAAGTAGCTTTTTGGCTTGGCCCAGTTATTCCTCCCTGATATACCACATTATCCAAACATTACTTTTTATTGTAGTAATGCTTATTTTTGTTGTTGAATGGCGCAGATTGTCTCATTGGCGTTGTTTATTTTCTTTGGGAAATAAGAGGGCTGGTACTCTATTATACGGTACTGGTGTACAAGCGAGTAATATCAACCTAAGCAAAAAAGCGTTCATTTGCCCACTAGTGTGCATTATTTTTTTACAGGTGAGTAAATCTGGAGAGCAGCGGTTATTACTGGTGTGGAGTGATATGTTAGACGACACAGCGTATCGTGATCTGTGCCGTCTATTATTGAGCCATCAATGAGCTTATTTAAGCGTAAATCGTCCGATAATGATTAACGATTAGGTTGTAAGATAGTAGGTTTAGGATTGTCGACTTGTTCAGGATAATCAATATTATAGTGAAGTCCTCGACTCTCTTTTCGCTCCATCGCGCATCGAATAATCAACTCTGCAACCTGGACTAAGTTACGCAACTCTAACAAATTGTTGCTGACACGGAAATTTGAATAATACTCTTCAATTTCTTGTTGCAGCATTAAACATCTTCTGAGCGCTCGCTCCAATCGTTTATCAGTTCTCACAATACCGACGTAATCCCACATAAATAACCGCAGTTCATGCCAGTTGTGGGCAATGACCACTTCTTCATCTGAGTTACTGACTTGACTTTCATCCCACACAGGCAATGGACAAGGCATTGGAATTTTATGTAACAGTCCCTCTATATCCTGTGATGCTGCCCGCGCAAAGACTAAACACTCAAGTAACGAATTACTCGCCAATCGGTTAGCGCCGTGTAAGCCAGTGTAAGCCACTTCGCCAATAGCGTATAAGCCATTAATGTCAGTTTGACCATGAAGATCCGTCATCACACCACCGCAGGTATAATGTGCTGCAGGCACTGCAGGGATCGGATCTTGAGTAATATCAATACCTAATTCTAGGCAACGTTGATAAATGGTGGGGAAATGCTTAATGATAAAATCAGCAGGTTTATGGCTGATGTCTAGATAAACACAGTCTGCGCCTAAGCGTTTCATTTCATAATCGATTGCGCGGGCGACAATATCACGAGGGGCAAGCTCTCCGCGTTCATCGAAGTCAGGCATAAAGCGGCTACCGTCTGGGCGGCGTAAATATGCCCCTTCACCACGTAATGCTTCGGTTAATAAGAAATTTCGCGCGTTAGGGTGAAATAAACACGTTGGGTGAAATTGATTAAATTCCATGTTTGCGATGCGGCAACCCGCACGCCAAGCCATAGCAATACCATCGCCACTGGCAATATCAGGGTTGGAAGTGTATTGATAAACTTTAGAACTGCCGCCGGTTGCTAAGGCCACAAATTTTGCCTTAACGGTTTCAACATGCTCCTCATCTCGATTCCACACATAAGCGCCAAGTACACGGTTACCCGGTCGATGTAATTTACGAGTGGTGATTAAGTCGATCGCATTGTAACGTTCTAATACTTGTATGTTTGGGTGAGCCATGGCTCGTTCTTGTAATGTGGTTTGTACTGCTTTACCGGTTGCATCAGCTGAGTGTAGAATTCGTCTATGGCTATGCCCGCCCTCACGGGTAAGGTGATAAGGTGCCGCGCTATTATCGACTCCTGCTAAAGTTTCTTCTTTATCAAATGCCACCCCACAATTTATTAACCATTGCATTGCGCTTTTGGCGTTTTCTGCGGTGTATGTCACAACCGATTTATCGCATAATCCGGCACCAGCGATTAACGTATCGTTGACATGTGACTCAATTGTGTCGCCTTCATCAAAAACGGAGGCTATTCCACCTTGAGCATATAGCGTGGACCCTTCTGATAACGGGCCTTTAGAAAGAAGAATTACTTTTGATTTTTCAGCAAGATGTAGCGCTAAAGTTAGTCCAGCAGCTCCGCTGCCGATGATCAAAATGTCACATTGGTGTTCAACTGCTTGTTTCATCAGGTATCATGGTGTGGCTTAGTGGTTTTATTATAGTAAATCAAATAACCTAAGTAGGGTACTTTTACAGCGGGTTTTATTGTGATTTTGCTTAGATATTTTATTGATAAGTGAAATAAATTAACTTTTTTTAATTCAAAATCGAACTTTCTTCATATTGGTAGGTCTACTTATATGAACAGGATTCGAGCGACTGAGAAATCAGTATTACAGATTAGGAGTAGTCGGCTCGGATGAGTGGACAATATAGTGATCAACAATTAGTTGAACGAGTACAGCAAGGCGATAAAAACGCATTTAACCTGTTAGTGCTAAAGTATCAAAATAAAGTGATGAGTTTGATTTCCAGGTATGTTCGCAATCAAGCGGACGTGGCGGACGTGACACAAGAAGCCTTTATTAAAGCTTACAGAGCTTTAGCAAACTTTCGTGGTGAAAGTGCATTTTATACTTGGTTGTACCGTATTGCGGTAAACACCGCAAAAAACCATCTTACATCGCAAGGGCGCAGAGCACCTGCAAACGATGTTGATATAGAAGATGCAGAATATTATGAAGGCAGTGATGCACTTAAAGAGTTTGCATCACCAGAGCAATTATTAATGAAAGATCAAATGAGTAAAGTGATCTTTAACACGCTCGACACTCTGCCTGAAGAATTAAAAATGGCCATATCGCTCAGAGAGCTAGACGGCATGAGTTATGAAGATATTGCCAATATAATGGATTGCCCAGTAGGCACAGTTAGATCGCGTATCTTTCGTGCTCGAGAAGCAATCGACAAACAGCTCCAGCCTTTGCTGGAAAAGTAACAGCCTTAACCTTAGATAGGTGAATAATGCTTAAATCAAGTCAAGAATGGGTATCTGCAGCAGTTGATGGTGAAGTCGATGATAAAACATTGGCACAGCTTTCTGCTGATGTTGATTCACATGATGAATGGCAACGCTATCATATGATAGGCGATGCAATGCGCGGCGAACTGCCTGCGACCATTGACTTAGACCTTTTTGCCAGCATCACTGCAGCGATTGAGCTTGAGCCAACAATTATCGCGCCTCAAGCCAAATCAACTGAAGTTGACCAACAGCGAACTACTGCTTCCAATGTAGTGCCATTTTTCAAGCAGTTTGGCCAATATGCTATTGCTGCAACTGTCGCTATGGTGGCGATTGTTGGTGTGCAAAATTATAACCAAAGCAATGATGCAGAATCGCCATTACCAGTGTTAATGACACGTCCTTTAGTGGGTAGTGTATCTCCGGTAAGTTATCAGACTGGTGCAGCACAAAATCAGCAAAGCTATTCCAACGAGCAAGTGATTGAACAGCGTCGCCGGATTAATGCTTATATTCAAGATCACATGTTGCAACAACGCTTAAATCCAGGTGTTGCTGTTGATAACAATAGCGTGCAAGATGCTACGGTAAATCCATAATAAATTGGAATAAACCTTATCTTACGTCTTACTTTGTTAGGAGTTAGCTTGCGCCTTATCCTGCTAGCACTATTAGCGTTAACCTTTCCAACACACGCTGAAGAAGATTTATCTGCTAAAGCTTGGCTTAATAACATGAGCCAAGCGATGCACGATAAACAATATAAAACCTCAATTATTCAGCTACAAGCTGACCATATTCGTCCGCTCGTCTATATTCATGGCATTGTCGACAACAAAGAAGTTGCTTTACTTGAGTACCTCAATGGCTCACCTAAAAATGCTGTACGAGTTGATAATCGAGTTACGTTTATAGAACATGACCAGCCGGCTTACAGTGTTTTGGCTCCTCGCATACAGGGTATTTGGCCTGCGGCGTTGGCGGGAGATTTAAATCAACTCGAAAAAGGCTATCAATTTGTTATTGGCGGTCGCGCTCGTATAGCTGGACGTCCAGGGCAGATGATCCGTTTATTGGCTAATGACGATAACCGTTATGATGCGCAAGTGTGGATCGATATGGATACCTACCTGCCATTACGTTTTGACACCCTCAATAAAGACAAACAATTGCTTGAACAAACCATGGTTATTGAACTTATTGAGTTAACTGAACCAGCAAATATTTTAATTGAAGCCGCCAAGCAAGAGTGGCCAGCAGTGATGAATCAAGCTGAACGCACTGATGGCAAAAATTGGCAATTTACTTGGTTACCTGAAGGTTTTGACGTGGTTGTTCGCGATCATCATCGTTTAATTGGTATTCATGAACCTGTTGAATATATTGCATTAACTGATGGTTTAGCTAATATTTCAGTGTATGTTGCCCGTGCAGGAGAAAACCCTATGCCTAATGAATTACTTATTCGTAATGGCTTATCAATGGTAGTGGTAAAAGTAGGTACTCTTGAGGTCGTGGCTATTGGTAAGGTGCCTTCAGAAACCTTAGATAAAATTGCTAATAGTTTAGTATTAAAGTAACCCTTATGCTTTATTGAACCATAAGCCGTGACAAGAGCTTCTTGTATCACGGCTTATGTGTTTTCAGGGCCAGCAGAGCGTTATCAATGATATAGCTTAGTGGTAAACTTGCTTAGTCATTGCGCCGCATTGTGCTAAAATTACTCCATTATTTATCGGTTGAGTGTGTAAAATGACGAGTAAAATATCCGAATCAACGGCACCGACTATGATGGAAGAAATTGCCCGAGTGGTTGATTATCAACAAGGTTGGGCAACAGTTGAAGTTGAGTTGAAAAGTGCCTGTAATCATTGCGCTAGCAGTGAGAATTGTGGCACATCAACCATTGCAAAAGCTTTTTCTGTTCAAACGCAACGTTTTTCATTGCCAAGTGATAAACCTTGCCATAAGGGTGATTTACTTAAAATAGGCTTACCTGAAAGCGTTATCATTAAAGCGGCTGCATTAGTGTATTTATTGCCGTTACTAGGATTGTTTCTATCTGCATTAGTGGGGCAAATGTTAGCCGCTGGCCTAGGATTGAGTACTAATGGTTTTGCTATGGTTTTTGGTGCATTAGGAGCATTGGTTGCTTGGTTTATTGGTAAACACTTCGCCGCGCAACTTGAAGCACAAGCTACACCCGTTATCATTGCCTATTTGGGGCAAGAAGTGGGCATTATTAGTGCGAGCCACTAGTTATTATTAAGGATAACTTATTAGCCTGTGGTGCATCTTGTACTGACTGATTGAGTCCGTAAACTCATTAGCCAATGCTTGAAAACAGCATCTTATGGCCAACAATTACACCAAAATAGATACTATTGTTTAATCTGATTGGTATTAACCCCCTAATCAGGTACAATTTGCCACCTCGATTTTCATCATATTTAGTAGTAGTCATTGCAGCATAATGAAACACATTAGAAACTTCTCGATTATTGCCCATATCGACCATGGTAAATCAACTTTATCCGATCGCCTGATCCAGGTATGTGGCGGCTTAACTGACCGTGAAATGGCTGCACAGGTTTTAGATTCAATGGATCTAGAACGTGAGCGTGGCATTACGATTAAAGCCCAAAGTGTCACCTTAGATTACCATGCAAAAGATGGTAACACTTATTTACTCAACTTCATTGATACCCCAGGACACGTAGACTTTTCTTATGAAGTTTCACGTTCTTTGGCAGCATGTGAAGGTGCATTATTAGTGGTTGATGCAGGTCAAGGCGTAGAAGCTCAGACATTAGCAAACTGTTATACTGCACTAGAAATGAATTTGGACGTTGTCCCAGTACTCAACAAAATTGACTTGCCTCAGGCTGAGCCCGATCGTGTCGCTGCAGAGATTGAAGACATCGTTGGTATTGATGCCATGGATGCGGTGCGCTGTTCTGCAAAGACAGGTATCGGTGTTGATTTAGTCCTTGAAGAAATTATTGCAAAAATTCCTCCTCCAGTGGGTGATGAATCTGCGCCTTTACAAGCCTTGATTATTGACTCATGGTTTGACGCTTACCTTGGTGTGGTGTCGTTAGTTCGTATTAAGAATGGCATTCTTAAAAAAGGCGAAAAATTCAAAGTGATGTCCACCGGACAAAACTATAACGCTGATCGTGTTGGTATTTTTACTCCAAAAGAAAAAGACAAAGCAGAGCTTCGAGCCGGTGAAGTGGGTTATGTTATTTCTGGTATTAAAGAAATTCATGGTGCACCAGTTGGCGATACGTTAACTCATGCAAAGCATGGCGCAGACAAACCATTACCCGGTTTTAAGCGAGTTAAGCCCCAGGTTTATGCTGGTGTATTCCCGATTTCGACTGATGAGTATGAAAGCTTCCGCGATGCATTGAACAAGCTTAGCTTAAATGATGCGTCCCTGTTTTTTGAACCTGAAACATCTTCAGCGTTAGGCTTTGGTTTCCGCATTGGTTACCTCGGTTTACTGCACATGGAGATTGTTCAGGAGCGCTTAGAGCGTGAATATAATCTCGATTTGATCACTACAGCACCGACAGTGGTTTACGAAGTTATCATGAATAACGGTGATACTATTTATGTTGATAATCCATCAGGATTACCTGCGCTGAATAACATCCAGGAAATTCGTGAACCGATTGTTGAAGCCAATATTTTAGTGCCTAAAGAATACCTAGGTAACGTGATTACCTTGTGTATTGACAAGCGTGGTTCGCAAACCAACATGGTGTATCACGGTAATCAAGTGGCCGTGACCTATCATTTGCCTATGGCTGAAGTGGTAATGGACTTCTTTGACCGTCTTAAGTCTACGAGCCGGGGTTATGCTTCATTAGAGTATAACTTTATTCGCTTCGATCCAGCGGACATGGTACGCCTAGACATATTAATCAATGGCGACAGAGTTGATGCACTTGCGATGATTATTCACCGCAGTAATATTCGTCATCGCGGCTTGGCTTTGGTTGAGAAGATGAAGGAATTAATCCCTCGCCAGATGTTCGATATTGCGATTCAGGCTGCTGTTGGCAGTCAGATTATTGCTCGTTCAAGCATTAAAGCATTACGTAAAGATGTGACCGCTAAGTGTTATGGTGGTGACGTTTCACGTAAGAAGAAACTGCTTAACAAGCAGAAAGAAGGTAAAAAACGCATGAAGCAAGTGGGGAACGTTGAGGTGCCACAAGAGGCATTTTTAGCGGTACTGAAGCTAAACGATTAATAATAATTAATCGAGTTTATGTGCAGAATAACGCCGCATATTGCGGCGTTATCGTTATTTTTACTATATATTTTGTAACACTCAACTGGGTGAATGTTTATTCGTTAATCACCATACTGGATTGAGTTATTCTGAGCTTTGCTCAAGCCATATGGATCCAACACACCCAGCAGGAGATAAATCAGTAATGGCAGCCTATTTTTCGCTTATTTTAGTGCTCGTAACCTTGGTCAGCGGTCTTATTTGGTTAATTGATGTGGTTTTCTTTGCGCCTAAACGCCGTGAAAACTTATTAGCAGCACAAGCTAACTCAACCCAGTTAAGCGCAGACGCTATCGATAAAATCATTCGTGAGCCTGTGCTAGTTGAAACGGCGCATTCTATTTTTCCTGTCATCGCCTTTGTCATGATTCTGCGCTCATTTATTTATGAGCCATTTCAAATTCCTTCTGGCTCTATGATGCCGACACTCTTGGTCGGTGACTTTATTTTGGTTGAAAAGTTTAGTTACGGATTACGTGATCCGGTATGGCGCAGTAAGTTGGTTGAAACTGGTGAGCCTGAACGTGGTGATGTATTTGTATTCAAATATCCTGAAAATCCAAAGATTGACTACATAAAGCGTGTAGTTGGCCTGCCAGGAGACAAAATTTTCTATCGAAATAAGCAGCTTATGATCCAAGAGGCATGTGATAGCCAAGTTGACTGTCCTGCGGCAAAAACGATTGAACATGTCGAAATTAATCGTGGAGAGTTTAGCCATAATGGCGTGCCATTAATTCGTTCGACTGAACAACTTGGCGATGTTAAACACGATATATTAATTGATCCGTCACGACCTGATTTTAGACAGCACTTTTATCCTCAAGCAGGCCTTCCTGCCGGTGAGTTTGTTGTGCCTAAGGGAATGTATTTTGCCATGGGCGATAATCGTGATAACAGTACCGACAGCCGTTTTTGGGGCTTTGTACCGGAAGAGAATCTTGTAGGTAAAGCCGTAGCAATTTGGATTAGTTTTGAATTTGATCGTCAGCCGAGTGATATGTTACCTGCATGGGTACCAACCGGTGTACGTTTTGATAGAGTAGGTGGAATACATTGATGGAACCCATTAAAAATTTGCCGCGTTTGTGCCGTACTTTAGGTTATGAATTTAATAATATTGAATTACTTATCCAGGCATTAACTCATCGTAGCGCAGCAAATAAACATAATGAGCGTTTAGAGTTTTTAGGTGATTCGATTTTATCGATAGTCATTTCAGATGCCTTATATCATCAGTTTCCAAAGGCAACTGAAGGCGATTTAAGTCGTATGCGTGCGACCTTAGTTAAAGGCGATACGCTGACTATAATCGCCAAAGAATTCAAATTAGGGGATTATTTATATCTCGGCCCTGGAGAACTTAAAAGCGGTGGATTTAGACGCGAATCGATTTTAGCCGATGCAGTAGAAGCTATTATTGGTGCTGTCTACCTCGATGCCGACATTGAAGTGTGCCGTAAGCTATTATTATCATGGTATCGAGAGCGTTTAGCTGAGATAAAGCCGGGCATTAATCAAAAAGATCCCAAGACTATTTTACAAGAATATTTGCAAGGTTTTAAAAAGCCATTGCCCGATTACCAAGTTGTCGCGGTAGAAGGCGAAGCGCATGATCAAACCTTTACTGTAGAATGTAGCATTAGTGAATTAGATAAAGTTGTCACCGGTGTGGCAAGTTCAAGAAGAAAAGCTGAACAGCTTGCCGCTGCTCAGGTATTGGAGTTACTGAATAAATGACCAAGAAAACAGACTTGCCAGCAGGTGATAATCAAGAACCTAGCTTAGATGAACTGCTAGCAAGGATGAACCAAGCAGCACCTGTCGCCACTGCCAAATACGATGTAACTTATTGTGGCATGGTGGCTATTGTTGGTCGCCCAAATGTGGGTAAATCAACGCTTTTGAACAAGTTACTTGGTCAAAAGGTGAGTATTACCTCAAAGAAACCGCAAACGACTCGTCACCGTATCATGGGTATCCATACCGATGGCCCAAGCCAAATTATATTTATTGATACCCCTGGTCTGCACATTGAAGAAAAACGTGCGATTAACCGCTTAATGAATCGTGCAGCTGCCAGTTCTTTAGCTGATGTTGCTATGGTTATTTTTGTGGTTGATGGCATGACATGGACTGCTGATGATGAGATGGTATTACAAAAGCTACAACATCGTAATGATGCTCGTAAAATCATCTTGGCTATCAATAAAGTCGATAATATTAAAGATAAAGAAGCATTATTTCCTTACCTCAATCAATTAGCACAAAAATTTGATTTTGATGAGATTTTGCCAATATCAGCCAGTAAAGGTACTAACGTACAACGCATTTTGGATATGGCGCGCGAGTCGTTACCTGAAGCACCATTTTACTTCCCTGAAGATTATGTGACAGATCGCTCACAACGTTTTATGGCATCTGAAATTGTTCGCGAAAAGCTGATGCGCTTTTTAGGCGACGAGCTTCCATATGATGCGACTGTAGAAATTGAACAGTTTAAAATGATGGAGAATGGTGTTTACCAAATTAATGCGTTAATTTTAGTCGAACGTGAAGGCCAAAAACGCATGGTTATTGGTAATAAAGGCGAACGTATTCGGACGATTGCGACTCAAGCCAGATTAGATATGGAAACCCTATTTGAGAATAAAGTTTTCCTTGAAGTATGGGTAAAAGTCAAATCAGGTTGGGCTGATGATGAACGTGCATTGAGAAGTTTAGGCTATGGCGATAACTAAATCGACTTTAGCGTTATTGATTGTTAGTTTATAGACATGGCCACTATGAAACGTGGCTATGTGCTTCATCATCGACAATTTCGCGAATCGAGCGTGATTGTTAATTTGCTAATTGAGGGCGAAGGGCGCGTTGATGCCATCACTCGAGTTGGCTCGGGTAAACGGTCGATTAAAAGCATATTACAACCTTTTCAACCACTCATAATCCAGTTTAGCACCAAATCTGAGTCCAAAAATTTAGGGTTAAAAAACATTACCCAAATTGAGTCTGCAGCGCCCGCGATGCCCTTAAGCGGTAATAGTCTTTATTCAGGTTTCTATTTAAATGAATTATTAGTTCGTTTATTGTCCGTGGAGCACCAAGCTGAAGGGATATTTTTAGATTACCACCGCGCATTACTCGCATTAGCTAAACAGTTTTGCTCAAGTCACCTGCGTTATTTCGAAATGGCACTGTTATTAGAGTTAGGTGCGCTGCCTTCTCTTGCCTATGATACACAAGGTGATTTACTCGATAATAATTGTCACTATCGATTTATTGCCCAGAGTGGCTTTATACCTATTTTAACAAGCCAAGAGAGTCATTTTACTCATGGCAAAGGCAGTTTATCGGGGGCCATGTTGCTAGCATTGGCATCGCAAGAGTTACAACCTGAACAGTTTAATCAAGCCAAAGGATTAATGCGTTATTTACTTACGCCATTATTGGGTAATAAACCGTTATTAAGCAGACAGTTATTCACTAAAAAAACGGATTAGTATAATGTTTTTTTAGATTTAATACGTGAACCAAGCACGGTCTAAACCGCATATAAAGCTTGGTAAGCATAAGTCATTATTGTGTTATTTATTACGTTAAGGAGCTCGATGTGAGCGGAATACTATTAGGCATTAACATCGATCATATCGCGACATTGCGCCAAGCTCGCGGTACTCATTACCCCGATCCTGTTCACGCAGCGGCAGTAGCAGAACATGCTGGCGCCGATGGGATCACCATACATTTACGTGAAGATCGTCGCCATATTCAAGACCGCGATGTGTATTTATTGGCAAAAACATTGAAGACCAGAATGAACTTCGAGTTTGCCGTCACTGAAGAAATGATTGCCATCGCTTGTGATATAAAACCAGCCTATGCCTGTTTAGTCCCAGAGAAACGCGAAGAGCTCACAACTGAAGGTGGCCTTGATGTTGCTGGTCAGTTAGAGAAGATCCGCTCAGCCGTCACTCGTTTGGCTGCAGAAGGTATTAAAGTGTCATTGTTTATTGATGCCGACAAAACGCAAATTGATGCAGCAGTTTTATCTGGCGCACCTTACATTGAGATCCATACCGGTTGTTATGCTGATGCGATCACTGATGCTGAGCAGGCAGATGAGTTAGCGCGTATTACTGAAATGGCACAATATGCTCACAGTAAAGGTTTAGTGGTTAATGCGGGGCACGGTTTGCATTATCACAATGTTAAGGCCATCGCGGCTATTCCTGAGCTTTATGAGCTTAATATAGGTCATGCTGTGATTGCCAGAGCCGCTATTGATGGTTTAGATACTGCCGTTAGAGATATGAAGCAACTCATGCTTGCAGGCCGCAGAGGCGAGTAATGGCAATTGTTGGTATCGGCACAGATATTGTAGAGATTGCCCGCATCGGTGAGCAACGACAGCGCCTTGGTGATAGATTAGCCAAAAGAGTGCTTACAGAGTCTGAGCTTGCGACTTACTTGCAATCAAAGCAGCCTGAGCGATTTCTAGCGAAACGTTTTGCAGCCAAAGAAGCCGCTGCCAAAGCGTTAGGTACCGGAATAGGCAGAGGAGTGTCGTTTCAACATATTCATATCGATAATGATGCTAACGGTGCGCCTTCAATCCGCTTTACTGATGGAGCATTAGCAAGACTAGAACAGTTAAGCGGTCGCTGTGGGTTTATCAGTATTGCCGATGAACAACATTATGCAGTAGCCACTGTGGTATTAGAAAGTTGATGTCAATACATTAAATGATTTATCAAAGGCGCATTAGCGCCTTTTTTTGTGGTCTTTTAAAATCGGCCTAATTGGAGTAAATTAACAAGATAACAACAATTAAAGAGACTTAAAATGAAATCTGCAGTAGAACAACTTTCAACTTACAAAAGTGTGCATTTAAATCCGCAAAATATTAAAACCCACTTTATTGGCGTTCCGATGATTATTTGGTCAGCATTTTTAATGCTGGGGACCATTCGTTTTGACTGGCAAGATTATCAAATCAGTGTAGCGATGATATTAACAGTGTTGGTGTTGGGCTATTACATGGCGCTTCACATGCGACTGGCGCTTGGTTTAGTGTTATTTATTCTGCCTGTGCTATACACCAGTGAGCAGGTTGTTCATACTTCACACCCGTTTATTATTGCCATCAGTATTTTTGTTATCGGCTGGGTGATGCAGTTTATTGGTCATCATTATGAAAAGGCTAAGCCTGCTTTTATGGATGATCTTAATCAACTTCTGATAGGGCCATTTTTTTTAATGGCAGAGTTATATTTTATGATGGGTTTAGAAAAAGACTTAGCGGCACAAATCACTCCCATTGCACGTGAAAAGCGCCGAGCATTAGAAGCTAAACTTTCCAACTAATGTGGATGAATTAATGGTCATAAAAAAGGCGCTATTAGCGCCTTTTTTATCGATTGGAGTTTACTCGGTATCTTCAATTAACTCTAAATTAGTCGGTAACACTCTGACAGTCTTAATCATGTTATCCGCCACATCGATGACTTCTATTTGGTAATCAACGATCCGCAAACTGGTGTTTACAGCTGGGATATCTTCAAGAAACTCAATGATTAAACCGTTCAATGTTTTAGGACCATCTATGGGTAAGTTCCATTTCATTTCTTTATTCAGGTCTCGAATGTTAATCGTGGCATCAATTAAGAAACTACCATCTTGCTGAATATTAATGTCTTCACTGGCAGTGGTCATCATTGAGGTAGTGAAATCGCCAACAATCTCTTCCAGAATATCTTCTAATGTCACTAATCCCTGAATATCACCATACTCATCAACAACTAAGCCAATACGCTCTTTATTTTGTTGGAAATTAGTCAACTGGACGTTTAGTGGGGTGCCCTCTGGAATGAAGTACAACTCTTTTACTGCGCGTAATAATGATGATTTACTAAATTGCTGTTTTGATTGCAAACGTAATGCATCACGCAAATGAATGAAGCCAACGGCATCATCAATATTATCGCGATACACTAATACTCTAGTATGAGGACTTTGAACCACGAGCTTATTAATTAATCTGAAATCATCATTAACGTTAATTGCGTAAATATCTGAACGTGAAATCATGATGTCTTCGACTGTGACTTTTTCTAAATCCAAAATTGACAGTAACATCTCTTGGTGACGCTGTGGGATTAAGGCTCCCGCTTCATGAACAACAGTGCGCAGCTCTTCTTGGCTTAATGCATCACTTGTTTTGACAGTTTTGATGCCCATCAAGCGTAAAAATAGCGACGTAATTAAATTGATTGCTTTAACAAAAGGCGACAATAAAATTAATAGCCAACCTAATAAAATACTAGATGGGAAGGCAATGCGCTCAGGATGCAAGGCGGCAAATGTTTTAGGGGTAACTTCAGCAAACACTAACACCACAATTGTGAGTACACCTGTAGCAATCGCAACACCCATATCACCAAACAAGCGCATACCAATAATAGTGGCAATGGCTGAGGCAAGGATGTTGACCAGGTTATTACCTATAAGGATAAGCCCAATAAGCCTATCAGGGCGATCGAGTAACTTTAAGGCTCGTATAGCGCCTTTATGGTCATTGGATGCAAGGTGTCGTAAGCGGTATCGGTTGAGGCTCATCATTGCGGTTTCTGAACCAGAAAAATAAGCAGAAATCACGATTAAAACCAAAAGGAAAATAAGGAGTGCGCTGGTAGATATAGCGTCCAAAAAAGGGGCCCCATGAAGTAGTGTGAAATTGGCCTAAAGGCCAAATTGTCATTAATTTAACGGCCATTATTTATTATTGGCCGTTAGAGTCAAGTTATCTCGGTTATTTTTAAATTGTATAGATTAGGCTATACACGTTAAAAGTAATTAAAATTAGTTTAATATCAATTCTTTAACAATCCTTGCACCAAAATATGCAAGTGAAAGTAAACTCGCGCCAGATAAGCTGTAAATCACTGCGGTGCGGATCCTACAGCCGACAGTATATTGTTGCCACAACATAACAGCGTAAACCACCCAAGCGATTATTGATAATATGGCCTTGTGCCCTTTACCGTCACCGAACATATCTTCTAAAAAGATAAAGCCGGTTACCAGCGATAAACTCAGTAAAATAAATCCAATAATGATTAGATGATAAAGCTGTTTTTCTACCGTCATTAATGGCGGCATAGCAGGGCTCATCATCATCTGTTTTTTCTTCAGTTTATTCTGGATGAATAACAGTTGAATGGCGTACATAGCCGCTATCATCAATGCGCTGTAGGCCATTAATGATAATACTACATGCGCTAGGAGCTCCGGGTGTATTTCAAAGTGAGTAATAAACTGCGGTGGCACTAACCATAGAAGTGCTACAGAGATAATTGAACAGGCATACACAACGGGTACAACAATGATGACTTTAAGTCGAGGCATTGTGATAGTGAACGTTAATGCAATAATCCAGTTAACCAAGGAGATAACATTAGTTAAACTAAAGTTTTGTCCATCGACGGTAAACACTGCATTCGAAAGCGCAAACCCGTGCATGATGACGGCAATACCAGAAGCCACCATAACGGCCTTACGATTAGGCCCTTCAACATGAAAAAGTCGGCTCGTTACTAAAACCAATGCTAAACAATAAAAAAGCATGGCTGCCGCGGAAAAAATAACCATTTAGAATCAACCTATCTTAGTCGTTAATGCTGAAAAAACTGCGCCTGAGTAATGAACAATACTATTAAAGCATGACCTTTTCATTATTTGTATTAGATTAACATGATCACGGCCTAACATGGCAGTGACCTAAGACCCAAAATTTAACAGTTTCATCGCGTTTTCGATAATTATTTTGTACAAAATTGGCTAGTGTTTGAGTTCTTCTCGTTGCAAGTATCGTAATTTAGAGTGGCTTGGGTATAATGGGCGCAATTATTGTTATGCTTAAAAGAGCCGCTCAATGTTTGAGAATTTATCTGACAGACTGTCACGCACACTAAAAAATATTAGTGGCCGTGGTCGCTTAACAGAAGACAACATTAAAGAAACTCTGCGTGAAGTGCGTATGGCGCTGCTTGAGGCGGATGTCGCTTTACCTGTTGTTAGAGACTTCGTTAACAGCGTAAAAGAACGCGCTGTGGGTCAAGAGGTGTCAAAAAGCTTAAGCCCAGGGCAAGCTTTTATCAAAATTGTTCAAAACGAACTTGAAAAAGCCATGGGCGAGGCGAATGAAGCCCTCGATCTCGCGGCCATTCCTCCAGCTGTAATCATGATGGCGGGTCTTCAAGGCGCAGGTAAAACGACCTCGGTTGCCAAATTAGGTAAGTTTTTACGCACACGCCATAAAAAATCGGTACTTGTGGTCAGTGCGGATGTTTATCGTCCTGCGGCAATCAAACAACTTGAAACATTAGCTACTGAAGTCGACGTTGAATTCTTTCCGTCTGATGTGAGCCAAAAGCCAGTTGATATTGCTAAAGCAGCAATCACTTATGCAAAATTAAAATTCATTGATGTGGTCATTGTCGATACAGCAGGTCGACTGCATGTTGATGAAGCCATGATGGATGAAATCAAGCAGCTGCATGCTACTGTAAACCCAATCGAGACATTATTTGTCGTCGATGCCATGACAGGGCAAGATGCGGCCAACACGGCTAAAGCATTTAATGAAGCTTTGCCTTTAACGGGGGTTATCTTAACCAAAGTTGACGGTGATGCTCGCGGTGGTGCTGCTTTATCTATCCGCAGTATTACCGGTAAGCCGATTAAGTTTTTAGGTGTTGGTGAAAAAACCGATGCATTAGAGCCTTTCCACCCAGACCGAATTGCTTCGCGTATTCTCGGTATGGGTGACGTATTGTCATTAATTGAAGAAGTTGAACGCGGTGTCGATAAAGACAAAGCGATGAAACTGGCTTCAAAAGTAAAATCAGGTGGCAGTTTCGACCTAGAAGATTTTCGTGAGCAATTACAGCAAATGAAAAACATGGGTGGAATGATGAACATGCTTGAGAAGCTTCCTGGTGTGGGTCAATTACCACCAGAAGCATTAGCTCAGGTTCAAGACGGTAAGATGACTGGACAAATGGAAGCCATCATTAATTCGATGACCGCCAAAGAGCGTAAAAACCCAGATTTGATTAAAGGGTCGCGTAAACGTAGAATCGCTGGCGGTTCTGGGACTCAAATTCAAGATGTAAACCGCTTATTAAAGCAATTTACCCAAATGCAGAAAATGATGAAAAAGATGTCTGCAAAAGGTGGAATGAAGAAGATGATGCGTGGAATGGGTGGAATGTTACCGCCTGGAATGAAGTTTCCGGGTCGATAATATAAGCATCTTTCGAGTGCTAAATTAGTTAATTTTAAATTCAATCAGTTGGTTAGGTTATATTTTTGACTTTATTACAACAAAACGGGTGAGCTAAAAATCATCAGTTTTGGTTGCATTAGTTCAAAAGTCAGGTAAAATCTTCCGGCTTTCTTTCTGGGACTCTTTGCGAACACGGAGTTCCAGTTTTTATTTTTGCTTCTAGCAAATCATTAGAGGAATAAAACGCATGGTTACCATTCGTTTAGCTCGTGGCGGCGCAAAAAAGCGTCCATTTTACAATATCGTTGTTGCTGATAGCCGCAATGCTCGTGACGGTCGTTTCATCGAACGTGTAGGTTTTTTCAATCCATTGGCTCGTGGCCAAGAAGAAACATTACGTTTAGATCTTGATCGTGTTGAGCACTGGGTTGCTACTGGCGCTGCAACATCTGACCGTGTTGCAAAACTGATCAAAGACGCGCGTAAAGCTGTTGCTTAATTGCGTATAAGGTATAGATAGATGAGTAGTAACCAAGAGCTAGTTGTACTGGGAAAGTTAGGCTCCAGTCATGGTATTAAAGGTTGGCTAAAAATCACTTCCTATACCGATTCTGTTGAAGGTATTTTCGATTATTCGCCTTGGCTTATAAAAGAACAAGGCGTTTGGCGTGAAGTTAAGGTTGCTCAGTGGCGTTTTCAAGGTAAAGCTGTTGTGGCTGAACTTGAGGGTGTTGCTACCAGAGAAGATGCGCAAATGCTCACAAATTGTGAGATTGCTATCAAGTCTGAGCAAATGAAAGAATTGGATGACAGTGAATTCTATCATCGTGATCTTATCGGCTGCGAAGTGACCAATATAAACGGCTATAACATGGGTATTGTTGAACAGATCGTGGAAACAGGATCAAACGATGTACTACTAGTTAAAGCTAATGCCAAAGATGCCTTCGGCAAAGCGGAACGTATGATCCCCTTTGTCCCTGAGCAGTTCATCAAACAGGTGGATTTGCAAGGGAAACAGATTTTAGTGGATTGGGATCCTGACTTCTAAGTCGAGGTACAACATATGTGGTTAGGGGTAATAACCCTGTTTCCAGAGATGTTTCGTGCTGTTACAGACTTTGGGGTTACGGGTCGAGCCGTGAAAAACGGCCTGCTTGAGTTGCAAACGTGGAATCCTCGTGATTTCACCCATGATAAACACAATACTGTAGACGATCGCCCTTATGGTGGTGGACCAGGTATGTTGATGATGGTGCAACCTTTGCGTGATGCTATCCATGCGGCAAAAGCTGCCGCAGGTGATAGGGCAAAAGTGATTTATCTGTCTCCTCAGGGACGCAAGCTGGATCAGCAAGGCGTTACTGAGTTAGCTAAATCAGAGAGTTTGATTTTAGTGTGTGGTCGATACGAAGGTGTTGATGAGCGCATTATTCAAACTGAAGTAGATGAAGAATGGTCTATCGGTGATTACGTACTTTCGGGTGGCGAGTTACCGGCAATGACATTAATCGATTCAGTGGCTCGTTTAGTACCTGGTGTACTTGGCAAGCAAGCGTCAGCAGAGCAAGATTCTTTCTCTGACGGCCTACTGGATTGTCCTCATTATACTCGCCCTGAACAATTGGATGGTCTTGACGTACCCGCAGTGCTGTTAAGCGGTGACCACGAAAAAATTAGACTCTGGCGTTTACAACAAAGTATCGGAAGAACTTTTTTGAGACGGCCAGAATTATTTGAAAATCTAGCTCTGACTGACGAACAATCGACTTTATTAGCGCAGTTCGTGAATGAAACGGACAAGTCCGCATAGTCAACGCTCAGTTATTACTAGGATGGAGTAATTATGAACAACATCATTAAAATGCTCAACGATGAGCAAATGAAAACAGATGTACCTGATTTTGGTGCTGGTGATACAGTAGTAGTTCAAGTACGTGTTAAAGAAGGTGAAAAAGAGCGTCTTCAGGCTTTTGAAGGTTTGGTCATCGCTAAGCGTAACCGTGGTCTGCATTCAGCATTCACAGTACGTAAAATCTCTAATGGTGAAGGTGTTGAGCGTGCTTTCCAGACGCATAGCCCGTTAATTGCTAGCATCGAAGTTAAGCGTCGCGGTCGTGTACGTCGTGCTAAACTGTACTATTTACGTGAGCGTTCAGGTAAGTCTGCACGTATCCGTGAAAAATTGGCAACTAAGTAATAGTTACCGATACAGAATAAAGATGCAGTGTTCGCACAACAACCCGCCGAAAGGCGGGTTTTTGTTTGTAGCGCTTTAAAAAAGTAAAGATCAAAAACAGTTCCGGGTTAGCGATAAGAGTGACCTAACCATAATAAGATATAAGCGGATCCCGTAATTAATGTCGTTTAGATGTATCGTTTTGTATAAAAAATCATCGATTAAATGATTTTTAACTTTTTGTATAAATAACCCTTGCCCTAATGCCATGGCACAGGCATAGTTGCTTTTAACTTGTAATGGTGTAGCGTTACAGTGTTACTGAGTTTAGCCATCAGATATCTAGAATATTAATCTATTAGTGACCTTAGGTCTGTCGTCAAAAGAGAGTGATAAGTATGCAACAAGATACCATTAATAATGTGCACATTAGTTCAGAGCAAGTGCTAGTCACTCCTGCAGAGTTAAAGCAAGAACTACCATTATCAACTCATGCTTATCAATATATCCTTAATGCACGCAAGCAAGTATCAGATATTGTTCATAAACGGGATAATCGCGTGCTTGTGGTCACTGGACCTTGTTCTATTCATGATATTGCAGCAGCAAAAGAGTATGCATTAAAACTTAAAAAGTTACATGATGAGCTCAGCGATGACTTTTACATTTTAATGCGAGTTTATTTCGAAAAGCCTCGTACAACAGTGGGCTGGAAGGGCTTAATTAATGATCCTGATATGGATGAGTCATTTGATGTAGAGAAAGGGCTTAGAATGGCTCGTGAGCTGATGATTTGGCTTGCTGAGCTTGAACTACCCATTGCTACTGAGGCACTTGATCCGATAAGCCCGCAGTATATGTCTGAGTTAGTTACTTGGTCAGCTATTGGCGCAAGAACCACTGAATCTCAGACTCATCGTGAAATGGCTTCTGGTCTATCAATGCCTGTTGGTTTTAAAAATGGTACCGATGGCAAATTGGAGGTGGCTATTAATGCACTTAAATCTGCTGCTAGTAGTCATCGCTTTATGGGGATTAACCAAGAGGGCCAAGTGTCATTACTACAAACTGCTGGTAACCCTGATGGTCATATTATTTTACGTGGTGGCTTATCACCTAATTATGACGCGCACAGTGTTGCTGAAAGTGAGGCTCAAATTCATAAAGCCAAGCTCAGTGCTCGGTTAGTTATTGACTGTAGTCACGGTAATTCATCAAAAGATCATTTACGTCAAAAAAACGTTTGTGAAGATGTATTTAATCAAATTGAAGCAGGTAATAAATCTATCATCGGTGTTATGCTTGAAAGTAACCTCAATCAAGGTAATCAGAGTTCGGATAAACCCTTAGCAGAGCTAAAATATGGTGTTTCTGTTACTGACGCCTGCATTGACTGGGAAACCACTGAAACTATTTTAAGACAAGGCGCTAACCAGTTGTCTGTAGTGTTACCAACACGTTTTGATTCGCTGCAGGTCGTCAACGGTTAATGGATAAACAGATGAATGAAAAAACCACAGCAGGCCTAGAGCATCTTCGTGATTTAATTGATGGCGTTGATCAACAATTACTGCATTTATTACGTAAACGCCTTGATTTAGTTGCACAAGTTGGCGCAGTAAAACATGCCGCTGGTGTGCCTATTTATGCTCCACAACGTGAAGCCTCCATGTTAGCAAAGCGGCGAAATGAAGCGCAAAGCATGAACATTTCACCACAGTTAATTGAAGATATATTACGCCGGCTTATGCGTGAATCTTATTTAAATGAGAAAGATGTTGGTTTCAAGCAGGTTAAACAAGATCTGGGTCATGTGGTGATAGTCGGTGGTCAGGGCAAACTTGGACAGCTATTTAGCCAGATGTTAGTTCTTTCTGGTTATGAAGTTAAAAGTATCGATAAAAATGATTGGCAAGAGGCCGCAGCTATTTTTGATGGTGCTGGACTGGTGATTGTTACCGTGCCTATAAATGTGACTTGCGAGGTTATTCGAGAAAAATTAACTCAGTTACCTGACAATTGTATTTTAGCTGATCTTACTTCAATTAAAGAAGAGCCCGTAGCAGCAATGTTAGCAGCCCATAGCGGTCCAGTGGTTGGTCTACATCCTATGTTTGGTCCTGATGTTGGCAGTCTTGCTAAACAAGTGGTGGTAGTGTGTCATGGTCGTCATCAAGAGGCCTACCAATGGTTGCTACAGCAGATTGAGATTTGGGGGGCTCGTATTGTCGAAGCTGAAGCCGAACGTCATGATAAAGCCATGCAACTAGTGCAAGCTATGCGTCACTTTTCAACCTTTGTATATGGTGTCAACCTGTGTAAAGAAGAAGCTGATATTGGAAACCTACTGCAATTTAGCTCACCTATTTATCGCTTAGAGTTGGCCATGGTTGGACGTTTATTTGCTCAAGATCCTGAGCTTTATGCCGATATCATATTTGCACAAGCTGGTAGTCAACATGCGATAAGTGATTATCTTGATAATTATCGTGATGCATTAACCATGTTGCAAACTGGAAATAGACAAGCCTTTGTTGAGCAATTTCAGCGAGTGGCAAAATGGTTTGGTGATTTTGCTCCTCAGTTCCAACACGAAAGTCGCGCCATGTTGCAATCTGTTAACGATATGAAAAGCAGTTAACTTGTATTTGGGGTACTAAACCGTTTTCAAATTTGTTTTACCCCATCATTATTGTTGTATTGAACAGTAGAAAACAAACAGATGCAGTGGTGTAGGGCTCGGTAAAATCACTTACTTTTATTTCTTTACTGTCTTTTTGTATTCCGAGTCGAAGTGAATTGCTGTTAAATGAAGCATTATTAATTAATCTAAATATTGCGAAATAGTGACACAAAGCTTATGTTTAACTAGCACTGTAGTGTAATAAAACCGTGTTAGCTCAGTAAACGTAGTTGCATTTGGAGGATAACCCTATGTCGATGATGCCATCGAATACACTGCCTATTCAACAGGTTGAAGATAATTCCTTAGGGCATTTTCTTTATGGTTTAATGAGTGCCTTTCCATTGTTTTTTGTTCCCGTATTATTGAGCCTTTGGTTTAATTTGATCCAGAAAAATATTAATCCAGATTCTGTGCTAGGTAGTCATTTACGCTGGCAACGCATGAGTATAATCGGCCTGTGTCCATTTTTTATTGCCGGTTATTGGTTAAGTCCATTATGGTTAAGTTTACCAATGTACATCCTAGGTGTTAGTTGGTTTAGTTATCGTATTTTCAAAGGCTGGATCAGTCTTAATGATGGTCTTGCCGTTTAAGTAAAAGAAGCGACTAGTGAAGCAAAATGCCGAGATAACATCTCGGCATTTTTATTGGCTTGAGTGAAGGTCGGCTCAAGATAAAATAGTTGGATAACCTTTAACTCATAGTAGATGTTTTATTTTATCTGGTATAAATCGTGGAGCAACTCAGCATATGACAACTGCGTTTGATGGATAATAATGATGCCATCGGCTTTTAGCTGTTTTACGGCAATCGCATTAGTGCTCAGCAGCGCAGCATTACTGCTAAAACAAGTATTAACAATAACGGGTAAATGACTGCGTAATTTAACTTCAACTAGCCCCGCTAAATCGAGGCTTAACTGCTCAGGATGAGTAAAACTTCGCACTCCTGACTCACATAGGCCTAATTGTTGATTACCGTGGCTAAGGACCGTATCGGCGGCTTGTAGCCAATCGTCAACACTAGCCATGGTATTTCGTTCTAATATCACCGGCAAATTGACTGAACCAATTAAGGTTAACATGTCGGTGTTATACATTTGTTTACCGCTCAAAATTAACATGTCTGCTAATTGGCTTGCGATACTAAACTCTTGTTCATGATCTACTTGCATTATACATACTAAACCGGCTTGCTCAATCACTTGTGCATGCTGTTTTAGCTCTTGTTCATTCAGTTGTTGCTTTAAATCGTTGAGCAAAATAGCTTGAAAACCTGATTCTTTGATAATCTTAGCTTGGGTGGCTAGTTCGGTATTATCTATCGGCAAATTAATTTGCTGTAATGCGCTAAACTGTCCGGCACCTATTTGTAAATGTTGACAAAATAACTGAGTGTCTTGTGATTTATAGTCGCGTGAATGCTTTGCTTGGCTATTGGGTAAAGCCTTGATTGGTTGTTGTTTTGAACTGCCTGGTTCAATCAATAGCTGGGCTTGCGATAGCTGGGTTGGTTTAACCGTTTCACAGGGGTAGCAGCCTAATACTTTAATAAAACGGGTAAGGCGTTCTAGCTCTTTAATCGCTTGTTGAACTTCTGCTGTGGCTAAGTTGCCATCAATGTCGAGATAAAACATCTCTTCCCATGGCGTTCCTGGAATAGGGCGAGATTCTAATTTGCTCATATTCAAGTTATGCGCTTTAAGAACCAGTAATGCCTCTACTAATGCACCAGGCTTTTGTCCTGTTGCCATGATTAAGGTGGTTTTAGCGGGTAATTGAGACGGTACTGCAGAGGCTTTGCGGGCGACAACGATAAACCGACTTTGGTTAATCTTTTGGTTTGCTAAACCTTGTTCCATTGCAATCAGTTGATATAAGGCTCCGCCTTCTGCACTGCCTATTGCTGCGACAGTGTTATTCTTCGCTTCGATAACTTTTGTCATTGCCTCAGCACTACTGGAGCAATATTCAAGTTTAATATTAGGATGTTGGCTTAAATAACGACTACATTGGCTAATTGGCTGCGGATGCGCATAGATAGTTTCTATATCAGCTAGCTTACTGTCAGGTTTCGTGAGTAAACAGTGACTGACTTCAATGGTTGTTTCGCCGACAATCGATAGCGTTGTATGTTGCAGCACGTCATACACTTCATTGATAGATCCTGAAGAGGTATTTTCAATCGGCAGAAAGCCGTAATCAGCATGACCAGATTCGACGGCATTAACGATGTCATCAAAACTTTTACAGCCAAAATCGAGCATTTCTACTTGGCGACGAGAGCAGTAACGGCTAGCTGCTAAGTATGAATAAGAGCCTCTCGCTCCTAAATAAGCCACAGTATATTGTTGTTTTTGAGTGTCTGGATTTGCTCTGCCGTGAAGATAGGTTTGTTGAAATAACACTGAGTCTTCAATAATACTTTGATAAAGGGAGATGACAAAGTGAGCATCAAGACCTTGTTCTCGACCTTGTAGCACGAGTCTTTCGAGCAGTTCTTTTTCTCTTTGGGTGTCTCGTATTGGCCTAACATCAATTTCTTTACTGCGAGCTACATTTAAGCTTAATTGGCGGCGTTTAGATAATAACTCTAATAGCGCTTTATCAAGAGCAGTGATCTGTTCGCGAGTTTGACTTAACGCGGGTGGTTTTTGCATATAGACCTCAATATAACGCTACATACTGGTGTATTGATTCATACAGCAGTGCTTATAAGACAAAAAAGCCTCCCATTTGGGAGGCTTTAGAATTTTCATTTTCGTTTTTACACAGAAAATCCGCCTCCAAGGGTGGGCTGAATAAAAAAGAAAATAAAAAGGCTGAATATATTTTTGTTCATGGGTTAAAACTAAAGCCCTAGCAGACTGCTGTCAATGTAATTTTATTCATTAATACAGACTTGCGTTAATTACAGACAAAAGAAAGCGCACCCGAGGGTGCGCTGGTGAGAGATAAATAACATCAAGCTGCGTTTTCCTCCTTATAGACATACTCAAATTCGCTTTCTGTGTCATTTGGTAATGATACATGGCGTTGAGCCTGGGGTTTATGGGTCAGGCGATTTAGCTGTTTTTCCAGCTTTTGTCCCATTGCAGTTATCGCTGCGTATAGGTTTTCACTTTTTGCCTGGGCGAATAAATCTCCACTAGGTAATCCAACTGATGCCTCTATTTTAAACAACTGCTTTTCTTGATTGATAATAATGTGCGGATTAATTAATTGAATATCATGTCGACTTAATTTTTCTAATCGTCCTTCGATACGTTCACGGATAAGGGCAGTGACTTCAAGTTGTTTGCTAGTGATTTTCAGCATATTTAGAACCTTCTTGTTGTTTGCTTAACTCCAGATTACCAAGATTAACCATAAGTATTGTGATCTTGATCACGTTTTAGATGGCAAAAAACATCGAACACAGCTTATTTGATCTCTTAGACATTTTTCAATAAGAAGCATTAAAATCTACTTGTGGTACGGTATAAATTGCGCCATATTTGAATAGATAAGTTGATGATATATTATTTATTTTGCTGGTATTTTAAACAAAACAGCCAAGCATCTGCCCTCAATCTCCGTAATCCGCTCAAAATGCTTATTTTGCTGAGCAAATATTTCCCACATTAAACACAATACTCTTAATGATGTGATTTAATTCATTTTTGATTGGCTTATAATCGACTTATAAGCAAATTTATAAGGGCTGTTATTAGTGAGTATAGAACAACAAAAAATAAAGGTATGGGATTTTCCAACCCGTTTTTTTCATTGGGCCATGGTGTCTTTAGTTGGCGGATTATGGTGGACAGCTGAAATAGGAGAAATGCAGTGGCATCAGATACTAGCGTACCTGTTGATGACACTGATTATATTTAGATTAATTTGGGGCTTTATAGGAAGCGATACCGCTAAGTTTACACATTTTTTTGTAGCACCTAAAAAAGTTATTGCTTACGCAAAAGCACAGCCTAAACCCAAGTCGATAGGCCATAATCCATTAGGTGGGTATATGGTCATTTTATTGTTAAGCATCATTATGCTGCAATTAATTAGCGGATTATTTGCTACCGATGATATTTTTACCGAAGGTCCATTGATGTATCTTGTATCGTCAGATATAGCAGGATGGTTAACTTGGTTACATAAAACCAATTTCAATATTATTTTAGCTATGGCCGCGATTCACATCATTGCGGTAGTTGTCCATGTCGCTAAAGGTGACAATATACTTAAAGCAATGTTTAGTGGTTATAAACTGGCTAGCAAGCAGATAACCCCACCTCGCTTACGTTCGCCTTGGATAGCGTTAATTATCGTATTAGCCATATTTGTCTGTGTATGGTGGTTGTTGCTTGAACCTGTAGTCAGTTATTTATAAATTTATATTAGGGTTTGTTGATTTTTAGTTTTTTGCTGCGAATTGTTAGTATGTAGTTGAAGTTGTCAGTGATTAAGCTGTGAGCTTTGTTGTGTCGTTATTTCACATGAAAAGCCAATACCCTAGTAGATATGACCAATAAACATTGCCCTAAGGTGTAGGTTAAAAGCGTATTATTCTGTGTTGAGCGAAATGCTGCTTAGATTGCTAGGTAGTGTTCCACTCGCTTGATTATCTCACGTTTATCTCGAACGAAATCGAACCAAAAACTCATTAATCAGCAATAAAAAAGCCCATATGCATGGGCTTTACTCTTTTGGGTTACAGGTCTGAACGACTTATTGCTTGCTTAAACTAATCGATTTAAATCTTGTTCAGCTCCAGGTAACTTTAGTCTTTTTTGTAAACGTCGTGACAACCTTTACAACTTTTACCAGTGTTAGCAAAAGCTTGTTTAATACTGTTCTCATTACTTGTTTTAGCTGCAATAGCTAACGCTGCGGCATTATCTTGGAATGCAGTCATTTTGCTATCAAAGTCAGCCTTATCTTGCCAAATTTTTGCAAGAGCTTCAGTATCGCCTTTATCAGAACCGTCAATAAAACCTTCATGTGGTAGTTTTGATAGTGCGGCAACATTATCTGCACGAGAACTAAACACCGCTGCATCAAAAGGTTTTTTACCTTTTAGCATCGCGCCCATATCACCAAAGTTATAAGCAATTAAGCCGAAAGCAGCTTGACGGTATTCAATGGCATCAGCTGTTTCTTTGAAATTATTCGCAAATACTGCTGGAATCATCATTGCGGTAACCGCAACTGTTAGTAATATCTTTTTCATCGTTATCCTTCACTTTTTGTTGATGGTACCGGTTCCATAAGCACTAATACTCATTAGTCATGCTTAATATTAAGCTAGCGTGTTCTAACGTTTGCCACTTAGCCAAATATTTAGTGCTAAGTTTCAGTGTATTAGTCTTTATTCTACACAATTTCATTATCATTTTGCGATATGTTTTATTACATGTTTATCAACGTCTGTTTTGCTAATTTGCGTAGTTCCTTGATACACTTGTAATGTCTAGGCATTACTATAAAGAGAAATACAATGCGTGCCAATTGGAATTTAGTGGTAGAAAAAATTTTAACTCATGCTAACGAAGATGATTTATCTGTGTTGTTTCAATTATTATTAACGGAAGAAGAGCGCAGCGCTGTTTCTGGGCGTTTACAGGTATTTCAAACCTTATTGGCGGGGAAATTAAGTCAAAGACAAATCGCAGCAGAGCATCAGGTCAGTATTGCAACCATTACGCGTTGTTCAAATTATTTGAAAAATATGTCAGTAAAACAAAGAGATTCAGTCAAAAAGTTAATTTTAGACTAGTTTGTTTTGATAGAAATATTCTTTATTAATCATATTATCAGAGCTTTTTTGTTATCGATAACAGATAGCATTGCTGTTCAATGGTTATTCATATCATTAATTTTAGAATTATCAAATTGACCAGCACAAATAAATAGTCTCATTAATTTACTGTGCCTAATTGGGGGAGGATCACAGCTCATTGGTATTCGAATTACTTTCATTATCTTGAATGTGCTTAGCTCAGATTATAACGAGATAACTAATTTCTCGCCCCAATTGAGCGGTTCTATTTTATCCAGTATTTACCAATACAGCTTATTGACTGATGCTTCTCGGGAGTCTGTGGTGACGATAGCTTGAGCGTCTCAAGATTAGATAAACACCATAAGTGATTAAACACAACGCAAACAGTGTGCTGGAGTCTCTAGGGTAAAAGCGATAAAGGCTCACAGCGGTTAACACATAGATAAATGGCATCAATCCATAGAGTGTTTCAGGGATTAAGCCTGATTTTCTCTTACGTTTAGCATCAGTGCGACGGTTTTTGGACCTCAGGTTATAGATATATGCACCATACAAATACACAACAACAGAGGCAATCAGGGCATAGTTGGGTTCAAGCAAAAAAATACTGACACAGCCTATAACCATGTAAGAGAAAGGTAATAATTCGTATAGCGGTTTAATTAACATAAGCACTCCGTCGCTACGTATTAATTATTATATTGGTAGTCAACTAGTGAGGATTGCACTCCAAATAATCCATAAAGGGAGTTGCAATAAATCTAACTAATTGATGCGAGTAAATTAATGCTACTAATCTGTTAGTATAACCTAAATAAAAAGGCACTGACTAGTTAATAGACAATGCCTTGAGTTTTTTCAATCTTTCTACTGACAAATAGACTTTAAACATAACACCAGATAAGGTCTATTGATCAAATAATTTATGCGTAACGAATTAACGACAGCCGCAACCGCCATTACCATCACAGCCAGGTTTTTCTGAACCACATGATTCATGACCGTGGTCATGTCCGTGCTCATGGCTGCCACAACCGCCTTCAGCATGGATATGACCATGAGAAAGTTCTTCAGCTGTCGCTTCTCTTACTGCAATGACTTCAACACTAAAATGCAGTGACTGACCTGCTAATGGATGATTTCCATCAACAACAATGACATCGTCTTTGACTTCAATCACTTGAACTGGGCGTTGGCCCATTTCAGTTTCAGCGATAAAACGCATACCCGGAACAATGTCTTCGACATCACCAAATGCACTGACAGGAACTTCTTGCTTTAAGCCAGGATGATATTCGCCATAAGCTTGTTCAGCAGGGATTTTCGCCTCGATAGTTTCACCAACAGTTTTACCTTCTAAAACTGATTCAAGTCCAGGAATTAAATTTTCAGTACCATGTAAGTAAACCATAGGCTCACTTTCAAATGAACTTTCAACTAATAAACCTTGCTCATCAGATAAGCGGTAATGAATAGTGACCGCCGCATGTTTTGTAATTTTCATATCGCCTCCAATTGTGATGTGTGCATGATAGCGTATTTTGCTATCAAGCTGCGATGGCTAACATCAGTTTTTGCTTATTCAATCACAGCTTTTTGTATTTTGTCTTATGCTGCAGGTTTAATTACCTGAATGCTGAAAATAAATCAGTATGTTTGTCATAGCGTTGCAAAGGCTTCTCGTTCACTTTTCTGGTATCTCTATCGACAGTCGACTATTGGGGTTTTAATCATTTTGTTAATTCTATAGCACTGTATTTATTATATTTTATTGTTTTTTCCTTTTCTGTTGACGTTTACGTTAAGGTGGGAAATCGCTATTGATTATCGTTACCAGTAGTGACTTGTGACGCTATGACACCTCTTTACTCAGAAAATCAACTTAGCCTAAAAAATAACTTGTAAATAAACTGTAAGCAGGGGTTGACAACCTTAGGTAAAAAAAGTGATTCTGTTAGCCAAGGAAAATCAGATTGTTGAATCTGATTCAATAATTATCAGCAGTTAACATTTATTATAAAAAGAGAATCATCAAATGTTTACCCTCATGCTCGTTGTAATTACTACCATTACAACCACCACTATTACCATAGTGGGGGCGGGCTGATTATACCCTAAAAGATTTGTACAACAAGCCCGCTTCTAACATCTGAAGCGGGCTTTTTTGTTTTAATTCTAATCATTTGGTTTTAATTTAATGTTGTCACTCTATTAGTGACATGGAGATTGACATGAAAGTAATGAAATTTGGTGGAACATCACTAGCGAATTGGCCTCGTTTTTCTATGGCGGCAGACATTATTGCTGATACTGCATTAACGGAATCTGTTGCGACTGTACTTTCTGCTCCTGCCACTGTGACCAATGCGCTTTTAGAAATGGTCGATATTGCCGTTAATCAGCAAGATTACCAGTCAGTATTAGACCATATTAGTTCAGTTTATAGTGGACTCTTTTCAGATGCCGCAGCATCACTGATCACGTCTTCTCAGCATCAGTTGCTGGTTGAAAAACTAGCCGTACAAATGCAAATTTGGCAAGACAAACTATATGGGATTAAATTACTAGGTGAATGCCCTGACAGTGTCCGCGCTGAAATCGTAGTCACAGGTGAACGATTGTCGGCGGCATTAATGGAGCAAGTGATGTTGGCAAAAGGCATCACTTCAGCACAACTTGATCCTGTTGCGCTATTTTTAGCTCACGGACAGCCGTTGGAGTCTGTGGTTGATATCACAGTCAGTAAACTACGCTTTGCTTTACTTAAGCTTGAACAATGTCGCGTATGGGTTATGCCTGGTTTTACTGCTGCAGATGCTCATGGCAAAGTGGTGACATTGGGTCGCAATGGTTCTGATTATTCCGCTGCTGTGCTGGCGGCCTGTTTAGATGCCTCTAGTTGTGAGATTTGGACTGACGTTGATGGGGTTTATAATACTGACCCGCGAGTAGTTGCTGATGCTAAATTATTATCACAATTAAGCTATCAAGAGGCGATGGAGTTATCTTATTTTGGTGCTAAAGTGTTGCACCCTAAAACTATTGCACCGATTGCTCAGTATCATATCCCTTGTTATATCAAAAACAGTTTTAATCCATCTGCCCCTGGCACGTTAGTGTCTAATGACGATGATAAAACTGGTTTACAAGTTAAAGCGATTTCAAACCTTGATAATCAAACCATGTTTAACGTTTCTGGTCCTGGTATGAAAGGCATGGTTGGTATGGCAAGCCGAACATTAGCGGTTATTTCTCGCAGTGGTATTTCAGTATCTCTAATTACTCAAAGCTCATCTGAGTACAGTATCAGTTTCTGTGTAGCCACTTCAGATGCCAATAAAGCGAAATGGGCATTAGAGCAAGAGTTTGAACTAGAAATTAAGAGTGAATTACTTGAACCAATAGAGTTACGTCATGACCTGTCGATTGTGTCTCTGATCGGCGATGGCATGAAAACCCACAAGGGAGTCGCGGCTAAGTTTTTTACCGCGTTAGCTAAAGCCAGTGTCAATATTGTTGCGATTGCGCAAGGTTCATCAGAGCGTTCTATTTCAACGGTTATCCAACAGAAGAAAACTAAACATGCCATTGGCGCATGTCATCAAGCCTTTTTTGATGTACAGCAGTATCTCGATGTATTTTTAGTTGGCAGCGGTAATGTGGGGGCGGGTTTATTAGAACAAATTAAGCAACAAGGCTCGATGCTAAAAGATCAGCACATTAGCATTCGTGTTTGTGGCATTGCTAACTCTCGTCAGATGATATTAAGCAGTGAAGGTTTTGAGCTTACTGAATGGCAATCATTATTGGCCGAAAAAGGTCAACCATATGATTTAGCTAAGTTGCTGCAGTGGGGTCAAGAACAACAATTGCTCAACCCTGTGCTGGTTGATTGTACTTCGAGCGAGTTAGTGTCAGATCGTTATCTTGATGTCATGAATGCCGGCTTCCATGTTGTGACACCCAATAAAAAGTCTAATACTCGTGATTATGCTTACTATCAAGAACTGCGTAAAACAGCGTTAACTCAGCGCCGTCAATTTTTATATGAAACCACGGTTGGTGCTGGTTTGCCTGTCATCGATAACCTGAAAAAGCTTATGTACGCGGGAGATAAACTACATAAGTTTAACGGTATATTATCTGGGTCGTTATCGTATATCTTTGGCATGTTAGATGAAGGTATGAGCTTATCGCAAGCAACAGCCATTGCTCGTGATAAGTGTTTTACTGAACCCGATCCTCGCGATGATCTCAGCGGTATGGACGTTGCGCGTAAGGTATTAATTTTAGCCCGTGAAGTCGGTCTACCTTTAGAGCTTGAGGACATTCATGTCGAGTCGGTATTGCCTGTAGGTTTTGATGACTCTGGTGATGTAAATCAATTTATGGCTAATCTGCCTTCATTAGATGCAGAAATATCAGCCCGAGTCGCAGCAGCAAAAGCCGAAGGTAAAGTACTGCGTTATGTTGGCCAAATCGATGAAGGCCAATGCCATGTCAGAATTATTGAAGTGGATGCAACTAATCCGCTTTATAGTGTTAAAGGTGGCGAGAATGCCCTAGCATTTTATAGCCGTTATTATCAGCCGATCCCGTTCGTGTTAAGAGGGTATGGTGCAGGAACTGAAGTGACAGCAGCTGGCGCCTTTGCAGACGTGCTAAGAACCCTAAATTGGACTCGTGAGGTTGGGTTATGAAGCAAACGTTAAAGGTAAGCCAAGACACGCTTACGGTTTATGCGCCTGCATCAATGGGCAACGTGGGGGTGGGATTTGATTTGCTTGGTGCTGCCTTAGCGCCAATCGATGGATCGTTACTGGGTGATAGGGTAATAATTAGTAGTGCGGTTAGCGGCATCAGTTATAGTCAAGTGGGTGAATGGGCGCATAAGCTACCCGCTGACGGCAAAGACAATATCGTTTATCAATGTGCGGAGTTCTTTTTAGATAAATTACAAAGACATGATGGAGTGACTATCTGCCTAGAAAAAAACCTTCCTGTAGGCAGTGGCTTAGGCTCAAGTGCAAGCTCTGTTGTTGCCGCATTATATGCTCTAAATGAACATTTTGGACTGCCGTTTGACCAGCAAGCTTTGTTAGCTTTGATGGGCGAATTTGAAGGTAAAATATCGGGTAGTGTGCATTACGACAATGTTGCACCTTGCTATTTAGGAGGCATGCAATTGATGCTTAACTCTGATAAGCAAGCATGTGCAACCATCCCGAGCTTTGACAATTGGTATTGGGTGGTCGCGTATCCTGGTATCTCGTTATCGACTGCCAAAATGCGCGCATTACTACCTCTACAATATGATAAATCGGTTGCGATTGATTTTGGTCGATACTTGAGTGCTTTTGTTCACGCAAGTTATCAGCAAGATGCAGTATTAGCGATTGAAATGCTAAAAGATGTTTTAGCTGAGCCTTATCGTGCCGCGGCGATTCCAGGTTATACGGATGCTCGGGCAGCATTAACTGACTTAGGCATGCTCACAACAGGTATCTCTGGCAGTGGTCCAACACTGTTTAGTGTGACTGACGATTTAGCCACGGCAGAAAAAGCCAAAGTTTGGTTAATGGAGCATTATATCTCTGAGCCAGGTGGCTTTGCTCATATTTGTAAATTAGATCAACTCGGCACGCGCTGCGTGTAACGTTTAATTTTTAGCATTATTTATATTGAAATTTAAAAGGCAGTCGCAATGGAATTATATAACTTAAAACACCCATCGCAGGTAGTAAACTTCAGCCAAGCCGTCCAGCTTGGCTTAGGTAAAGACAGAGGATTATTTTTCCCAACATCGATTCCGGTGTTAGCCGATATGGATGCATTATTGGCGTTACCTTTTGCTGAGCGCAGTAAAAAAGTGTTGGGTGCATGGTTAGCCGATGAGTTGGGGCAGGACAGTGTAGATACACTGGTTGATAAAGCATTTACCTTTGATGTGCCACTCGTTATGGTGGACGACAAGCGTGCTTGTTTAGAGCTTTTTCATGGCCCAACCTTAGCATTCAAAGATTTTGGTGCTCGATTTATGGCGCAATGCATCGGCTTACTTGCTGAAAACAAAAAACTGACTATTTTAACGGCGACATCCGGTGATACTGGTGCCGCAGTAGCGGATGCATTTTACGGTTTAGATAACGTCAACGTGATGGTGTTGTATCCCAAAGGTAAAATCAGTGAACTGCAAGAAAAAATGTTTACTACTTTAGGTCAAAATATCCATACGGTGGCGGTAACCTCTGACTTTGATGCGTGTCAGGATCTTGTAAAACAAGCATTTGATGACAGCAATATTCGCGAAGATTTAGCCTTAAATTCGGCGAACTCAATTAATATTAGCCGTTTGTTAGCCCAGATCTGTTATTACTTCGAAGCGGTAGCGCAAGCCAAGCAAGCTGGACAAGATGATATTGTATTGTCTGTACCCAGTGGTAACTTTGGTAATTTAACCGCAGGTTTATTTGCTAAAGCTATGGGCCTCCCCATTAAACGCTTTATTGCCGCCACTAACAGTAATGATACTGTACCGCGTTACCTTGTCGACGGAGAATGGCAGCCGCATAAAACAGTGGCAACCATGTCAAATGCTATGGATGTGTCTGAACCGAGTAACTGGCCTCGTGTTGAGGCTATTTGCGCGCAGATGGGGTGGCCGCTATCATTGGTTACTGGTGTTGCACTTTCAGAGTTTGATACTCGTGCCGCATTGCTTCAGTTATATCAGGCTGGCTATCAATCTGAGCCACATGCCGCTATCGCAGCCCATGCATTAACTATCGGTCTGGAGAGTAACGAAACCGGTATATTTCTTGGTACCGCCCATCCTGCTAAGTTTAAGGATGTGGTTGACCGTGAGTTATCGATTAATTTGTCCTTGCCTCCTGAATTGGCTGCAGTTGCACAAAAAGATATCTTGTCAGCGCAGTTACCAGCAGACTTTGAACAGCTTAAGTCACATATGTTTGCAGTATTAAAATAGTTTTTTGCAATATCTAGGACCTTATATCGATTAGATCGCTATAAGGTGCTTTTTTATATTTCAATAATATGATCTTAATCATACCCCAAAAGCTTTATACCAGTGTAGATTAGTAAATAGTGCATTTTTGACTATTATTTAAACATTATCGTTTGGTAAATAGATTACGGGAGAAGACTATGTTGCAACGTTTAATGCACGACCATAAGCATATTGCTATTTTGTTGAATATTCTTTCCAATAAATTGACTCGATTGGCAGATGGCCAAGGAGTCAATTTTAATCTGGTTAGAGATATTGTTGAGTACATGCAGAGTTATGCAGAACACAGCCATCATCCTTTGGAAGACATTATTTTCGATTACTATAGTAATAAAACCGGCCAGGCAAATAGTGGCCAGTTGTATAATGAACATCATCGTTTAGCTGAAGCATCTAGCGCGTTAGTTTATAGCTTGAACATGATCTTATCTGATGTGGTGATTTCACGAGATCAACTTGTTAAAGATCTGCAAGAATATATCGAACTTCAAGAGAAGCATATGCAGTACGAAGAGCGGGATGTGTTTCCGAATTTTGTTAACGTGTTTGATGAAAAGGATTGGCAAAAAGTCACCGTATTATGTGAAAAACGCTTAATTGAAGACCCATTATTCAATGACAGCAATAAAACGGTTTTTGAAGATTTACGTGCCTATATTGAGCATGCAGACAATAAATAAAATGTTTTACTTTGATGAAGATATATTGAAAGTTATCAATGCCTAATCTGACACGATTTTGTTAAACAAAAAGAGCGCATTAAGCGCTCTTTTAATTGATTTTATCGTTAGGCTTTAATGGTGATATAACCCAATTAAAGCACTAGTGTGTTAACATCAAAATCGAATGAATCATCAATATCTTGCAGTTCCCTAAGCAAACGCTGTTTATCCTTAATGGCTTCAATCTCACGCCATTTGCGTTTTTTAGGCGAACTTTTTGAGCGGCTTGGTCTTTCAACAACTTCGTCTAGCGCACCACCATAGTCTAATCGATCCATGGTAACCTCCCTTTTATTATGATGTCTCTGCAGATAAATATCATATAACAGCTATAGGATGCAACACTTGTGTTTCATTAGTGTTACATGTCAGCTGTTTTTTTGTGCTTCATATTGATGTTTTTAGCTAGTGATTAACGATGTTAATAAATGATCAATAAATACATATCCTGAACATAAAAAAACACCCTCAAGACTATTGAGGGTGTTTTGATACAAAGGCTTTGTGGGCGAGCATTAATTTGCCTCAGGCGTTAAAGCTTCCCCTGACGATAAAGATTGATCAACGCATTACTTGATGAGTCTAATTGTGTTGCCTCTTCTTTAGCACCAATACGCTCCAATACATCATTACCTAGCTGCTTGCCGAGCTCCACTCCCCATTGATCAAATGAGTTGATTTGCCATATTGCACCTTGAACAAATGTTTTATGTTCATATAGCGCAATCAACGCGCCTAAGGTCGTTGGCGTCAGTTTATTCATTAATAAAGTATTACTGGGTTTGTTACCTGACATGACCTTATGTTTAGCAATAAGCGGTATTTGAGCCGCGTCTAATGAACTATTACTCAGTTCTGCTAGTGCTTCATCATAAGTTCGGCCTTGCATTAACGCTTGAGTTTGTCCAAAGCAGTTTGATGCAAGTTGGTCATGATGCTCACCTAACGGATTATGGCTCTGAAGTGGCATGATAAAGTCCGCAGGGATAAGTGATGTTCCTTGATGCAGCAACTGGTGGTAAGCATGTTGTCCATTAGTACCTTCACCCCCCCAAATAACAGGACCCGTGCTGTAATCAACATCACTACCGTCTAAGGTGACTGATTTTCCATTACTTTCCATATCTAATTGCTGGAAATAAGCAGGCAGACCGCGTAGATAATGATCATAAGTCAAAATGACGTGTGCTTGAGCACCATGGAAGTTGCCGTATAAAACCGATAGCATTGCCATGATCACTGGCATATTCTGTTCGACAGGTGTATTGGAAAAATGCTCATCCATTTGATGTGCGCCATCCAGCAAGGCTTTAAAGTTATCCATGCCAATAAGTAGCGCAATAGGTAAACCAATCGCTGACCATAAAGAGTAGCGGCCGCCAACCCAGTCCCACATTGGGAATATGTTGCTAGCGTCCATACCAAACTCTGTTGCTTTAGTCACATTTGATGTCACGGCAACAAAGTGCTTAGCGACATCTTGTTGGCCTGCACCTTGAGCTAAAAACCAGTCTTTAGCGCTCAGAGTATTAGTGAGTGTCTCTTGGGTACTGAATGATTTCGATGACATCACAAACAAGGTTGTTTCAGCGTTGAGATTTTTTAGCTTTTCACATATAGAGGTCGCATCAACATTGGCAACAAAATGACAGTTAAGTCCTTCTTGCCAATAGGGTCTTAGCGCTTGTGATACAATTTTGGGGCCAAGGAATGAACCTCCAATACCAATACTCACAATGTCAGTAATCGCTTTACCTGTATAACCTTTCCACTCTCCAGATTGAACAGAGCCAACAAATTTAGCCATTTTAGCTAATGTTTGTTGTATTTCAGGAACGATGTTCGCCCCTTCAGCCATGATAGTTTGAGTTGATTTACTGCGCAGTGCAGTATGTAATACCGAGCGTTGTTCAGTGTTGTTAATCACATCACCATTAAACATCGCGGTAATTTTATCACTCAGTTTTGCTTCTTTAGCGAGAGAGAATAGCAGCTTAAGTGTTTCATCGTTCACACGGTTTTTAGAATAATCTAAAAACAGACCACAAGCCGCAACGCTCATTTGTTCAAAACGTTGTGGGTTTTGGGCAAATAATTCGCGCATGTGAGGTAGTTGACTTGAATGCGTTTGTAGCGCTTTCCAAGTCGTGCTTTGAGTCAGTGTAGTCACGAGTAAAGCCTCCAACTAGCTTAATTTTGTCTTTAGCATAACTTCTAGTTTGCCTTGATCGATGGCAAAGTTACGAATCCCTTCAGCTAATTTATCCACAGCCATTGGATCTTCATTAAATGCCCAGCGGAACTGTGCTTCAGTGAGTGCTGCTGGAGCCGAATGTGTTGCTGCTGTTGCCACTAACTTTTCGCTGATTTCAATATCAGTATTCGCTAACTCTTCTAGTAACGCAGGGCCAATCGTTAGACGATCACAACCAGCAAGCTCAATAATTTCACCGATATTTCTGAAACTGGCACCCATTACAACAGTGTTATAGCCGTGCTGCTTGTAGTAGTTATATATCTCAGTAACAGAGACTACACCAGGATCGGTTTGTGCTGTGTAATCTTGGCCTGTGTCTTTTTTATACCAATCTAAGATGCGACCAACAAAAGGTGAAATCAAGTATACGCCAGCTTCGGCACAAGCTCTTGCTTGAGCAAAGCTAAATAGTAATGTTAGATTGCAGTTTATCCCTTCTTGTTCAAGTTCTTTTGCAGCGCAAATACCTTCCCAAGTTGAAGCTAGTTTTATCAAAATACGCGATTTGTCTATACCAGCGTCTTGGTATAATTTGATTAGCTTGTGCGCTTTGTCAATTGAGCCTTGTTTGTCAAATGATAAGCGTGCATCGACTTCCGTTGAGATACGGCCTGGTACTAGCTTTAAAATTTCAACACCAATATTGACAGCCAGTTTATCACCAGCATCTTCGATCTGTTGTTCAACATTTTGGCTTTGGTTTTTTGCCCATTCAATCGCATTTTCGATAAGAAAAGCGTATTCAGGGATTTGTGAGGCTTTCAAGATTAGCGACGGGTTAGTTGTGGCATCTTCAGGCTGATAACGCTTAATTGCCTCTATGTCGCCAGTATCAGCAACGATGGTAGTGAATGATTTGAGTTGCGCGAGTGCATTGGCCATGGAAATTTCCTCTCGATAAGCAATGAAAATAGATCAATGCCTTTATTAGAAGCGATTTTAGGGATTATTCCAACTTTATTTGTAAAAAAATTACCAAATTTTCCGTTATTTTCGCTTATTTAAAGCCATTATTGTCGTTAAATAGACAGAATTGGTTAGTTTATACGGTGCAGAGTTCCAATTCTATTACCTGAATGTCAGTGTCAGCCACTGTTGTAAGGCTTATTAGGTTGTTCTTAAAATAAAAAAGCCGCTGCAAGCAGCGACTTTTAAAGTATAGCGTATCAATATTACAATTAACGTAATACTGCGCGTTTTTCGGTACCCGTCACGATAGCTTCGATACGACGGTTAACACGGTTAGCTTCTGCTGAACTACCTTGCATAACAGGTTGAGTGATACCGTAACCAACAGCATTGATTCTGCTTTTGCTAATGCCATACTTTGTGTTCAGTGCATTTGCAACCGCTACAGCACGACGCTCAGAAAGCTTCATGTTGTATTCTGCTTTACCTACGTTAGACGCATGGCCTCCGATAGATACAGTATGTTGTGGGTATTTGTTCATGAAATCTGCTAGTTTTTCTAAATCAGCAAATGAGCCGGCACGGATCTCTGCTGAGTCATTAGCAAACAAAATACCACCTAAGTCATGCTTAGTGGTGATGTTTTCATAAACAGTACAACCTGTAGCATCAACTTTGTGTGTTAAAGGAGTATTTGGACATTTGTCCATGTTATCTTTAACACCATCTTTGTCAGCATCACCAGGTGTTACAGCAACAATTGGAGCCACTACTGGAGCAACAACTGCAGCAGGAGCGCTAGTACCAAAACGATAACTTAGCTCAAGACCCCAGTAGTTACTTTCCATTGAAAGTGTATTCCACTTTTCTTCGTCAAGGTTTTCATAACGACGGTATTTAGCTTGTAATTTTAGGTTATCAGTAAAGTTATAACCAACACCAGCACCTAAATATGGTGCAATACCGCTATCACTGTAATATTCAGTGTTGTACTCTTTTTTGTTGGAGATTAAGTAGTTTAATGCACCGGCTTCAGCAGATAAACTCCACTTGTCAGCTAATGGGTAAAAACCAACAAAACCTAATGACATACCACGAACACCAACATCATTACGTTTGTTTGAATAATCAGTCCATTCAGCGCGGCCAAGGTCACGATAACCTAATTCAATTCCGACGTATTCGTTAAATAAATAACCACCAAATACATCCCAAGCATATGGGTCATCTTCACCACACACTTTCATGGTTTTTTGGTCACAGTTTGGTTCATAGTTATTGACGCCTAAACCACCACCAACGTACCAAGGTGTTAATTCTTGAGCAGCTGATGCAGCGAAAGGCAACATAGATGTGAGTAATACTACTTTTAATGTGTTCTTCATCATATTTTTATAGTCCATTGTTATTTTACTCCACCAAATATGCATGTAACGGAGTTGTTATCTTCATGCATTGCTGACGCTTAATGTGGTGTTCCTTTGTATTTTAGTCAGCGGCGCAAGTATGGGTGGTAATTAGATGTTTTTCCATAGTAAAAAAGATTAATTTTTGGTAATGGTCGGTAAAATACCAGTGCAATAAAATTGAAGCGACATAGAAAAAGTAAGTAAAATCATAAGCTAAGTGTGATTGTTTTATTTTGGCATTGATTGGGGAGTAATTGTGAATATAGTACTGATTTTTAATGTTTTTGCTTTTTATGCCTCTAATGAGCATATTTGGGGGGTGAAAATAAAAATACGCCCAGAAGGCGTATTTTTGGTCTAATAATAAGTTAGTTTAACGAGTCCATACCCAGTTTTCGATTTCTTCTGGATCCACACCATTGGCTTTGATGTAGTTCTTATGGTCAACTAATCGTTGCAACATATCTGTGGTGATGGTCACATGTTGTGTTTCATCAATCACACCTTGCTGGAATAATTTGTAAGCCATATCGATCACTAAGTGATAGCGAGATGTACCGTTACGCACTCCCATATCAAATGGTGTCGTCGTTGAACCTTCTTCTTCATAACCTTTAATACGGAAACGACGGTTACCTTTATAATCAAAGACCAATTTCTTGATGGTATTTGGATAACCATGGTAATTAAATACCACACCTTTATCTTGGGTAAATACTTCATCCATCATCCAAGGTTTGCTTTGAAATTCAAGGCTGCCTAAACCGCTACTGTGAAGTTCTGACACGCTGACAAAACGGATACGTACTCTTGGTAGTATTTCACGAATGAGAACTAAAGAAGCCATACATTCTTGAGTTGCATAATCACCACAACCAGCTAGTACCACATCAGGATTGGTATCTGAGGCGAAATCCCATACCATCATGCCATCTTTAGCTTGTTGACGAGCTTCAGCTAAAGATAACCATTGAGGTAAAGATTTTTTACCCGCAACAATAATATTCAGTTTGTCTCTGTCAGCATAAGCTTTTTCGGTATATACCAAGGTGCTGTTTGCATCTGCTGGCAAGTAAGCAGAGATAATTTCTGGGTGCTTCTCTAACATCGCGCCTAGGAATGATGGGTTCTGATGAGAGTAACCGTTGTGATCTTGACGTTCTAATAACGATGACAATACTACGTTACATGCTGGAATTGGCTTACGGAAATGGATCCCTTGGCTGGCATGGACATATTTACAGTATTGGTCAGCCATTGATGACACTACCTGAGAAAAAGATTCATAAGTAGGGAACATACCGTGACGGCCGGTTACTGTGTAGCCATGTAACATACCAAATAACAAGTTTTCAGATAACAACTCAATCACGCGGCCATCGCGCGACATATCTTGGTCCCAGCTTTCTATAGGCCATTGCCATGAACGATCTGTTTCTTCAAATACAGCTTGTAACTGATTTGAATAAGTTTCATCTGGACTGAAAATACGCAGGTTGCGTTGATCGCGGTTCAGTTTGAATGCATCACGCATCCATTCTCCCATTTTCAACATTGAAAAACCACGATGGCCACGAGGTGTTTCAGCACCATAACCCAGTTTGCTTAAATCTGGATTCGTTAAAGCGCGAACGACTTCACCGCCATAACTTAAACGTTGGCGACCACAGCATAAATCCTTTGGTGGCATTAATGACATGATGTCTTTATCAAATATCAGTTCGCCGCTTTCAGTCGTTTGTACTAGCTCATCAAACTTATAGCTGGCTAACCATGTATTGAGTGCTTCTAAATGGCCTTTATCTTTAGCACAGTTGCTGACAATCACTTGATGAGATTCACAGTTACCGGCTAACTTTTTGCCATCATATTCAGCTGTACCCGTCCAACCTTTAGCTGTTCTCATTAAAATAACTGGCCAACGAGGTTTCACAACGTCTTCACCAGAACGAGCGCGACGTTGAATGTGAGTGATCATTTCATAAGACAAGTCCATTGCCGCTGTCATTTGTTCAAAGATATCTGTTTCCATTTCATCATCAACTATGATGGGGTGATAACCAAGGCCACGGAATTCGAGATCCAGTTCTTCATGGCTCATGCGGCCCATACGGGTTGGACCTGAGATCTTATAACCGTTAATATGGACGATTGGCAGAACCGCACCGTTATGCTCAGGAGAGACTAAGCGGTTAGCATACCAAGATGCCGCTAATGGGCCGGTTTCCGCTTCACCGTCACCGATCAAGCAAGCGGCAATAAGATTTGGGTTATCTAATACAGACCCCCAAGCGACAGAAAGTGAATAACCAAGCTCACCACCTTCTAATATTTGGCCAGGAGCTTCTGGGTTTGCATGTGATGGATAGCCGTAGGCTGCTGAGAATTTTTTACAGATATCTTCGATACCGGTTTCTGTGAATGGAATGGTCTCAGGATAGAAATGACTAAGTGAACCTTCAACAAATAAGTTAGCTTGCACAGCTGGGAAACCGTGGCCAGGACCAACAAGGTAAATGAATTCACGCTTATGCTTAACAATAAGACGGTTAACGTTCGCGTAGACAAAGTTAATACCAGGACATGTTCCCCAGTGACCGAGTAGACGAGGTTTGATATCTGTATGTTGTAACGGACGCTTAAAAAGTACGTTTTGCTTCAGATAAATCTGCGATGTCGCAAGGAAGTTCGTTGCTCTTACGTATTTTTTTAGCGCGATGATTTCATTTGGGTTAGTCATAGTGACCTCTATTAAAAGTGAAAAACTTATTTAACCTTCTTTGAGAACACTGTATCTGTAATTTAGTTACAATAATGTGGCCTTTATCTAATTTCTGAGTAATGAGGTTTGGTTTCGATCGCATTTATTGTTGATTTGTCGCTAATTACTTGAAATTTAATAACGATTCAAATGCTTTTTAAACATAGAGCATTAATAGTAGAAATGATAAAGTGTGACTGAGATCACTTGTTAATTTTTGTTTTGTTGATGTTATTGCAACGTTTCATTTACTTAATCGATGTGTATGCTAGGTAACGTAGCTTTAGCATTCGTAGTCCTGAGTGATCAATACCTATTAATCCACGACCATAACCTTTTATAATGGCGACTTTATATAGGTACTTTTATTAGTATTACCGTTTTACACATAGCAGCTTGCACATGACGTGCTTGGTCTGTGCCTTATGTGTTTTATATTCAGTGCAATGGCCTGATACAGAAAAATAACCTTATAACGGGGAAGATTAGACAATATGGCAATGTTAGAGACGATTGTTAATTTCATGAATAGCTTGCTTTGGGGCAAATTATTGGTTTATGGGTTGGTGGGAGCAGGGTTATTTTTTACTATTCGTCTTGGTTTTATTCAAATTACCCATTTTGTGCACGGTATTAAAGTACTCGCGATAAGCCGCCGTCCAGGTAAGCATGGCTTATCATCATTTCAAGTTTTTTGTACCAGTATGGCTGCACGTGTCGGAGCTGGTAATATGGCTGGTGTCGCGGTTGCAATTGGAACAGCAGGGCCAGGTGCCGTGTTTTGGATGTGGGCTATAGCAGTATTGGGTATGGCTACTGCGATGATAGAGTCGACTCTTGCTCAGGTTTATAAAGTCAAAGATGGTGATGGTCAATACCGTGGCGGTCCAGCTTATTATATGGAGAAAGGCCTTGGTCAGCGTTGGATGGGCGTGGTTTTTTCTATCTTCCTAATTTTAGCATTTGGTCTTGTATTTAATGCTGTTCAAGCCAATACCATTACAGGTGCAATGACTCAAGTTTTTGGTTTTGAACCACTATATATCGGTATTGGTATTGTTATCTGCAGTGCGTTTGTCATTGTAGGTGGCCTTAAAAAAGTTGCTAAAGCATCTGAGCTCATTGTACCTGTCATGGCGATTGCTTATATTGCTATAGCATTTGTTGTTGTTGGGATGAATATTGAGAAGTTACCTGACATATTCATGTTAGTTATTAACAGTGCATTTGGTTGGCAAGAAGCCGCTGCTGGTGGTGTTGCTTATAGTGTTGCTCAAGCAATGCAAGCCGGTATTGCTCGAGGATTATTTTCAAACGAAGCCGGTATGGGAAGTGCAGCAAACGTGGCTGCCAGCGCATCTCCAAATCCTAATCACCCTGCATCGCAAGGTTTTGTGCAAATGATGGGTGTATTTGTCGATACTATTGTTATTTGTACTGCAACGGCTGCAATTATTTTATTGTCTGGTGATGCAGCATCTAGCTCAGATGGCATTGCGAAAACGATTAGTGCACTTACCAGCCATGTGGGTGATTGGGGGGGAGCATTTATTGCCTTTGCCATTTTACTTTTCTGCTTTACGTCTATTATTGCGAACTATTCTTACGCAGAAACTAATGTCATGTTCCTGTCTGGTAATAGTAAAAAAGCTTTGCCTATATTTCGCGTAGTTGTTTTAGGTATGGTGATGTTCGGTTCACTGGCTAAAATCAGTCTAGTATGGGATTTAGCCGATGTATCAATGGGATTAATGGCTATTGTTAATATTGTGGCCTTATTGTTGTTGTCTGGCCTAGCGATTCGAGTTATTAACGACTATCGGGAACAGATTGATGCGGGTATCGATCCAGTATTTGATACCAGTAAATTTCCAGAGTTAGCCGATCAATTAGAAGAAAAAATTTGGCCTAATTCTTCAGAGCCTATAAAGAAATAAACTCGGGTATAGAGTGTTTACTCGAATAGCTCAATCGAAAAAACCATGCTAATGCGGCATGGTTTTTTTATATCAGTTCAGTATGATGACGTTATGATTTTATCCGGAGCTTACTTATGTTGGTTTTAGTTTCACCTGCGAAAACATTAGATTTCGAACATTCACCTATTTCTAATACCCATACTCAGCCGCGCTTTTTAAAACAAAGCCAAGCGTTGATTGATGTTTGCCGTGAATTAACTCCCATGGATATTGCCAGCTTGATGAAGGTGAGTGATAAAATAGCAGGGCTGAATGCCGCTCGGTTTGCTGATTGGCAGCCACAGTTTACCTTAGATAATGCTAAGCAGGCCATTTTTGCCTTTAGAGGAGATGTGTATACAGGCTTTGATGCAGATAATTTATCTGAGTCACAAATGGCTTCTAGTCAAAAACATTTACGTATTTTATCTGGTTTGTATGGCTTACTTAAACCACTAGATTTAATCCAACCGTATCGCTTAGAAATGGGCACTAAACTGGCAAACCCTGAAGGTAATAACTTGTATGCTTTCTGGGGAGAAACGATTACAGAAGCTGTTAATCAAGCATTGAAAGAGCAGGGCGATGATATCATTGTTAACTTAGCCTCTAATGAGTACTTTAAGTCTGTCAAAGTAAAACAACTTCAAGGTCAGCTAATTACCCCTGTGTTTAAAGACTGCAAAAAGGGCCAATTTAAAGTGATTAGTTTTTATGCCAAAAAAGCTCGTGGTTTGATGGCGCGCTATATTATTGATACTAATCCCACTTCTGTTAAGCAATTAACTGAGTTTGATCTTGAAGGCTATTACTACAGCGAAGCGCAGTCGACTCCCACAGAGCCTGTATTTTTACGCGCCGAACAAAAGTAAAACTTTAAGTCCATAGCCTTAGCCAATAAAAAAGCCCTTAAACAAGGGCTTTTTAGTCATCAAATTCTGAGCTCAATTGAACTTAATAGCGCTACAACTCGCTAGTGTTGGTCTTTTTGCTCGGTAACAGGTCTTAAATCAATTTCTGATTGTGCCATCATGTAGGCAAATTGGACATAAGCTGCTGCACTTTGTGCCAGTTTCTTAGGATCAATTTTATCTAATGTATCATTCGGCGTGTGGTGATAATCAAAGTAGTCTGTGCCATCTTGGTTCAATGAAGCAACCGGTACACCTAATGCAGGTAGCATCGACACATCCGGTCCGCCTGAAGCGTTATTATTGCCAAGCTCAACCCCATTAAGTGTTATGGCAGAGTGTTGTTGTTTCACTTGCTCGAATGTGGCGGGGTTAACATTAAAATCAATTTTATAAATAGGTCCTGCACCAAAATCAGATTCCGCCGCAATATAATGCTTGCCTAACTCATCAGCATGTTGCGCTGCATAGGCTTTACCACCAACTAAACCCACTTCTTCAGCTGCGTATAATACCACTCGAATAGTACGTGCAGGTTTTTGCGGTAAGTCTTGAATGAGTTTAGCTGCGGTGGTAACAATCGCCACACCCGCACCATTATCAATTGCACCTGTGCCTTCATCCCACGAATCAAGATGAGCACCGATAAGAACGATTTCATCTGGTTTACTGCTTCCAGTGACTTCGGCTATAACATTATAAGATGTCGCAATACCTAAATTTTCTGAGGTCATATTCAGTGATAGGGTGATGTTAGGATTACGCTTTAACATGGCATTAATCAAATCTGCATCAGGGTTAGACATTGCTGCGGCAGGAATTTTAGGCGTTCCTTCTTCGTAACGCATCATTCCTGTGTGTGCCATTCTGTCATGATCTGTGCCAATGGAACGGATAACAATTGCTAAGGCTCCTTTCTGGGCCGCAACAATGGCTCCTCGAGAGCGGCCACCAACAGCCTCGCCATAACCTTTACCTGTAATGTGGCGTTCAGTTTTACGGTCAATAAACACTATTTTGCCTTCAATGCGCCCCGGCGATGCGTTGGATAACTCTTCTAAACTGTCAAAGCGTACAATCTGTGCTTGAATTCCGTTAACTGGGGTTGCAACACTGCCACCTAAGGCTGTCACAACTAAAGGTTGCTCATAAGGCGCTACGATACTCGCGTGTGCGCTGCCTCTAGACCAAGCAGGAACTTGAACCGATTCTTTATATACTTTATCAAATCCGAGCGACCACAGTTTTTCCATCGCCCAATCAACGGCCATGATGTCTTTGTCTGTACCCGCTAATCGTGGACCGACTTCTACGGTAAGCGATTCAACAATGTCATAACTTAAACGTGATGATAAAGCTTGCTTAGCCAATTGTTGACTGATTTTGGCATCATCTGAATTATTGATAACTAAACTGGCATCACTCATTTTAGTGGGTACGGGGGTTTGACACCCGAGTAGAGTGGTAAATATGGCTCCGACGAGTGTTGCTCTTTGATAGTTTTTCATGAGTTTCCTTTGATTATTTTAGCTAAGTCTCATTTTTTACAACAATCTACCAAAAAGTGTGCTTTATGTCCCGACTCTATTTGTAAGGGAACGCTATATTAGTGCGGGGTTAGATGAAGGAGAAGAGCGCGTGATGGATATAGATAAAATGCAACAGCAAGCAGATCATGCGGTCGTATTGCTAAAAGCATTAGCAAATGAACGTAGACTGTTTATTTTGTGTCATCTTCTTAATGAAGGTGAAATGTGTGTTGGTGAAATGAATAAGAAGTTGGGGCTAAGTCAATCTGCTTTATCTCAACATTTGGCATGGCTTCGTAAAGACAAATTAGTCTGTACTAGGAAAGAGGCGCAAACCGTTTTTTATTCGTTAAAAAGTGATGAGGTAAAAGAGTTAATTCAAGTATTAAATAATATGTATTGTTATTAAACTGACTCCGCAAACGTCTTAACGGGCACATCTTATTTATTGATGCCTTAGTTAAGACGTTTAGTTTTTGCTACTAATATTATGCTTTACTCTTTCACATCAATCGAATACTGCCTTTTCTTACAAGCCTTATATTCTATAGCATGATGATTACTACCATTGAATATCGTTATCAATGAGATCAAATCAATTATCTCTTACTCCAATAAATTCAATATCTTTGCAGTATTTAGCGTTGCTATTTACCATCTGTTATCCGTTCAATGAGTCTGTATATCATTCTTTTGAGAGCGCTTAGGTCAAAGTGTCTGTTAGATCTGTTAGAAATGAGTAAATCAATTTAGCGCTAAACAATGAGTGGTTATTTTTAGATAAGTGTTAAAGAGGCTGCGGATACTCATGGTGAGCGATTGTATTAATTGAGGTGTGTTAAATTATCATAAGGAAAAACAAGCGGGTAAAATGTAGATATAAAAAAACCGGCCTGAGCCGGTTTTTGGAAACTTAAACTACAAAAAACTAAGCTGCAATAGCTTTGATCTTTGCGTTTAAGCGTGCCTTCTGACGAGCGGCTTTATTCTTGTGAATAAGACCTTTAGTCGCCATACGGTCAACAATTGGTTGTGCAGTAGCGAATGCTTCTGTAGCCGCTTTATGGTCACCACTTTTGATAGCAGCGATGACTTTTTTAACGTATGTACGTAACATAGAGCGACGGCTAGCGTTATGCTGGCGACGCTTTTCAGACTGAAGCGCGCGCTTCTTTGCAGACTTGCTATTAGCCAAGGTGCAACTCCTAAAAACTGGATTTGATACTTTTAAGGCCGAGGAATATGCCTGCTTTTTGTCGCCTTGTCAACGACTACAGCTGAATAATCATCATAAAGATAAATTAATCCAACCTAGCATGCCAAACTTCAACCCAACTCGTGTAATATGTGGCGCAATTCTACCAGCTCTTTGGTCTGTGTGACAGGGTTAGAATAGAATATTTGTTATAAATCCCATTAATTTCTTAGAAGTAACCACGTTTCAGGGGGCTGTTTGAGCAAAAAATTATTTAAATCAGGTCTAATAGTTAGTGTTATGACATTGATTTCTCGAGTATTAGGCTTGGTCCGTGATGTGGTTATTGCGAATCTTATGGGAGCCGGTAGTAGTGCTGATGTGTTCTTTTTTGCTAATAAAATCCCTAATTTTTTAAGACGTTTATTTGCTGAAGGTGCTTTTGCGCAGGCGTTCGTGCCGGTACTGACTGAGTATCAGGAAAAAATGACTCCAGAAGATACTCGTGAGTTGTTAAGTAAGGTTGCAGGTACTTTAGGGGTACTGGTTACGATTGTAACCTTAGTTGGCGTTGTGTGTTCACCAGTGCTTGCAGCACTTTTTGGCGGTGGCTGGTTTGTCGATTGGCTAAATGATGGCCCCAATGCTGAAAAATTTGAACTTGCTTCAGTGATGTTAAAAATTACCTTTCCTTATTTATGGTTTATTACCTTCACTGCATTAGCCGGCTCAATTCTCAATACTCGCGGGCGCTTTGCAGTGTCAGCGTTTACGCCGGTTTTCTTAAATGTGGCCATCATTACCGTGGCTTTATGGTATGCACATACGTTAGAAAATCCTGAGATTGGCTTAGCTTGGGGGGTATTTTTTGGCGGCCTTATTCAATTTTTGTTCCAAATCCCATTTTTGATCCGCGAGAAAGCGCTCGTTAAACCTTCATGGGGATGGAATCATCCTGGCGTAGTGAAAATCAGAACTTTGATGATCCCTGCATTATTCGGGGTGTCGGTATCACAAATTAATTTATTGTTTGACACTTTTATTGCCAGTTTTTTGATGACAGGGTCGATAAGTTGGCTCTACTACGCCGATCGACTATTGGAGTTTCCTTTAGGCTTATTTGGGATTGCGATCGCGACTGTTATTCTCCCTGCACTGTCACAAAAACATGTGAATGCCGAAGGCAGTGGCTTTAATCACACTATGGATTGGGGGGTTAAAGCCATTTTGCTACTGGGGACTCCGGCTATGTTAGGATTAATCGTTCTGGCTAAACCCATGTTAATGGTGCTGTTTATGCGAGGTGCATTTAGCGTTAATGACGTTGAAATGGCATCGTACAGCTTGGTTGCATACGGTTGTGGTTTATTAAGTTTTATGATGATTAAAGTGTTAGCGCCGGGATACTATTCGCGCCAAGATACTAAAACACCGGTTAAATATGGCATCATTGCCATGGTGAGTAATATGGCCTTTAACCTTATTTTTGCGATTCCATTTGGTTATGTGGGGTTAGCTATTGCGACATCAATGTCTGCGTTATTGAATGCTGGCTTGTTATACAGAGGTTTGCATAAGGCGGGCGTTTATCAAATGAGCCGACAAACCTTGTTTTTCTCATTTAAAGTGATCATCTCTACAGCATTGATGACTATTGCACTTGTGTATTTTATGCCACAACAAAGCATATGGCTTGAATGGCACACTTTTGAGCGGATGTTTATGTTAATTGAGCTTATTGTTGGCGGCGCAGTTATTTATCTGTTGAGTTTGCTTGTGTTGGGTGTTCGACCTTGGAAAATTAAACGTCAGAGATAAATTATCCTATTCTAATTGCAGGGCGAGTATCGGCAGAATATCCTAAATCGGCTGTAATAATCTCAGGTTGAAACTCGCATCTGACATTGGTTTGGGTATATAATCTGCCGATTTGCAATAGGCAGTATTGAGCGTAATGGAATTAATCCGCGGTATACACAATATTTTAGCTTCTCATCATGGTTGTGTTTTGACCATTGGGAATTTTGATGGTGTCCATCGTGGCCATGCGCAAGTGATCAGTAGCTTGGTGAGTAAAGCACATCACTTTCAATTACCCGCAACGTTAATGACGTTTGAGCCTCAACCGCAAGAACGTTTCCGAGGTGCTGATGCGCCGGCTCGACTTAGCCTCCTTCGCGATAAAATGAGGTTACTAGACGAGCTGAAGATTGATCGGCTACTTTGTATCAATTTTACTGAAGCTTTTGCTAATCAACCTGCTGAAGCCTTTATTGAAGAGTTATTAGTCAATAAGCTTGGCGTTAAATATTTGGTTGTTGGTGATGATTTTTGCTTTGGTAAAGGTCGCTTAGGTAATTTCGAAATGCTTGTTGCAGCGGGTAAGAAGTTTGGCTTTACCGTTGTCAGTACCCAAAGTTTTGTTGTTGGCTCGTCGCGAGTAAGCTCTACTGCGGTAAGAGAGCAACTGGCGTTAGGGAACTTGGAGCAAGCAAGGCGTTTACTTGGCCATCCTTTCATTTTAAGTGGTAAGGTTGCTCACGGACAAAAATTAGGCCGTACGATCGGTTTTCCAACCGCTAACATCGCGTTAAAGCGACATGTGGTACCGATTCGAGGCGTCTTTGCCGTTCGTTTGTACTGGGATGGCAGTGATATATATGATGGAGTGGCTAATGTGGGCTTCAGGCCCACTGTCAATGGTCAAACCTGCAGATTAGAAGTCCACTTGTTTGATTTCACCGGTGATTTATACGGTAAACGAGTGGAAGTAGAATTAGTAGCAAAGATCCGTGATGAACAACCTTTTGAGTCATTGGACGCGCTAAAAAAACAGATTTTAAATGATGCAAATGAAGCTCGCGCTTTGTTTAGCAACGATGCTAGCTGAAATGAATCAGCTTTAAATAATGGTATGGGATCAATGAGCGACTATAAATTTACTTTGAATTTGCCGGAAACAGAGTTTCCGATGCGCGGTAATTTGGCAAATCGCGAGCCAGAAATGTTAAATAGCTGGACGCAAGATGGACTGTATCAACAGATCCGTGAAAGCCGTATCGGCCGTAAACCTTTCATTCTGCACGATGGCCCTCCATACGCCAATGGCAGCATTCATATTGGTCACTCTGTAAACAAAATTCTTAAAGACATCATTATTAAGTCAAAAACCATGTCTGGTTTTGACGCGCCTTATATTCCTGGGTGGGATTGTCATGGACTACCTATTGAGCTAAAAGTTGAGCAAAAAGTCGGTAAGCCTGGCGTCAAAATTTCTGCGGCAGAGTTTCGTGAAGAATGTCGTAAATATGCTGCTATTCAAGTTGAAGGTCAGCGTGATGACTTCATTCGTTTAGGTGTATTAGGTGATTGGCAAAACCCATATCTCACAATGGATTTTTCAACTGAAGCAAATATCGTTCGTTCATTGGCAAAAGTGATTGATAGCGGTCATTTGCACAAAGGTGTTAAGCCTGTGCATTGGTGTACCGATTGTGGTTCAGCGCTAGCTGAAGCAGAAGTTGAATACGAAGATAAAACATCTCCAGCCATCGACGTGGCTTTTGTGGCTGTTGATAGCCAAGCAGTTGCAGCTAAATTTGGCGTTGAAAATTATGCTAAACCAGTGGCAATGGCTATTTGGACTACAACTCCTTGGACGATTCCTGCTAACCGTGCGTTAGCATTAAGCCCTGAGCTAGATTATAGCTTGGTGGAATTTGTTAAAGACGGCAAAACCACCACATTGATTTTGGCCCAAGTTTTAGTCGAGTCTTGCCTTGAGCGTTACGCTGCAGAGTCACACATCATTTTAGGTGAAGTAAAGGGCGCTGAGCTTGAGTTAATGCGTTTTAGCCACCCATTTTATGCGTTCGATGTGCCAGCCATTTTAGGCGATCACGTTACGACTGACGCGGGTACTGGTATTGTACATACCGCACCAGGGCATGGTCAGGACGATTTTATTGTTGGTCAAAAATACGGTTTAGAAGTGGCAAACCCCGTTGGCGATAATGGGGTTTATAAAGCTGATACTGAATTTTTTGCCGGTCAGCATGTCTTTAAAGCCAACGCCAATGTGGTTGCGCTGTTAGAAGAAAAAGGCGCGTTATTGCTGCATGTTGCTTATCGTCATAGTTATCCACATTGCTGGCGCCACAAAACACCGATTATTTTCCGTGCTACGCCACAGTGGTTTATCTCTATGGATAACCATGGTTTACGCTCGCAAGCATTAAAAGAAATTGAGCAAACCAAGTGGATCCCTGATTGGGGTCAAAGCCGTATCGAAAAAATGGTTGAAAATCGTCCCGACTGGTGTATCTCTCGTCAGCGTACTTGGGGCGTACCGATCACCTTATTTGTTCACCGTGAAACCGATGAATTGCATCCAGACAGTGTTTCACTAATGGAACGTGTCGCGCATCGCATTGAACAACAGGGTATTCAAGCTTGGTGGGATTTAGATGCCAGTGAGTTACTCGGTGATGAAGCAGATCAGTATCGTAAAGTAACTGACACATTAGATGTATGGTTTGACTCAGGTTCATCATTCTCATCTGTTGTTGCTGCACGCCCAGAGTTTCATGGTCATGGCGTTGATTTGTATTTAGAAGGGAGCGATCAGCATCGCGGTTGGTTTATGTCATCATTGATGATTTCAACGGCGATGAATGGTACAGCACCTTATAAGCAAGTGCTGACTCATGGTTTTACCGTTGATGGTAAAGGCCGTAAGATGTCAAAATCTGTTGGTAACGTGATAGCGCCACTACAAGTGATCAATAAGCTTGGGGCTGACATTTTACGCTTATGGGTTGCCGCAACGGATTACAGTGGCGAAATGACCGTATCTGATGAAATTTTAAATCGTAGTGCTGACGCATATCGTCGTATTCGTAATACTGCTCGTTTCTTGTTAGCGAATCTAAATGGTTTTAACCCAGAAACAGACATGATTGCCTCAGAAGACATGGTCGCATTAGATCGTTGGGTTGTTCGCCGTGCAGCGGTACTGCAACAAGAAATTATCGAAGCGTATGATCAATACAACTTCCACCAAGTGACCCAAAAATTGATGCAGTTCTGCTCTGTTGAGCTAGGCAGTTTTTATCTTGATATTATTAAAGATCGCCAGTACACCGCGAAGCAAGAAGGTCATGCTCGTCGTAGTTGTCAATCTGCGCTTTATCATATTGCCGAAGCTATGGTTCGTTGGATGACGCCAATCTTAAGCTTTACCGCCGACGAAGTTTGGCAGCTGCTACCAGGTAAGCGTGAAAAGTATGTGTTTACTCAAGAATGGTATCAAGGCCTAGAAGCGGTAACGCTTGACAGTGATTTAAGTGATGATTATTGGGAAAAACTATTAACTGTGCGTAACGAAGTCAACAAAGTGCTTGAACAAGCGCGTCGTGACAAGCGTATTGGTGGTTCATTAGAAGCTGAAGTTACATTGTTTGCTGATGCTGATTTAGCGGCTGAACTCGCCAAGGTGGGTGATGAGTTGCGTTTTATCCTTATTACTTCAAAAGCGGCCGTGGCGGATATGTCACAAGCCGGTGATGACGCCATCGAAACAGAATTAAGCTCACTTAAGCTAGTGGTAGCCAAAAGTTCGGCAGAGAAGTGCGAGCGTTGCTGGCACTATCGTGAAGAAGTTGGCACCATTGAATCTCACCCAACATTGTGTCAACGCTGTGTGACCAATATTGAAGGTGAAGGCGAACAACGCAATTTTGCTTAAGGAAGTAACACAATGAGTACTGTGCCATTAACATGGAAAGACAGTGGCTTGCGTTGGTATTGGGTAGCTGCATTGGTGTTTTTAGCCGATCAGCTATCTAAACAATGGGTTTTGGCCAATTTTGAATTGTATGAGTCTATCAAACTGCTGCCATTTTTTAATTTCACTTATGTGCGAAACTATGGCGCTGCGTTCAGTTTTTTAAGTGATGCTGGTGGCTGGCAACGTTGGTTCTTTACTATTATAGCTCTCGGCTTTAGTACTTTACTCACCGTATGGCTTCGTAAACAGTCACACACGATATGGCGGAGTAATTTAGCCTTTACCTTAGTTATTGGTGGCGCACTGGGCAATTTAGTTGATCGTTTAATGCATGGCTTTGTCGTTGATTTTATCGATTTCTACTGGCAAACCAGCCATTATCCAGCGTTTAACATTGCCGATTCAGGTATATTTGTGGGTGCAGTACTGATCATCTGGGAATCATTTAGACCAGATGCAAAGTCACCAAAGGAGCAAGATTAACTGTGACAGATTTAACTAAACAAGATGGTCGCTCATTGGTGTGCCATATGAATATTGTATTAGAAGACGGATCGACCGCTGACAGTACTAAAGCATCGGGCAAACCGGCGCGTTTTAATATTGGTGACGGTAGCTTAAGTCCGGCTTTTGAAGATGAACTTAAAGACTTGAGTGAAGGTGATAAGCACAAGTTTACCTTAGCGGCAAAAGATGCTTTTGGTGAGTCAAATCCAGATGCAATCCATTATATGGACAGAAGCCGTTTTCCAGCTGATATGAAGCTTGAAGACGGTGTCATCGTCAGTTTTGCAGGCCCAGGTGGTAGTGAAATACCGGGTATCGTTCGTGATACTGCTGGTGACTCAATTACTGTCGATTTAAACCATCCACTTGCTGGACGCACGCTTACGTTTGAGCTTGAAGTGGTCAGTGTTATAACTGATTAAAAAGGTATCACATGTTAAAAGTTGATCCGACGTCTCCTGAACTGAGTATTTTGTTGGCTAATCCTCGCGGTTTTTGTGCTGGGGTTGATCGTGCAATCAGTATTGTTGAGCGTGCTTTAGAATTATTTGAACCACCAATTTATGTTCGCCATGAAGTGGTACATAATCGCTATGTGGTTGAAAATCTAAAACAGCGTGGTGCGCTTTTTATCGATGAACTTGATCAGGTTCCAGATAACAGCATTGTTATTTTTAGTGCCCATGGTGTATCTCAGGCAGTAAGAAAAGAAGCCAAAGATCGCGGTTTAAAAGTATTTGATGCTACCTGTCCTTTAGTAACAAAGGTGCATTTGCAAGTCACTCGTGCAAGTCGTAAAGGTATCGAGTGCATTTTGATTGGCCATCAAGGGCACCCAGAAGTTGAAGGCACAATGGGACAATACGATAACCCTAAAGGTGGTGTTTATCTTATTGAATCACCTGAAGATGTTAATAATCTTCAGGTTAATAATCCTGAGAACTTATGTTTTGTTACTCAAACCACACTGTCTGTTGATGACACTTTAGATATCATTAGTGCATTACAGCAACGTTTTCCCTCAATTGAAGGGCCCCGTAAAGATGACATATGCTACGCAACTCAAAATCGTCAAGATGCAGTACGTAGTATGTCTGCAGAAGTGGACTTACTGATTGTTGTTGGTTCTAAAAACAGTTCTAATTCAAATCGTTTGCGTGAACTTGCTGAAAAAACTGGTACTCAATCTTATTTAGTTGATACCGCTGCTGATGTAGAAGCAGCATGGTTTAACGGCGTAAAGAAAGTCGCTGTCACAGCCGGTGCTTCAGCGCCTGAAGTGTTAGTTCAACAAGTTGTTAACGCGATAGCGACATTAGCACCGAGTGTGATAACTGAAGTTGAAGGACGTAAAGAAGATACCGTTTTCGCCGTACCTGCAGAATTGCGTTAATTGTTACGTTCACAATAACGTTAGTTATTTGTTTAATTTCAATACGATAAAAATATTAACCCGCAATTTAATTTAGGTTGCGGGTTTTTTGTACTTAAAAAATGAACCGAGTATAATACCAATAAAATATTTCGAGCTATTAATCATGCTTAATATACAAAATTGATACTATCTGATTACATTTAACTCAGCTATCATCTATATATTAAGTAATACTAGCTTGGCGCAACAAAATTTAAGGTCGTATTCTCTAATATTGATCTTTGCAGGAGGTTTGACGCTTATGTCACCTAAAAGGAATGGATTTTCCTTGATTGAAGTTATGGTCTCACTGGTTATTCTGGTGATAGGCCTTATTGGCATTTTTAATCTTCATATTATTTCTAAACAAGGCAGTTTTGAGTCTTTTCAGCAAACTCAAGCTTCGTATTATGCCAATGATATTATTAATCGAATGCGCATCAATAGTAGTCAATTAGCCACTTACAATGGTACCTATACTGGCAGTACGATTGCATCGGCAAAATCTTGTGATGTTGCTGTGGGAGCAAACGTTATTTGCACCAATATTGAAACTAGAAATTGGGACTTGTTTCAATGGGAGCGTGCATTTTTAGGCACAAGTGAAAAGTCGTCAGACAATATAAATGTCGGCGGTTTGGATTCACCTACAGCTTGTATCGCTGTTGATGGAGCGAATAATGTTATCGTTGCCATAACGTGGAAAGGTGTCCGAGCTTCATCTGATGGTGCCGAGGGGCAAACCAGTTTTGTTAAAGGATGTGGTTCTACTAGTGATCGACGACGTACATTCGTCGTTAATACGGCGATTATAAGATGATAATTTTATTTGATAAGCAACGAGGTTTGTCGCTCGTTGAATTAATGGTCGCAATGTTGATCAGCTTATTTCTCACCGCTGGCCTTTTTACCATGTTCAGTATGTCTTCCAGTAATGTCACAACCACCAGTCAATTTAACCAACTGCAAGAAAATGGGCGTATCGCATTAGCTATATTGGAGCGAGACCTTAGCCAATTAGGTTTTATGGGCGACTTTACTGGAACTCCAGGTAATATTACTGTTAGTTCAACAGCCGTAACAAATGACTGTGTTGGCGCAGGTTTAAATAATGCTAGTTTTCCCAATGCTCAGCCTACAGGTTTTCGTTACCTATGGGGTTATGAACAGGGCGTGAGCCCTCAATCTTTAGCTTGTATTTCTCCTAATAGTAAAACCGATGTGATTCAAATTAAGCGTTTAATTGGCCCGCCAGCAACCTTTCTAACAGCTACTCGTTATTATGTAGCCTCTACTTTAAAAGCTATCGTTTTTTTTGATGGCAATGCTGCAGCGCCAGGGCTTGTAAATAGTCGGAATTGGGAATATCAACATCATGTCTATTTTATTCGCGATGATGGTGACATTCCGGTACTAAGACGACGTACATTGTCGATAAATAATGGTATGAATAATGAGGAGCAGCTAGTTGAAGGCATCGAAAATATGCGAGTACTGTATGGTGTCGATAGCAATGCTGACGGAACTGCAGATAGCTATATGCCCGCAGAAAATGTGACCACATTAATGTGGGATAATGACAATGAAATCGTCTCTTTAAAAGTTTTTTTATTAGTACGTTCAAGTGATAAAGATCGCAGTTATACCAATGACACAACGTATCAACTCGGTGATAAAAAAATTGGCCCATTAAAAGATAATTATCGTCGTAAAATTGTTTCAACAACGATTGTATTAGAAAACCGTATACTTAATAACTAGTAAAAATATGGATTCGGGCCAATATTATGGTCCAAATAGTGAAAAAATTTTAAGGTGACAATATGATAAAATCTTATCAAAAACAGCAAGGTATTGTGCTATTTTTCTCTTTAATTATATTGGTGTTGATGACAATTATTGGTGTCGCTTTAGCGGTTAATTCTACGCAGTCATTAAGAATGGCTGGTGCCGGAGCTGAACGTATAGATGCTATGGCATCAGCACAAGGTGCTCAAGACAAAGCTATTTTAGCCAATTCAGGCGTTATGGCTACAATGACTGCGGTGTTAACCACTGTCGATAATGATTTAGGGGTGTCAAGTACATTAACTCCTTTGGCTGATGGTGATACAGATTGTCAACCAAGCATTACGCCTACTGAAGGTATCTCTTGTCGTCGAGTCGAAATATCAAGTGCCGCAACATTTGGCCGCAGTAATATGGGGCAAGTTACTGTGGTTGTTGGTGTAGAAAAAGAATTGATGGGGGATAACTAGTCATGATTTTTAAACAATTACAGTCGGCATTACTATTTGCTATTTTGGTTTACTCATCAATCAGTTTTGCTGATGATACTGAGTTATATGTATTTGAAGCTTCAGCTAGATCTGGCGCGAGACCACAAGTACTGATTATTTTCGATACATCAGGAAGTATGGGGAATAACTTTTATACTGAAGACTCTTATCCTCGAGGTAATGAGGACGTGAATAATAATGGTACCAAACTGACCAATAATACCAATCTATTCTATACAAGAAGCAGTACAAACATACCAACTTCGGCAAGTAAACAAACATTTAAAAACTCGGTAAATATGTGCGCTACCTCTCAAGAGTATTTGATTAACTATGGGATGTTTACCGGCTTTCTACGCGAGCATCGATATACTGGTGAGAGTGGTGCTTGGGAAGAATTACCATTAACGGATGGTAGTGCGATTTCTATCATAGACTGTTATGAAGATATAGCGGAACAAAGTTACAAAAATCCTGGGGTTCAAAATGGTTTTCCTGTTGATGGTCTAGGCACCAGTGCTGCACCGGTTATGTATACCCCAATTAATAACTCATCAACTCAGTCTGAAATCGATGACGCGATTGCTAAATCTAAATTGACCAATTTTGGTATTGGTCAGCCCATCACGATTTATACTGAAAAGTATATAAATTGGTATAATTCGACTAAAAGTAAGCATAACTATTCTCGAATGTCTGTGGCACAACGAGTAATTGAAGATACTATTGTTACGACTCCTGGCGTTGATTTTGGTTTAAGTGTATTTAATTATAACACCAACAATCGTAACGGAGGACGGATTGTTTATGGTATTTCAACCACCACCAATGCAACCAAAGAGCGGTTATTAACTACCATCTCGTCATTATCACCTGGCGGTAATACTCCGTTGTGTGAAAATCTGTATGAAGCCTATCGATATTTTGCTGGTGGAGGTGTTTATTATGGTAATGATGATCCAACTCGAATTCCGTTGAGAGATACTACTATAGAAGTGAATGGTAAATATACTTCACCTTTTGTAGGTAAACAATGTCAAAATGATGCTTATATTATCTATGTTACTGACGGTGAGCCGACATCTGATACCGATGCTGACAGTGAGGTGTTAAAACTATCTGGTTTGAAAACATCTGATAGGTACGCTAGTAACTATCTTCCCGCTTTAGCTGGTTGGATGCATAAAAATGATGTCAATCCAAATATAACGGGTGATCAGTTAATTACTACTTATACCATTGGTTTTAGTGATGGGGCTGATAGTGCCGCACCTATACTTAAAGAAACAGCTAAAAGAGGTGGCGGTGACTATTATTCTGCAAAAAGTGCTCAAGCGCTTCAAGGTGCATTACAAAAGATTTTCTCAAACATATTAGAAGTTAATTCAAGTTTTACCTCTCCCTCTATTGCCAGTAATAACTTTGACCGTACTCAGAGTTTAGACTCTGTTTACTATGCGATGTTTTTACCGAACAAGGGCCCCCGTTGGATAGGCAACCTTAAAAAATTCAAAGTTACCAAGTCTGGAGATATTGTCGATAAAAATGGTAATCCAGCACTTGATGCCACAGGGAGCTTAAAAAATTCAGCATGCTCATATTGGACATTACAATCTATTTGTGATGCGACAAGCTCCGGCGGTGATGGTAATAATGTTGATATTGGTGGAGCGTCATCAGTGCTGCAAGTTACCGCGAATCGTAAGCTTTTGGGAAATTTTGGCAGTGGTGGAGCATTGACAGATTTCACAAAGAATACTGCCATAAACATTCCAAATATTGGTAACGAAGACAAATTAGCTTTATTTATGGGGGTAGATAAAACTGAGTTATCTGGTTTGTTTGATTGGGCTAAAGGTGTCGATGTCGATGATGAAGATTCCGATGGTTCAAAAATCGATAAGCGTGTTGATATTATGGGCGATCCATTGCATTCTAAGCCACTTGCTATCAATTATGGTACTGCAGGCTCACCTGATTTACGGATTATAGTTGGAACTAACGCTGGCTTTGTACACATGTTTAAGGATGCTGGTGATACCGTAACTGAGTCTTGGGGATTTATGCCCTATGAATTATTGCCCAATTTACGTGAGCTTAGGGCAAATGTGCCAACCGGGGTTCATTCTGTATATGGAATGGATACGCCACCTGTGACATATGTAAAACGGTCTGCTTCGGGCGCAATACAAAAAGCTTATTTATTTATCGGGATGAGACGTGGTGGTCAGTCATATTATGCACTTGATATTACTAATCCCGACTCACCTTCTTTTAAGTGGAAAATAGACTCAAGTTCTGCCGGTATGGCTGAGCTTGGTCAAACTTGGGCTGAGCCTATTGTTACTTTTATTCCAGGTGTGCCAAGTGGTAATACTTCAGCGAGCACAGCATCACCAGTGCTTATTTTCGGTGCAGGTTATTCTCCATCTACCAAAGATAGCTCTGCTGTTGGTTCTGATGATACAAAAGGTCGTGGAGTATTCATTGTCAATGCTGACACTGGCGCATTAGTGCATCAATTCGGTCCAGCAAGCGGGACTGGAATGACAAAAATGGCCGGTATTGTTGATAGTATCCCAAATAGTGTCGCAGTTCTTGATAGTAATAATGACAGATTGACTGATCGTATATACGCAACAGATACTGGAGCCAATATTTGGCGAATGGACTTACCGACAGCAAACCCAAGTGATTCAACTAATCCGTGGACAGCGTTTAAATTTGCCAGTTTAGGTGGTGATACTCCGGCAACTGATCGTCGTTTCTTTGCGGAACCGACGGTTGTGCAAACCTATTTTAATAATATATCAGAAGTAACATCAACCGTATCAGGGGTAACCACAAAAACAAATGCTTATCAAAAGATTGCATATGATGCTGTGGTTGTAGGCTCTGGTCACAGACCACATCCATTAGACAAAGCTCGAAATGATAAGTTTTTTGTGTTGCAAGATCGTAATATTCTTACAAAGTCATTTACGGGGGCAACGGGTAAAGAAATCCCCGCGGCATTAACCATTAATGATCTTTATGATGTAACAACCACTCCGCCAAGCACCGAAGCACAAAATATTGCTTTTGGTACTAAAAGAGGTTGGTATTATAGCTTTCCAGGTACCGGGGAAAAAAGCTTATCCGCAGGCACTATTATCCAAGGGCGGGTGTTTTTCACTTCTTATGAACCAGGTACAGCACAATCAACTAACCAATGTTTAGTTACTGGTCAGGGGCGTATTTATGGATTTGATTTACATAAAGGGACTCGTTCATACTCTCAGACAAGTTATGAAACTGGCTATACTATTCCAGATACTCCGCAGGTAATTATTCCGCCCCATAGTTCTAGTGAGGATGGATATATGTATCTGGTAGGTGCAGGCAGTGAGTTATTTGTTAAGCTTAAACCAGGTCCAGATGATGGATGTGCTGATGGTGACAACAAGTGTGTTCGTGGCGGTTTAAAAGTCAATAAAATTTATTATCATATAGATGAATAGAATGAGTAAAAATGTAATGAAATACCAGCAAGGATTCACATTAATTGAGGTGATGATTACCGTTGTTATCGTAGGTATTTTGGCTTCGATTGCTTACCCTAATTACACTCAATTTGTTGCTAAGGGGGCGCGTGCTGACGGTTTAGCTGGCGTTATGCATGTTGCTAATTTGCAAGAACAATACTATTTAGATCATCGAAGCTTTGCAACTGATATGACTAAACTTGGGCTGAAAGCAGATCCTTGGATTGTTGAAAATACCTATTATAAGGTTGATACAACTTTGAGTGGGGATGATTACACCGTGACAGCAACAGCTGTTGGTGTACAAGCAACACGTGATTCCGCTTGTGCAACGATATCGTTAACCTCAACAGGTACCAAGTCACCTACGGAGTGTTGGTAATGAAAATAATTACAGGTTTAGTTGTTTTGTTAATATCGACTAGTTTTTACTCTACTGCTGAACAGAGTACTTATTTGTCACTGTCGACTTTTAAATGCCATATTGAAACGGCTAATGGACCAAATGTTGCTGTATTTAGTTGGGATCCTAAATTGCTTATAGAAGAACAAAGCCGACTACTCGCAAATTCTGTTGCAACGGTAACTAATGAACGTTTAATGGTTAAGCGTGTTATTGAATGCATTACAGAAGATAAAAAGTTTAAAGATAAGTTTGTTCGGCACCTTGATGAACAAAGAACTGACTTAGACGATTGATTTTTTAGTTTGAAGGGGGCTTACGATTATAAGCCCTCTTTACTAGCTACAGGTTACGGTACCACTCATTTTAGAAATCCTGCCTGACGAGTTCATACTTATGGCCTCAGAAGAGCTGTTGTCTGCAGTGCTAGGGCAATATCGCAAAGTGCCGCTGTTGCCATTCGCCACCATACCATCAGGGTTAAAACTGTATCGTGATAAATCTGATTTAATAATATCGTTACTGTTAAATGCATCTACCTTGCGTAATAGCACATCAGCAATACCATTGGTCGTATCCATAGTGCCAATAGTGCCATTATCAATGAATATGCTAAAACCCTTGCTCCAGTCACTGCCACATGATGTCGATGCCATTGGGCAGACTGAGACTCTACTGCCATAACTAACTGCTTGGCTACGCGCAAATACAAATGATGATTCAATTGTACTGATAGCGCTTCTTGCTCGAATACCTTCATAAAGGCTAGTTAACGAAGGAACTCCAATTGCTAACAGTATTGCAGCAACTGCAACAGTGACCATCAATTCTACTAGGGTAAATCCAGATTGTATTTTTTTCATGCGAGAGTCCTCTGCCATATAAGCAGAGTATAACCAAGCACAACCTGAATAACAGTGTTTTATTGACTATTTGCGGACATCAGTCGCAATCAATTTCTTACGTGTAAAATTTGTCATTTTACGATTCGCTAAAGTTTACATGTTATATTTTTCTTCTTTGATATCCTTACCCTACCGGCTTGATTAACAATAACCGCTTTTGCATATTCACTATCAACCTTTCCAGGGCAGTAAGTTAATGTGCCATTAGTGCCAGAGGCAAGTCCATCAGGTTGAAAGCGGATCGCCGGGCGGTTATATCTAATATAATCATTTTCATTAAACGGTGATGTCTGTTGGAGTAGTTGGTCATTCGCATCAAGTTGATTTTTTTCACCTTGGTCAATAAAAACACTTAGCCCAAGACTCCAATCCTCAGAACACACGTTTTCAACTAAAGGGCAAACCGTTACCCTTGCACCGTAACTTATGGCCATATTTCGGCCTAATTGAATAGTTTGTTGAATAACTTGAATAGTACTTCTGGCTCTGATTTGTTCAATCACGTCATTTAATGGGGGGATAGCTATCAATGACATAATTGAAGCGACTAGCGTGGTGATAATAACTTCAATCAAACTGAAGCCATTGTCTTGAATAGAAAATCTCATCGTTGTTCATCCTTAAACGTTGTCAGCTGCGTCCTGCAGCAAGATTAAGTTAGTATAGAAAATGAACAGTGGATTTGCTGCGAAATATCTTTTCATAAATACGTAAAATAGCCGCGACAATTGGCAGCGCTTTCAAGTAAGATATTTGAATGACGTTAGCAAGCATATAAACTGTAATTAGGACATATGCTTAATCATCCTCTGCAAAGGATAACAATAATTTTCAAACAGTCTTTGCCATGTATTAGCGTGCAAATACCTGTTGTAACACAAATGGTGAGTTTTATATTGCAGACGTGAAGCGATCTTTATATCGATTTATCTCATCTCTTATACCGAGTAGGGTTAATCAACAAATTAGCGATGACAGGAGTATTTAATGAAAAAAGTCGAAGCGATTATTAAACCGTTTAAACTTGATGATGTGCGTGAGTCACTTGCTGAAATTGGCATTACGGGTATGACAGTATCTGAAGTTAAAGGTTTTGGCCGTCAAAAAGGTCATACAGAGCTCTATCGTGGTGCAGAATACATGGTGGATTTTTTACCTAAAGTAAAAATCGAGCTCGTTATTCAAGATGAGCTTTTAGAGCGTGCAATCGATGTCATCGTTGATACTGCTAGAACTGGAAAAATTGGTGATGGTAAAATTTTTGTAACCGATGTAGAGCGTGTTATTCGTATTCGTACCGGCGAAGAAAATGAAGAAGCAGTTTAAGGCCCATAGGGCCTTTTTTTATACGTGTATATTTTTGTAGTTAAGTTGTTGGAATAAGGTATCTCTGAGGTAATGTATGGTTCAGCGAATTGTTATCGTAGGTGGAGGGGCGGCAGGGTTAGCGTTGGCTTCAAAATTGGGACGAAAATTTGGTAAAAACCCGTTAGTTGATATTAGTTTAATAGATAAAAATACCGTTCACATTTGGAAGCCAAAATTGCACGAAGTGGCAGTTGGTGTCATTGATCAATCAATTGAAGGGCTACAGTATCGAGATCACGGTTTAAAGAACGGTTACCGGTATATTCGTGGCGCTATTGATCAATGTGATCCGAATACCAAACAAATCCAGCTGGCTCCAGTGTACAACGATGAAGGTGAGATCATTATTGCTGCGCGCAATATTGAATATGATACGCTTGTTTTAGCATTGGGAGGCGTTTCAAATAGCTTTAATACACCAGGCGCTGAAAAACATTGTATTTTCTTAGACAGCTTAGATAGTGCTAATCTGTTTCATCATAAGCTCATGGATGCACTATTACAGCTTAATGAAACCCAAGACCAGTTAGGTATAGGTATTGTAGGAGCTGGCGCCACAGGCGTTGAGCTTGCAGCTGAACTTCATCATGTTATTGAATCAGTAAGAGAGTATGGCTACCAAAATATTTCTAAAGATCATTTAGACATAAACTTAATTGAAGCATCAAGCAAAATCCTCCCGCAATTACCAGAGCAAGTCAGTACAAGAGCACAAACTGTACTGTCAAAGTTAGGCGTTAAATTGCATTTAGGTGTGCAGGTTAAAGAAGTCACTAAAGAAGGTTTCGTTACAGCGACTGGTGAGACTATCAAAGCCAACATTAAAGTATGGGCAGCAGGTGTAAAAGGTCCGAAAGTTTTTGAACACTTTACTCAACTTCCGATCACTCCTCGTAATCAAATTGATGTAGATGATTGTATGCATGTTAAAGGCATTGATGATATTTACGCCTTAGGTGACTGTGCGCAACTTATTTTACCATCAGGTAAACCTGTGCCACCAAGAGCCCAAGCGGCAGCCCAAATGGCCGATTGCCTTTATGCCAATATTTGCTTAAAGATGAAACAACAACCAGAAAAGCCTTTCGTGTATAAGGACTATGGTTCATTGGTTTCACTTAGTCGTTTCTCAGCAGTGGGTAATTTAATGGGCAGTCTACGTTCAGGAGACTTTTTTGTTGAAGGTCATATTGCGCGTTTGATGTATATTTCGCTTTATCAGCGTCATTTAGCCAGTTTATATGGCTGGTTCTCGGCTTCGGTATATCGTATTGCGCAAAAACTACTGCGCTGGCAACGTCCTAAACTTAAGTTGCATTAAACGAGTTTATGTTGATAAACACCAGAAAGCCTCTATTGATAGAGGCTTTCTGGTGTTATGTAGGCGAGGTTGTTGAGTTACGAATCACCGGTGTTGGAGTAAAGCATCTGAACGTTTCAGTTGTTTGATTTTTGCGTTTATCAATTAACAGTTGCGTCGCAATTTGAGCAATTTCGATATTGGGTTGATGGACTGTGGTTAATTTAGGCCATGTTTGACGAGAGAATGGGCTATCTTCAAAACCGACAATAGATAGTTCTGTTGGAATATCGAGTCCAGCTAAGCGCGCTGCAAATAATGCTCCAGCGGCGATCTCATCGTTACAGGCAACAATGGCAGTCGGCCGTTTAGCCATAGTAATGAGTTTATTTGCACCAGCTAGACCTGACTCGAATGAGTATTCCCCTTCAAGCACCCAATCAGTATTTAGAGTTAGAGAGTTGTTTTTTAACGCTTTCTTAAAACCAAGTAATCGCTCTTTTGTTGATTCATGTTGTAAATCACCACTAAGAAATGCAATGTGTTTATGGCCCAAATCAATAAGATGTTGAGTAATTTCAACCGCACCTCTTTGGTCATTAACCAATACCGTCAATCCGTTACTATTGATGATCTTTTCACCAGCAATAATTTTAACGTAATTAGCACCTATCTGGTCTAAGGCTGCCAAAATATTAGGGTCTTCGGACATCGGTGGTGTAAGTACCAACCCTGCCAATCTAGCATGTTTAACCATAGTGGTCAGCTCATCACAAATGGTCTCGGATTTTGCATTACATGGATGAATAAGTAATTCAAATCCTCTGTCTTTACAGGCAGATAAAATACCGTTTTGCATATCAATGACATAATACGCATTGGGGTTATCGTAAATAAAACCAATAACATACGAGCTAGTGCTCGCTAAATTTCTTGCTGCTAAATTAGGTTGGTAATTTAATGCTGTTATCGCTTGGTTTACTTTATCAATGGTGGCTTGTTTTACTGAGGGTTCTTTATTTGTCACCCGTGAAACAGTTTTTATCGATACGCCGGCATATTTTGCGACGTCGTTAATCGTTACTTTCATGTCAGAAATGACTCTTCATTCAGGCGAAACACCACTCAACAAGGCAAATTGCCGCAACATTAAATGGGTTATTTGTCTGCTAATAGTGCGAGTTTTTGTATAAATTGGCAATCCTCAATTTCATTTCTACTCATATTACGCCATTTATTACAATTAAAAATACATACTGTCTAAAATCATTTTCCTATCTATATAAATGTTTTTTAATGATTTGTTATTTTTTTTAGGTTGTTTATCAAGCAAAAAAATTAATGAATTAGCAGGATCGGTTATTTTTTTGTGGCGTCATTGTTAATTTTTGTGTAATGTTTGCTCCAGACATGACAGCGTTGTCATTCCTAAGGAATGGTTATGAACTCAAAAACGATAATAAAGTTATGGAAGGGGAAAAAGATGCGACCATCTATCTTTAAAAAAAATGTACTTGCTACTCAAATTGCGATTCTGTTTGGCAGTATAGTGTCAGTGGGTGCTATTGCAGCAGAAGAAATTACTGTTGATGATAACATTGAAAAAATTGAAGTTCGTGGGATGCGTGCCTCCATGAAAGCTTCAATTAACGAAAAACGTTTTGCTAATTCTGTAGTGGATTCAGTAACGGCAGAAGATATTGGTAAGTTTCCTGATGGCGATGTCGGTGAGTCATTAGGTCGTATCCCTGGGGTTGCAGTAAACCGCCAGTTTGGTCAAGGTCAGCAGGTGTCTATTCGTGGTGCCTCGAGCCAATTGACTAGCACATTGTTAAACGGACATTCAGTTGCATCTACTGGTTGGTTTGATCAGCAAGCCATTGACCGTAGTTTTAACTATTCGTTACTACCACCGCAAATGATCAGTGGTATCGAAGTGTATAAATCTTCGCAAGCTGATTTACCTGAAGGTGGTATCGGTGGCACGGTAATCGTTAAGACTCGTAAGCCATTAGACTTAGAGTCAAACACAGTATTTTTAAGTGCCAAAGGTGACTATGGCACGATTTCAGAAGAAACTGATCCTGAATTATCTGGCCTATATAGCTGGAAAAATGAAAACGAAAACTTCGGTTTCTTAATCTCTGGTGCTGGTGCGAACACCCAGTATCAGCGTAATGGTATTGAAACCTTGCTAGGTTGGGGTGAAATTGTTCCTTCTACCTTCCAACAAGACCGTGAACGCACTGCGTTAAACGTCGCCGCGCAATACCGTGCTAATGATGCATTAGAGTTTGGCTTAACCTACACAGGTTTAAGTCTAAAGGCTGATAATGCCAACACATCCATTTTCTTATTCCCAACTCAGCAAGGTGTTAGCACTTGTAATCAAACTAACGCTGCGGGTGTGTGTACAGATATTACTCATACTGGTGTGGATGCTTTCGCTTGGAACCAAACTTGGGCTCGAGAAGCTGAAATGACTTCTGATACCCTTGATTTCAATTTCGCTTATGATAATGAAAATTTCAAAATTGAAGGTAGTATCGGTAATACCAAGGCAGATGGTGGTACCAGTTTAACCTCTAACTACGGTAACTCAATCGGTAAGCCTTCAGATTTTGCTGGCCACTATGATGCAACGGGCAATATCATTGACATCGATATTGCTAATAAAAACTTTAGTGCTGAAGACTACAATGGCCAATTATCTGGCGCGGGTTGGGCATTAAAGAAACAGCCTAATACCGACGAAGAAACCTATGCCCAGTTTGATGTGACAGTGCCAACAGATTTAGGGGCTATTTCGTCAATCAAAACAGGTATTCGTTATGCTGACCACGATGTGACTCAACAAACTGATGCAGCAATCGTTGGTGATATCGCCGTTCATGATGCCTCTTATTATTTTGACGGCACAATGAGCTCGGGTGCTGGTTTTACTTTGCCTAAGCCAAACTTTGATAACATGATTAACGATGCTAAAGCGGCAATTAACGGTTTTACTCGTGACAAGTCTGGTTACGGTACATTGAACGAGAAAAACCTATCAGTGTATGCAATGGCTAACTTCGAGTCTGAAGGCATTCGTGGTAACTTTGGTTTACGTTATATCTCTACCGACATTGAATCTGACTACTATGCACTCAGTTCTACAGGTCAGTTTGCTGATGCAACATCAACAGATTCTGCTAGTTACAGTGATGTGTTACCAAGCTTAAACGTCGCGTTTGATTTAGCTCCAGATCTGATTTTACGTACTTCTGCATCACAGGTAATGTCTCGTCCTAACTATGCAGAGCTATTTGCTACGTCAACATTACCGGGTTTAAACGATGGTACTCCTGGTAACGAGAAGCTTAACCGTGGTTCTGTTTCATTAGACCCATTTAAAGCAACTCAAGCCGACTTAAGTTTAGAGTGGTATTTCAGTGATTCAGGTTTAGCTGCAGCAACTTACTTTATTAAAGATGTAAGTTCATTCATTTCAACTCGTCAAAAGTTAAACCAACAAATCGGTATTAACGATAATGACCTTGCTGCTCAAGGCCAAAGTGCTTGTGGAGTCGGTGTATATGACTGCTGGACGGTAAGTGAAAAATACAATGCTACCGGTGGTCGTATTGAAGGTCTTGAATTGCAACTTCAAGATTCATATGAAAACGGTTTAGGTTACTCTATTAACTATACTTATGCAGATGCAGGTTCTCCTGCAGAAAACTATCCTGATCAAGTGGGTGTGTTCTCTGATTCGTCTAAGCATACAGTTAACTTAGTCGGTTACTATGAGATGGATGCATTTTCAGCCCGCTTGGCCTATAACTGGCGCAGCGAATACATGATGCGTGAATTACCTGGCTTCTATGGTAACCGTCAACATGAAGACTATGGCACACTTGATTTAAGCACAACATACAGCGTGACAGATTGGATGGATATAACGTTTGAAGCTGTTAACTTAACCGAAGAAGACAGCATCCAAACAGGTGTTGCACCACTAGACTCTGAAGTGATTGCTGAGTTTAAAGCAGACTACCCAGTGTGGAGCTTTGAAGGTGAAGCTCGCTATAAAGTGGGTGTCGCATTCCGTTTCTAATCTAATAGATTAATTGAGTCATATACTAAAAGCCCTGCATTTGCCGGGCTTTTTATTGGATTAAGAGGTGATATGAAAATTCAATCAGTTGCGATTGTTGGTGGTGGAACTGCGGGATGGTTGGCGGCCAATCATCTTGCAAAAGCGCTATTTAATCAAAATATTACTATTACTTTGATCGAGTCCCCTGATATTCCAACTATTGGTGTTGGTGAAGGAACCGTACCGACGATCCGTAAAACATTACAAAGTTTTGGCATCAGTGAAACCGAGTTTATTACCCGTTGTGATGTGACATTTAAGCAGTCGATTAAGTTTCAAAATTGGCTTGATAGTCATCGTCATGGCAGAGATAATTTTTATCATCATCTTTTTGACCCTCCGAGTTCAATGGGAGATGATCTATCTTCGTTATGGCTACAAAATCCCAGTGATGCTTACAGTCAGTTAGTCTCCAGTCAATTTGACGTTTGCGAAGCAAACCTTGCCCCTAAATTAATTACAACCCCAGAATATCAGGCCGTACAAGGTTATGCTTATCATCTAAATGCAGCAAAGTTTGCTTTGTTGTTAGCTGAAAATGCCAAACAGAAATTTGCGGTTAATCATGTTAAAGCCAATGTGATCGATACCCGTTTGCACCTCGATGGTAGTATTGCATCATTGGTTTTAGATAAATGTGGAGAGCAGGAATTTGATTTTTATATCGACTGCAGTGGTTTTGATTCAATCTTATTAGCAAAAGCACTGAAGGTTCCGTTTGTGGATAAATCTCAGGAGCTATTTGTGAACAAAGCCGTTGTTGTGCAAGTGCCAACTGATCCTGATGCCATTATTCCCCCTTATACTAAGGCAACGGCTCATCAAGCTGGTTGGATATGGGATATCGCTTTATCAAATCGCCGTGGGGTAGGGTTAGTGTATTCAAGTGCTCATCTCGATGATGAGCAAGCCGAACAAAAGCTCAATCGGTATCTCAGTGGCCAATTAGATCAATACTCGTATCGCACTATTCCAATGAAAGTGGGTTACCGTAAACAGTTTTGGGCTAAGAACTGTGTCGCTTTAGGCTTGGCTCAAGGATTTTTAGAGCCCATAGAGGCAACATCAATCATGCTAACGGATTTTGCAGCAGGTTACTTGGCAAGTCGTTTTCCTAGTGATAGTAGCCAATGTGAAAGTTTATCCGAGCGATTTAATCAGACTATGTCGTATGCATGGGAACGGGTCGTTGAGTTTGCCAAAATGCATTATTGTCTTTCTGATCGTCATGATTCAGATTTTTGGATAGATAATCGCGACCCACAGACTATCCCGGCAGGATTAAGTAACAAACTGGCGTTATGGCAAGAGTATGTGCCCTTGAGTGAAGACCTATTTTCTAAGTTTGAAGTGTTCAATGTAGAAAATTACCTCTATGTATTGTATGGCATGAAATTTTTGACATACAAGAAAACAATGTCTGAGTCCTCATTAGTGCTCGCTAAACAGCATGCAGCAAGGATTCGGCGGCACAGCGAACAGTTATGCCAACATTTACCTGCTCACCGAGAGTTACTCAGTAAAATACATCAATATGGTCTGCAGAAAATATGATGACAAATCTATTTGCTGGTGGATATTTAAGCAAGTGGTAAGTTAAAGCGCAAAATCGTTATATTCGTGCTTGTAAAAATTGGTTAACTTGGTAGTTTCAATACTAATTTATTGTAAACAGGTTATAACCAACCTGTGAACGTTTTATCTATCGTCGCGATTACCTGCACAGAGCCGCACCCAAAGGAGCCAAGATGTCCAACCAAATTACTCTACTCGACCCAGCTAAACACAGTGATCTCAAAATAGTTCCTAGTGATTACACACATATAGCAGAACAACATATTGTGCCTGTGACCTTGCATGAAATTGGCCGTGCTGCGACAGAGTACCCCATTGTATTTGTTAAAAATAGTGACACCGGTGAGTTTCAATCGGTGGCAATGCTCGGTCTTAAACCCGGCCAAAACCTAAGTGTAAAAGACGGTAAGTGGTTAGGCTTATATATTCCTGCCGTAATCCGTGACTATCCGCTTGGCTTAGTGTTGAATCCAGACGTAAAAGACAAAGTGTGGATTGGTATTCGTGAGCAGTCTAAAGATGTCAGCACTACTGAAGGCCAAGCGCTATTTGAATCGGAAAAAGAGACCCCATTCTTAGAGGCTCGTAAGCAAGAGTTAATTAGCCATTATGAGCAAGACCAAGCGACAAGAGGCATTTTAGGCTTTTTAGCGGAGCAGGGATTACTCGTAAGTCAAACATTAACCGTAGATGTTGCAGGCGAGAAACGTAATATTAACGGCTTATATCTCATTGACGAGCAAAAATTAAATCAGCTATCCGATGAGGCATTTTTAGAACTAAAAAAACGTGGCATTTTAGGGCCTATTTATGGCCATCTCGGCTCGTTAAATCAAGTTAATCGACTTGCGCGCATGGAAGTCTTAGGCCGCTAGTCAACTGATTATAAAAATGGCGCCTAAATGGCGCCATTTTTAGATAACATGCTTAGTTAAGTCAGCATGATAATGCCTGTTAATATCATTCTAAACGAAATAGTTACTTAAGCTTAACGGATTAAAAAAACACCTCAATATCCACCATTGTTGCGGGTTCTAAAATCACTGACGATACGGTGCACATACTCACATACTCACATACTCACTATCATGCAGTTACAATGGATTACTTTGTATAACATTCCGCCTCAATAACAGATAAATAGCCACTATTCATTAATGCCAATAAATAACTGAGCAGTCACTAGACTGCGATAAAATGCAGTACCATTAACATAGTATTGCTTAATAATGGGCTTTACTGAATGTTGTAACAGTCATTTATTATAATTTTTTGAGTACTGTTATGAATAATAAAACTGCTGCATAAAATAGAAAACTCAATAAAACTTGCCATTTTGGTCTTATCTGTGCCGCTGAGCATAATGAACCCCTATCGAACTACACTAACCGACATTCAAAAACATTAGTTAAAAATAATATTCAGCAGGAGTAAAGGCCAAATCTACAAATTCGGCGGGGGATAACTTTAGTTTGATTATGAGTTTATGGGGATTTTACGATGCACAGAGCCTTATCTTATTTGTAACAAGCATGTTTGTCATAAATCGAAGTTGAATTTTGTATATCAAGGCGCTCAGTTTTTTTAAAGCATTGATACATATGGTCTTTAATATAATTGTGTTTGTTTTTGTCGGCTAATGTAAAAAAGCTGGATCTCATTGGTTAAAATTGGTAACTTATGTATGACAGCGCTGTCATTGGCGATTGTAACGTTGTTTCAGTTTAACGTGATGAGGAGTAGCTCTCCCATTCACGTTTAATAGTGGCACTTCAGGTTGAATCATCACTATCCCTTAAGATACTTTTTACTTTCTCCCAAGAAAAAAGTATGGGCTGGTGCATATCTTAACCGATTTATGTTCCAGCTTTTTTACTGGTAATAAGCAAGTAACCTGATATTAAATAAAGGCTAACTGACACTAAAAATTATGTCAGTTAGCTAAACCGATAACGGTAAATTAGCTGTACTTCTACATGATAACGAGGACGCAATGAAAACAACTTGGACGTTTAGTGCCATAATTATGTCTTTCTACTTAGTCGCATGCACACCATCACAATCATCAGCGCCTATGTCGGAAATGGCTTTGCAGTCTTGGAGTCAAGATGATTTAGCCAAATTTGCAGATGACGTGAGCGTAACATATCGCTTAGTGTCTAATTTAACCGACGAAGCCTGCGCTGATGGTGCCAAAGCGACTGAGCGTTGTTTTATTGCTGAGATTGATTTCACCAGTTCATACGATATTTTGCTAGCTGATTGGGCTATTTACTTTAGCCAAATGCGACCTGTACAAGCAGTATTAAGTGATGAGTTTACGATTGAGCAAATTAAAGGTGATCTTCATCGAATAACCCCTACTGCCGCTTTTACTGGTTTTCATGCAGGACAAGCCAACACACTGCGTTTTCGTGGCGAATTGTGGCAACTCTCTGAAACTGATGCCATGCCCAATTACTATATTGTGGCTAACGATGCTCAAGGTGTTGAGCTGACCCCGCAAGTGATTAATAGTACTCGTGTACATCAAGACCCTGAAACCAATATGGAAGTTCGACCTTATGCTCAAGCATTTACCGATGCTAAAAGACAGTATCAGCGTAGCCCAACAGACAAATTAGTCTGGGCTAAGCCGGAAATACTGTTTACCCAAAATAATAGGGTATCTGCCGATGCCAGTTTAAGCGTTGATTCATTACTACCGACTCCTAAATCGCAAGTTATTGTTGCTAATGGCAAGGCGATATCCTTGCATCAAGGTATTAATATTAGTCGCCAAAACCTGGTCGATGTTCAGCTTGAACTACACGATATTCAAGCCGCATTAGCCCGCCTGGAGCGCATTGGTGTCAGGCAGTCGAGTGCAGGCGTCCCGTTAGTATTCGAGCGATTATCTCAGGACAATAACCAAAGCACAGATCGCTATGAGTTAATTATTAATCAACAAAATATGATCATTAAAGCCGCTAATGCTAGTGGATTTAGTTATGGTATTTCATCGTTAAGTTCATTACTGAATATTGACTCGTTAACCGTTAACCCTATGCAGATAAAAGACAGTCCTCGATACGTTTATCGAGGGATGCACGTTGATGTGTCTCGTAATTTTCACAGTAAGCAGTTTATTTTAGATTTGCTAGATCAAATGGCAGCTTATAAATTAAACAAACTGCATTTACATATGGGCGATGATGAAGGATGGCGATTAGAAATTGACGGTTTACCGGAACTTACCGATGTTGGCAGTAAACGTTGTCACGACTTGTCTGAAACTCGTTGTATTTTACCACAGCTAGGCAGTGGGCCTTTTTCGGATACTAAGGTGAATGGTTTCTATAGCAAAGAGGATTATATTAATATTATTAAGTACGCCAATGCTCGACAAATTCAAGTGATCCCTTCAATGGACATGCCTGGTCATTCACGAGCAGCGATCAAATCGATGGAGGTTCGTTATCGAAATATGATGGCAAAAGCGGATAAACATGCGGCAAATGAGTTCATATTAGCGGACTCAAACGATACAACACAGTATTCATCGGTACAGTATTACAACGACAACACATTAAACGTCTGTATGGAGTCAACTTACCGTTTTATAGATAAAGTGATTACTGAAATCGCTAAGTTACATGAACAAGCGGGGCAGCCGTTAGAGACCTATCATATCGGTGCAGATGAAACCGCAGGCGCTTGGCTTGAGTCGCCTATTTGCCAAGCGTTTATAGCGAGCAACCAATACGGTGTCACTGATATCAATCATGTTGGCGCTTATTTCATTGAACGTGTCGCTAATATGTTAGCAGACAAAGGTATTCAACCAGCAGGTTGGAGTGATGGCATGAGCCACACTAATCCAGCTCGCATGCCTGCTCATTCTCAAAGTAATATCTGGGATCTCATATCACATAAAGGCTATGAACGCGCTCACCAACAAGCTAATAACGGTTGGACGACGGTATTGTCCAACCCTGAAGTGCTTTACTTTGATTTTCCCTATGAAGCAGACCCAGAGGAACATGGTTACTATTGGGGAGCTCGAGCTTTGAATAGCCATCATGTTTTTAGCTTCATGCCAGGTAACTTACCCGCTAATGCCGAACAATGGTTCGATATAGAAGGGCAACCTTTTGAAGCCGATGACCGTCCTCAATTAGACGATACAGGCAAGCAAACTAGTGGCCCAATGAAGGCTGGTGAAACTGTTGACGGTATACAAGGGCAAATATGGAGTGAAACGTTACGCAGTGATCAAACCGTTGAGTATATGATTTATCCGCGACTATTAATGTTAGCAGAGCGAGCATGGTATAAACCTGAATGGGAAGTGCCATACCAATACGCAGGGGCTGTGTATAACCAAACAACAGATCATTTCACTACTACAATGCGTCAACAGCAAGCACTTCAATGGCAAAAAATCGCCAACCACCTAGGCAATAAAGAACTGGCAAAGTTAGATAATGCAGGTGTTAATTATCGTGTTCCCACCGTTGGTGCAGTAATTAACGACGGCATATTAAGTGCGAATATTGCTTTTCCTGGCTTACAGATAGAATATCGGGAAGGTGATAAGCCTTGGCAAGTATATACCTCGGCGGTGGCGGTGAAACGTCCTGTTGATGTTAGAGCAGTAGCCGCTAATGGTAAGCGAAAAGGCCGAACTCTGCGTGTAGACTAATTGTTAAACCAGTAGACACCCGCGTCGTCAGTATCATATGCGCTGGCGACGTGTTACCCCCTAATCTCAGTAGACAATTTAGTTATACAACCTACTGTTAAATATGATGTAAATATCATTTTTGTTGATTATTAGTGTTTTTTGTTAAAAATTAAATGACAGCGTTGTCATTTCTGGTGTAACATGGCGTTAACTTATTAACAGGCTTGATGACTATCAAAAATAGTAGCGTTAAACAGAATACCAAGAGGACAGTCATGGGTAACAAACAGCCTAACGAACAGCAACTTTATATCGGTATTGATGGCGGTGGCAGTAAATGTCGTGCCACGATTTACTCCGATGACGGTCAACAACTTGGCACCGCAGTGGCTGGTCGTGCCAATCCACTACATGGTTTAGAGCAAACGTTTCAATCAATGATTGAGTCATCACAGTTGGCTTTAGTCGATGCCGGTTTTGCACCTGACACTTGCCATCAGTTAGTCGCTGGTATTGGTTTAGCAGGAGTTAATGTTGGCCAGTTTTATCAGCAAATTATTCAGTGGCAACATCCATTTAAAGCCATGTATCTTACGACTGACTTGCATACAGCCTGTATTGGTGCTCATCACGGTGAAGATGGTGCGGTTATTATTACTGGTACTGGTTCATGTGGTTATGCGCATGTTGGTCAGCAAAGTATTATTTTAGGCGGGCACGGATTTGCATTAGGTGACAAAGGCAGTGGTGCATGGCTTGGTTTAAAAGCGGTTGAGCACGTGTTACTTGCTCTGGACGGTTTTGCATGTTCAAGCAAGCTGACCGAGAGCTTACTGAATTATTTTAACGCTAAAAATGCCATCGATATTGTTGAACAGCTCGCCGGTCAATCATCTAGCGCTTATGCAAAGCTAGCTCGTATCGTATTGATGTGCGCACAGGATGGTGATGCTGTTGCAATCGCTATTGTACAAGATGGAGCAAATTACATAAGCGAGCTTGCTCGAAAACTATTTGTTCTTAACCCAAGTCGTTTTTCTATTATTGGTGGATTAGCAGAACCACTAACACCTTGGTTAGACAATGAGATAGCAAGCAAGATTTCACCCTCTATTTCGCCACCAGAATATGGGGCGTATTTGTTCGGCAAAAAGCAATTTTTAACTCAACCAATAGCTAATGTAAATCATCAGTAGAGTGTTTGTTGACGTTAATTGGCGTTAATTGACGTCAACTCAATACCTACAAGGTTACTGGTTAATTCAACATTATTTTATCAAGGTTTATTATGACAATTCTTACAGTTATGGAACAAGAAGCTCGTACCGCACCTCAGAAAATTGCCGAGCAATTGATTGCCAACCAGACTATTACTGACACATTGGGTCAGACCTTACGTGAACTTAAGCCTAAATTTGTCATGATTGTAGGTCGTGGTTCTTCTGATCATGCAGGTGTATTTGCTAAATACTTATTTGAAATCGAAGCGGGTGTTCCTACGTTTGCTGCTGCTCCTTCTGTTGCCAGCGTATACGGTAAATCATTACAACTTGAGGGAGCATTAGTCATCGTGATTTCACAGTCTGGCCGAAGCCCTGACATTCTTGCACAAGCAAGAATGGCTAAAGCGGCGGGCGGATTTTGTGTGGCATTGGTCAATGATGAGTCAGCGCCTATTAAAGACATTGTTGATGTTGTTGTGCCATTACGTGCAGGTGAAGAAAAAGCCGTTGCTGCAACAAAAAGCTACCTAGCCACTCTATCCGCTATTTTACAAATTGCCGCTAAGTGGACTCAAAGTGAATCATTAGCGCAAGCGGTAAACACGTTACCCCAAGCTTTACAAACCGCAGTTGATGCTGAACCGCAACTCACTGCTGAATCATTGGACGGCGTTAAAAACTTAGTGGTTCTTGGTCGCGGCTTAGGTTATGCAGTTTCAAAAGAAATTGCATTAAAAATGAAAGAGGTCTGTTCAATACACGCTGAAGCATTTAGTAGCGCAGAATTTTTACATGGCCCAGTGACATTAGTTGAAAAGAAATTAGCGATTGTTGATGTATGTATTAACGATGAGTCGTATGCCAGCCATGTAGAACAAATTGCTAATTTTAGGCAGCGAGGTGCTGATTTAGTGCATCTAAATCAAACGTCTGCAGATATTCATCCACGAGTTGCGCCTTTAGCATTACTGCAGCGTTTTTACATTGATGTTGCCGCAGTCGCAATTGCCCGTGGCATTAATCCTGATCAACCCGCGGGCTTAAAGAAGGTCACTCAAACACTATAGTTGCTTCATTAAAATTGATATAGAGCAGAGAGTATTATGAAACAAATCCTGATTGTTGAGCGATTATTTGATGGTGAGTCATTTCATAAAAATATGGCCGTAACCATAGATGCAGGCAAGATCACTGCTGTCATACGTGCTGAAGATGTAATTGATGTCGAACACCATACCGTAACAAAATTAGCGGGTACGCTCACACCAGGGTTTATCGATGTGCAAGTGAACGGTGGTGGCGGGGCGTTATTTAATGCTGAGCCTAGTACCGAGTGTATTGAAATTATTGGCCGTGCTCATGCACGATTTGGGACCACAGGTTTCTTACCCACATTAATTACTGATGATGTAAGTATCATGACAAAAGCAGCCGATACGGTTGCGGTGGCTATTGCAAATCAACAAGCTGGTGTTTTAGGTATTCATTTTGAAGGTCCACATTTAAGTGTGCCTAAAAAAGGTGTGCATCCACAGCGCTATATTCGGCAAATTAGTGAAAGAGAACTGAGTATTTTTAGTCGTCAAGACTTAGGCATTAAAGTGGTCACGCTGGCGCCTGAAAATGTGTCAACCCAGGTTATTAAGGCACTGGTGTCAGCAGGCGTCAAAGTCTGTTTAGGTCACTCAAATGCAGACTATGACACAGTGAATGCAGCATTAGAGGCTGGAGCTACAGGATTTACCCACTTATATAATGCGATGTCTGCTTTAGGTTCACGCGAACCTGGCATGGTCGGTGCTGCGCTGGAAAGTCAAGATGCATGGTGTGGCTTAATTGTCGATGGACATCATGTTCATCCTGCGGCAGCAAAAATAGCCATAAATGCTAAGCCTAAAGGTAAAGTCATGCTGGTAACCGACGCTATGCCGCCTGTTGGTATGAGTGATGATGCCAGTTTCAAATTATTTGGTACTCAGGTTACTCGTCAGGGGGACAGGCTTAATGCAGCCACGGGAGAATTAGCCGGTTGTGTTTTAGATATGGTTGGGGCGGTGAATAATAGCGTGGCTATGCTTGGATTATGTCATGAAGAAGCTTTACTAATGGCATCGTTATATCCAGCAACATTTCTCGGTTTAGAGCAACAACTAGGTTTAATTAAACCAGGTTATAGAGCAGATCTAGTGTTATTAAACCCAGCCAATAAAGTCAGTCGCACCTATATTGCTGGCAACGTCGTTTTTGCGCAGTAAAGCTTACTGTCTAATTGTGTAAATATGAAAGAGACTATGATGTCAGTTAATCGCAAAATTGAGTCTAATACTCAACGTGATAAGCCCAGCAAACCCAGACTTATGTCACTTGATGCATTACGTGGCTTTGACATGTTTTGGATTATCGGTGGCGAAGGCATTTTTGCCGCGTTATTTGCTTTAACGGGGTGGGCGGGATGGCGTGTTGTAGAAGCTCAGACCCAACATAGTCAATGGCACGGCTTTACCTTTTATGACTTAATTTTCCCTTTGTTTATTTTCTTATCGGGTGTGGCGCTCGGTCTATCACCTAAGCGTATCGACTTATTGGCTTTTCGTGAGCGAATTCCGCTATACCGTTATGCATTAACACGTTTACTGTTACTGATTGCATTGGGAGTGTTATATAACCATGGATGGGGGACAGGGATCCCTGTTGACCCTGAACAGATTCGATTTTCAAGTGTGCTAGCGCGTATTGGTTTTGCATGGTTTTTTGCGGCAATGGTGGTGTGGCACACCTCGCTGCGAGTTCAAATATTAATCACCATATCGATGTTCATTTTTTATATTTTATTACAGTGTTTTGTTGGTTTTCCTGGCGGCCAAGCAGGAGTATTTACTGCAGATGGAAGTCTTAATACTTATATAGACAATATATTACGACCGGGTATGGCTTATCAGCATCGCGCACTTGATCCTGAAGGCGTGCTATCGACATTCCCCGCTGTCATTAACGCATTATGTGGTGTGTTTGTGGGCCAATATATTGTTAAGCCACACCCCAAAGGCGATTGGGCCAAAGTGAGCATTATGATGCTCTGTGCGCTACTTCTGTGGTCCGGCGGGTGGTTACTCGACTTTATTATTCCTGTAAATAAAGATCTGTGGAGCAGTAGCTTTGTACTCGTGACATTAGGGTGGAGCTTACTATTTTTTAGCGTATTTTATGCCATTATCGATGTATTAAAATGGCAAGATTGGTCTTATGTATTTGTTATTATTGGTGTTAACTCCATTATTGTTTATTTAGGAACAAGTATCCTTGATTGGTCTTATATCACTCAAAGCTTGTTAGGTGGAGTGATACGTTCAGCACCAGCTTCCAGTCAGTTAATGATCAGTGTCATAGGTTTAGTCACAGTGCAATGGCTCGTACTGTGGTGGATGTACCGTCGAAAAATATTCATAAGAGTATAAGGTTAACTCAGCTATTAAAGTGAGTTGTTAGTTATGGATGACAAGGCTGTCTTAGTGGTGAGTGTGTATTAATATTCCTCAATTAATATTGATATTTCTAAACCACTAAGTCCTCCCTATAAATATAATAATGAGCAGGTTTATGGAAATGACAACAACAAAAACATCGGCAGAAAATAGTGTTGTACCAATGACAATTGTGGCAATTTTATTTTTTATTCTTGGCTTTGCTACCTGGTTAAATGGCTCCTTAATGCCTTACTTAAAGCAAATATTACAGCTAAGCCCTTTTCAAGCTTCGTTAATCCTCTTTTCATTTTATATTGCGGTAACGTTTACCGCATTACCCTCAGCCTGGGTTATTCGTAAAGTGGGTTATAAAAATGGTATGGCATTAGGCATGGGAATAATGATGTTGGCTGGTTTATTATTTATCCCAGCAGCCCAAACCCAAGTGTTTATATTATTTCTAGTGGCTCAGCTTGTCATGGGGACAGGGCAAACACTATTACAAACAGCGGTTAATCCTTACGTGGTTCGCTTAGGTCCTGAAGAGTCAGCCGCAGCACGTGTAAGCGTAATGGGTATTTTGAATAAAGGCGCCGGCGTGATTGCACCTATGGTATTCACAGCACTTATTTTAGATAGTTTTAAAGAGCGAGTCGGTACTGAATTAACCTCTATTCAAATTGATGAAATGGCCAATAGCTTAATTTATCCTTATCTTGGCATGGCTATCTTTATTGGTGTTCTTGCTTTTGCAGTGAAAAAATCACCTCTGCCTGAATTGGAACAAGATCAAGCAGAAATCGATTCAGAAAAAGGCCAGATCAAACAAGCTTTGTCTCATCCAAGTTTGGCATTAGGTGTTATTGCTTTATTTGTTTATGTGGCTGTTGAGGTTATTGCTGGCGACACGATTGGAACATTTGCATTGACGCTAGGTGTTGAGAATTACGGGGTAATGACATCCTATACCATGCTGTGCATGGTGCTAGGTTATACCTTGGGCATTATTTGTATTCCCCGTTTTATTTCCCAACCTAATGCATTAATGCTCAGTGCTATTTTAGGACTGATATTAACTGCCGGTATCGTGTTTGGTGATAGCCAGTCTTATGTCATAGCTAACGCTTTATTAGTTCCTTTTGGTGGTGCCCAACTTCCCGATACATTATTGATGATTGCATTTTTAGGCTTAGCCAATGCCATAGTATGGCCTGCTGTGTGGCCATTGGCGCTTTCAGGTATGGGTAAACTGACCAGCACAGGTTCTGCATTGTTAATCATGGGGATTGCCGGTGGCGCTTTTGGACCACTATTTTGGGGACTAACCAGTTCAGCGACATCCTTAGGTATGCAGGGTGGGTATATGGTGATGTTTCCATGCTACTTATTCATTCTATTTTATGCCGTTAAAGGTCATAAGATGAGACGTTGGAAATAGCGTTTACCGTTTAAAGCGATTTTATCAACCGAAAAAGGGAGCCTAGGCTCTCTTTTTGCTTATAGTATGTCTCTGAAACGCTGCCGGGGATGCGGGTTAATCTAAGCTGTTATATCTTTGATTGTTTATTTGAGGTTAAGTTAATCTGATAAGGCAAACTCTTAATCATTTATCCAGTAATATTGATATAGCTGAATTCGTTGTGCTTTATGGGCGAATACCGGGCTTAATGTGAGCTTGTATTATTTAGTAGGTGGGGATAATTAGATACAAAAAAGCCACTCATTGAGTGGCTTTTTTGTTTTTTATGGTGCCGGCACCAAGAGTCGAACTCGGGACCTACTGATTACAAGTCAGTTGCTCTACCAACTGAGCTATGCCGGCTAATTGTGGTGCCCGAACCCGGAATCGAACCAGGGACACGAGGATTTTCAATCCTCTGCTCTACCAACTGAGCTATTCGGGCAACTAACTAAGTGTTAGTTATCTACTGCAAACTAGGTATTAACTTGGTAATCAATGCCTGTCTCGTCTGGAGTGCGCACATAGTATAGTGATGGATTTTATCGTGCAAGTGGTTTTTTAAATGTTTTCACTCGTTCGGCTAGTTAATGTGCAAAATGATGCTTTTTTATCGATTTTAACCCCAGAAAGTGGTTTATCAGCATTAATCACCAAGAATAAAGTCATAGATACTTGCTGACGATTACATAAAAAGTAATCAGAAAATTGAATTTGTCGTTTCTTGATCTGCATTAGACCGATTTTTAACTAAATAGTTAGAGTTTTGGCTTTAACGGCCAGCTCGAGTCGTTGATAGTTCACTTCTTTACATGTAAAGAAGTGAACTTTTTATAGCGCATTTTATCTTAATTTAGGTTCACTGAAATGCGAGGACATTTACTCAACGGGAGAGAAGTGATTCAGATAGGTCTGAATTATGCCTGCTAATCTAACAACATTAATTGTCCAGCTATGTATAGCCGTTTAATTCAAGGCTGTGTTTATGGCATGTCGTTATGCTACATCAGTAAGCGATAACGCAATTTGCACTCACCACAAACGCTGCCCGAAGCTCTTTTAATCTTATAAATTTTTTACCAGATATTAGCGCAGCTAGAGACAGAGTCTTTAACACTTGTGTCGCTTTGTTTCATAAAAATTAAACCGGTTAGTTTGAAGAATGTTAACGACGGACGAACAACCGGGCTTGATGATATTTGATCAGTAGTGACTACAATTGATATATGTTTAATTAGAGCTTGCTTAATTATGCGGTCATTCTCTATCTTAAAATCTATTAATTCTATTTTATAGAACGATTTTGGCTATTTTTACTGATTTTCTTTCCCAAAATTAACGTTAAAATGTTGTGACTTGTTTAGAGGAAAGTAAGACATGTTAAAAAACACTCCGACTGGCTATGGTTTAGTGACCATTATGATTCATTGGTTGTCCGCCATCGCTGTTATTGGTCTATTTAGCGTCGGCTATTGGATGGTAGATCTTACCTACTATAGTAGTTGGTACCAAACGGCACCACATTTTCATAAAAGTGTCGGTCTGCTTTTACTTGGATTAACACTATTGAGGTTTGTTTGGCGGACCATATCACATGCTCCTAGTCCATTATCGAACCATCAGCCATGGGAAAAACGTGCGGCTAAGTGGGCGCATACTGCTCTTTATACGTTAATGTTACTCATTATGTGTTCAGGAATTATGATTTCGACAGCTGATGGTCGAGATATTTGGATTTTTGATTGGTTTGCCGTGCCATTTCCTGACGCTTTTATTGATGATCAAGCCGATACCGCTGGAGTGATACATCAATACCTTGCTTATAGCTTAATGGGGTTGGTTGTGTTGCATGCCGCAGGTGCGATTAAGCATCATGTTATTGATAAAGACAACACGCTTAAAAGAATGTTGCTGCCAAGTCGTATCAGCAAATAATCGAATGGTTTAACCGTCGAACCGATTAACCGTTATGTTCGATGTATATCACTACCTATTTATCTACTTGTTATTAACTTAAAGGAATAAAAGTCATGAAAAAACACCTTATAGCAGCACTCATGGGTGCAACGTTTATGTTACCTGTTGCTGTTAACGCTGCCGACTATGTTATCGACACTCAAGGTGCACATGCATCAATTCAATTTAGTGTAAGCCATTTGGGTTATAGCTTTGTGGTGGGACGCTTTAATGAGTTCTCTGGTGACTTCAGTTTCGATGCAGCCAAAGTAGCAGACGGCAAAGTGAATGTTAAAATTAATACTAACAGTGTTGATTCTAATCATGCTGAACGTGACAAGCATTTGCGCAGCGCGGACTTTTTAAATACCAGCAAATTCCCTGAAGCCTCTTTCACATCAACATCGATTGTCGATAAAGGTAATAACCAGTTTGTTATTAATGGTGACTTTACCTTAAATGGTGTAACCAAACCGTTAACCATTGATGCTGTTGCTATTGGTGAAGGTAAAGATCCATGGGGTGGTTACCGTGCAGGTTTTACTGGCACAACCAGTTTTGCGATGAAAGATTTCGGTGTCAAAATGGATTTAGGTCCAGCTTCCGCTAATGTTGAATTAGCCTTGGTAGTAGAAGGCGTTAAACAATAATCTGTCGGATTAGTGATGAATAAAACAAAGCCGCTAAGTTAAGCGGCTTTGTTGTTTAATACTGTTATCGATTATATTGCTAGGTTATTCATCTTCCGCTGGTGGAACATAACCTTCGATTTCAACGTCTTTACCTTCAAATAAAAAGTGAGTCATTTGCTCTTCAAGAAACTTGCGGTCATCAACATTCATCATATTGAGTTTTTTCTCGTTAATGAGCATGGTTTGCTTCTTTTGCCATAAGCCCCAAGCTTCTTTACTGATATTGTCAAAAATGCGCTTACCCAATTCGCCTGGGTAAAGCTGAAAATCTAAGCCATCAGCTGATTTGTTGAGATGTTGACAGTGAACTGTGCGAGCCATGATGATTCCTTACTAACTTTATTAATTACTGTAAACACTAATGTGTCGCGAAAAGTACGGCTAAATTAGCCAAAATGCGTTCTGTGGCTGCTGCCAAGCCGACTTTCGCAGGTTGCTCTATGTTATACCAGAGAGCCGAGGTTTGTTCCATGATGCCAGTAGCTTGAGCAACAGATAGTTCAACTAATACGGGTTGAATATCAAGATGGAAATGACTAAAGGTATGCCTAAACCCTGCAAGCCCTTGTTCAGATTGTGTCAAATTATGCAGGGTTAAATAATCATTTAATTCTGCTTGATGCTCAAATTGTGGAAAACACCATAACCCTCCCCATATACCTGCTGGTGGGCGCTGGATTAACTGAACTTTGATAGAATCTTCGCTGTTATCAACTAAAACCACCATAAAGGCTGATTTTTCGGGCGTCACTTTTTTAGGCTTTTTACCTGGATATAGGCTTTGATGGCCACTTTGTTGCGCTACACAATCAATTGCCACAGGACAGGCTGCGCAATTAGGTTTGCTGCGAGTACAAACACTTGAACCAATATCCATCATCGCTTGGTTAAACTTTTCAACATTTTTGGCAGGTGTTAACGCATCCGTTAATTGCCATAATTGCTGCTCAACGTTTTTTTGTCCTGGCCAACCTGCAATAGCACCATGTCTGGCCAATACTCGTTTAACATTTCCATCTAAAATAGGGTGGTGTTGACCAAGTGATAATGACAGTATCGCCCCAGCGGTAGATTTACCTATTCCAGATAAAGCCACAACATCTTCAAACTGAGTGGGAAACTTGCCATCAAAGGCATCACGTATATGCTGTGCCGCTTTATGTAGATTACGGGCTCTGGCGTAATAACCTAAGCCGGTCCACAAATGCAGCACTTCATCTTGATGCGCATTAGCAAGATCGACAACGCTTGGGAAGCGCGCCATAAATTTTTCATAATAGGGAATCACCGTCGCAACTTGAGTTTGCTGGAGCATGATCTCCGACACCCAAACACGGTAAGGCGTTTTATTGAGCTGCCAAGGCAGTGATTTGCGACCATGCAGGTCGTACCAAGCGATAATACGCTCAGAAAATGGGCTTAGATTTTTCATGGGAGCAGTGTAGCCATAGGCATTTTATTACACAAGTAGCCGCGCTATTTAAAAACATAAATTAGCATAAACATGTGCGATCAGTTTAGGTATAATGCGCAACTGACTTTATAAATGATCTATTACAGATAGCAATTGCGTAACGTGCTAGTTAAGAGTGGCTTAATGGCATATAGCCACTAGCTGATTTTATCACTAGTTACACAGCACAACAGAATACGCAGACAACGAGGCAAAAATGAGCGACGTTACCACAGCTGAATTTAACGAAGAAGGTAAGTATATTCGTAAAATCAGAAGTTTTGTTTTACGCGAGGGCCGTTTAACTAAAGGTCAATCTCAAGCAATTGAAGCATATTGGCCAACAATGGGGCTTGATTACACTCCACAAGCGTTGGAGTTAACTCAAGTGTTCGGTCGTGATGCTGATACCGTTTTAGAAATCGGTTTTGGTATGGGCGCATCATTAGTGCAAATGGCAAAAGCTGCCCCAGAGCAAAACTTTATTGGCATAGAAGTTCATAAGCCAGGTATTGGTACGTGTCTTGCTGATGCTGGTGCTGCTGAAGTCACTAACTTACGTGTATATCATCACGATGCAATGGAAGTGTTAGAGCACTGCATTGTTGATGGTTCACTTGAACGCGTTCAATTGTTTTTCCCAGATCCTTGGCATAAAAAGCGCCATCATAAGCGCCGTATTGTACAAGCTGAGTTTGTACAGCTTATCCGCCGTAAGCTTAAGATTGGTGGCGTGTTTCACATGGCAACCGATTGGGAAAATTACAGCGAGCATATGTTAGAGATAATGAATGCAGCAGAAGGTTATAAAAATCAATCAACAACTGGTACAGTTGTCGAACGTCCAGACCATCGTCCGCTAACAAAGTTTGAAGCAAGGGGCCACAGACTTGGTCACGGCGTATGGGATATCATGTTTGAGCGTATCGCTTAATCACAACTACACTTTCAGCAATCGGAGAATACACCATGGCGCAAAATCGTAGTCGTCGTTTACGTAAAAAATTACGAGTTGATGAGTTTCAAGAGCTAGGTTTTGAAATTAACTGGACCTTTGATGAGTCAGTTTCTGAGCAAGATATTGATAACTTAGTCGATCAGTTTCTTATTGAAGTTATTGAACCTCGTCAATTAGGTTTCCACGGTGGTGGACACAAGCAATGGGAAGGTATTATTGCTACCCAAGCTATTGGTAAATGTACTGATGAAGATACTGCAGCAGTCAAAACATTCTGGAAAGATAAGCCTGTTTCTAACCTTGAAGTCAGTGATTTATATGATATTTGGTGGGGTTAAGCTAAATTGCCAGAGCAATTATTACTTCAGCAAGCTGTCGATAAAGTAAAATCGCTTTTGGGTAAAGGCAAGGTGGCAGGATATATTCCTGCTCTTGCCTGTGTTGACCCTAATAAAATAGGTATTGCAGTCACCACCATTGATGGTCAAACAATTGGTGCCGGTGATTACCTCGAACCTTTTTCAATTCAAAGTATTTCTAAAGTTTTTAGCTTAACTCTGGCACTGAATTTATATACCGAAGATGAAATCTGGAGTCGGGTAGGCAAAGAACCCTCAGGACACTCGTTCAATTCCCTCGTGCAGGTTGAATTAGAGCGCGGTAAACCTCGCAACCCTTTTATTAATGCTGGTGCACTGGTAATTGCCGACTTGCTGCAAGCGCGTCTTGGGGCACCTAAGCATCGTATGTTGGAAGTGGTCCGCCAATTAAGCCAAAACCCAATACTCACTTACGATAAAGTCGTCGCGGACTCTGAGTTCCAGTTCAGCGCCCGCAATGCATCTATTGCTTATTTGATGAAGTCATTTGGTAATTTTGACGGCGACGTTAATACCGTGCTTAAAAGTTATTTTCATTATTGTGCATTAAGAATGAATTGCGCTGATTTGTCTCGGGCTATGTTCTATTTAGCTAATCGTGGTAAAACGCTCGATGGCGACAGTTTAGTATCGCCTGTGCAAACTCGGCAACTCAATGCATTACTGGCAACATCGGGACTATACGATGGTGCAGGTGAGTTTGCTTACCGCGTGGGTATGCCGGGTAAAAGTGGTGTGGGCGGCGGGATTATTGCGGTTATCCCTGGTGACATGTCAATTTGTGTCTGGTCACCTGAGCTTGATGTTAATGGCAACTCACTTGCCGGTACTGCGATGCTTGAGCACCTCAGTCAGCAACTCGGTCGATCTATTTTTTAGTTTGGTGCAGATAAATTAATTATTATTGAGATTCGTAAAATAGACTACTTTTTGGTTTATTTTACGAATACACTTCCGCTATTGTTTCTCTACTCGCCCATCTTTTTTGTTTCTAAGCTTTTAATTCAATATAAATCATAATCTTATATTTGTTGGCATAACTTATGCTTTATACCTTTCATATTCGACCTAATTATTGATATTCGTATACCAAAAGGATTTTTATCATGACTAAGCAAAAGTTGATTTGTGGTTTAGCGTTAACGAGTGTGTTATTCACCGCTGGGGCGTTAACACCTGCAATGGCAAAAATGTCATTGAATGATGAGAAGTGTAACGTAACTCTAAACTACGACGTAACGGTTGAGCCGACTACGCTACAAATTAGCGATAATGGAATCGAAAAGTATCGTGTTGAGTTAGGTCAGCTTTATGTTGAGGGTAAGAAAGTGACTCTTAATGATAAACAACAAAAATTACTCACCCAGTACTCTGAAGAACTTTCTCGCCAAGTGCCAGATGTGATAGACCTTGTTGGAGATGTTGTTTCTGTGGCTACTCAAGCGGTTAATATGGCGTTAACACCTATTTTTGGTGATGCAGCTAATGTTCATATCGATAAATTAATGGTCGGTATTCAAAAGCGTGTTGATACCATGGCATATCAACAAGGCGATAAATTTTATTTAGGCTCAACAGAAGCATCAATTGAGCAAGCTTTTAACAAAGAGTTTGAGCAAGAAATGGAACAAATGGTTACCAGTTCAATGGGATCATTAATGATGACACTTGGTAGCCAAATAATGTCTTCAGAAGGTGGGTCATTTGAAGAGAAAATGAATGCTTTTTCACAAAAGATGGACAACGTCGGTGCCGACATCGAAAAGCAACTTGAGTCGCAATCGCAAGGTCTTGAAGATCGTGCCGATAAAGTATGTGATAACTTTGCCACTTTATTAGTGCTTGAAAATCAAACCCGTCAGGCTATTCCTGAATTAGCTCCTTACACCTTAGCTAAGTTAGGTGAAGCAGCAAAGTAACCTATATCGATTTACTGTCAATATGTCTCCCCGACACCTGACCTTCCCCTGTGCTCTTATTAAGACACAGGGGCTTTTTTTTGCGCCTATTTTAACGATTATGCCGCTATAGCTGGTGTTGCTTTGTTCTGATAAAGAGATTGTCAATTATAAATATAGAACCATATAGGCTTTTTTTGCTATACTGGTGCCAATTATAACAAAGTTACACTCTACTTTAGATGTGGTTATATTTTAGAATCTTCAATTGTTGATGTTGATTGACAGTATTCATGTGTTTTGGTGCTTATTTAGCAGTAAAAAAACATAACAAGTGAATATTGATTTTGATGCTTGGCAAGGTTTAGTTACTAGAACAGATATCTGAAATTATTATTAATGTCGTAACCAGCTTAAGGCGACTTTCATGTTAGAACTGTTAGAACCTATCGCAATTTTTACTCACGTTGCACGAGCAGGAAGTTTTAGTGCTGCAGCCAGACGTCTTGGCATTTCTAAATCTAAAGTGAGCACTCAAGTTGCAGATCTTGAACATAAACTTGGTGTCCAGTTGATCCAGCGTACAACACGTAGTTTAAGTCTTACTGAAGCCGGTAATTTATTGTATCTTCAGGGTGAAGAATTACTTCGCGATGCAGAGCAGGCCGTATCGAGTGTGCACAACTTGAATGATGCAACTCGTGGAGTATTGAAGGTCGGGATCTCGCAATCATTTGGTACTATGCATATTATCCCCGCTTTACCAGAGTTTATGGCAAGACATCCTGATCTTGAGCTGCAAGTCAGTTTACTTGATCATAAAGTTGATGTTGTCAGCGAAGGCTTAGATTTATTGTTAACCATGTCTGAGCAATTGCCGCTAGGTATGGTGGCAAGACCGCTAATGAAGTGTCAATTTTTGTTAGTCGCATCACCGGGGTATATTGCCCAACATGGTAACATTAGCCGCCCTGAGCAATTAGTCGAACACAATTGTTTGGTGTACCAAGGCGAGTGGCATGAACACAGCATGTGGCAATTTAGAAAAGGTGAAGATTATTGCGAAATTGGCGTGTCAGGCAATTTCCGTGTTGATAATGCTCCAGCATTAAAATCGGCAGCGGTGAGTGGTTTAGGCATTGTGTATTTAGCCAGTTATTTGATGGAAGATGAGATTGCTCAAGGGACTTTAGTACCTTTATTACCCGATTGGCAGTTGACACATAACCTTCCATTACAAGCTGTATATCCTCGTCGTAAACACTTGGCTCCTAAAGTCAGTGCATTTATTGATTTTATTAAAACGCATATTAGCAGCCCGCCATATTGGGACGCTAAGTTCGATCACCTGTATAAACTGCGTAAATAACATCAACGCCGGATAATAAGGGCTTATCAAATAGCCATTTTTCCGCGAGCAGGATGATATCTACTCACAATAGGCGTATTGATTTTTCAATAAGCCTATTGTGAAAAAGATATGACAAGTTTGATGCTGCAAACTTAAAACAAATCGCCTTATTCATATTTACTCCCTCTCTTATTTAGCGTTAATGTTAAGCAAAGTGGAAACATTGTTTTATTTTTAAAACAAAGCTTTGCTTGTAGGTTATGTTCTATTTTTATCCTTTTTATATCAAATATTTAAGCTATGTCTTTATTAGTTGATCCGTAACCTGCTAATCAAGGGGTTAGTGATTTACGCTGCTTTAGTGGTTGAAGTCTGTTCTGATATCAATACAATGGTTGTGTGTTGATTCGAAATGATTTGAAGCATGCGTTTGGTTGAGAAATGACCCCTTTTCAATTAAGCGTACAAATCTGCAAGGTAGCAAATTTTGGATCAGAGTTGGCAATGCTTTTCGAACTAAAACAATGCCGGCCTTAAAACCATCATCCTAGTTTATTTGGTTTACCCCAGACTTTGTTCTGGGGTTATTTTTTTGTGGTAATGGTGACATGAAAACGGCAACCTTAGGTTGCCGTTTTACGTTGGTGCAGATGACCCATTGTCAGTTACAGTGAGTTCACTTGTTTAATCCATTTGTTGACTTGCTCTTCAAGTATGTCTAATGGCAATGGACCATTTTTCAAAATTAAAGTGTGGAACTCGCGAATATCAAACTTTGAGCCTAACTCTTTTTTGGCTTGTTCACGCAGCTGTAATATTTTTATCATACCGACTTTATATGCGGTAGCTTGTGATGGCATCACAATATGGCGCTCGACCATTTTAATCGCATCGGATTCAGCATTTGGCGTATTTTCAACATAATAGGCAATGCCTTGTTCACGAGTCCACTTTTTAGCGTGGATCCCTGTATCAACCACTAAACGGCATGCCCGCCATAACTCCATCGATAAACGACCAAAGTCAGAGTATGGGTCAGCATATAAGCCCATTTCCTTAGGGAAATATTCTGAATAAAGTCCCCAACCTTCAATATAAGCAGTATAACCACCAAACTTACGGAATTTTGGAATGCCTTGCAGTTCTTGTGCTATAGCAATTTGCATATGATGACCAGGGATCCCTTCATGATAAGCCAGCGCTTCCATTTGGTACTTTGGCATCGCATCCATTTTGTATAAGTTAGCGTAATAAGTCCCTGGGCGAGAGCCATCTGGTGCAGGTTGATCGTAAAATGCTTTACCTGCGGATTTTTCTCTAAATGCCTCAACTTTTTTAACAACTAAATCGGCTTTAGGTTGAATGGTAAACACTTCATCTAGTCGAATCTTCATATTATCTATGATTGACTTAGCTTGAGCTAGATACTCTGCTTTACCGGCATCAGAATCAGGATAATAAAACTGTTTGTCATCACGCATGAATGCAAAAAATTCTTTTAAGCTACCCGCAAATTGAACCTTTTTCATAATGACACGCATTTCGTCATGAATACGCTTAACTTCAGTTAGACCGAGATCATGAATGGTATCTGCACTCATGTTAGTGGTGGTAGTGCGGGCGAGGGCGTTATTATAAAACGCTTCTCCATTAGGTAGCTTCCATACTCCGTCTTTAGTATCGGCACGTGCTTCGAGCGTCTTGGTATAAGTGATTAACTTTTCATAAGCCGGTTTGACGTTAGTGAGCAGGGCTTGTTTTACTTCATTTAATAAGAGGTCTTTTTTATCATCAGTGATATCGAGTTTATTGATTTTGCGTTTAGCGTCAGCCCATAACGCACTGTCTTTACCTGTATCGCTAAAAGGAGCACCACTAATAATATTTTTGCTGTCGGAAATCACATAAGGGAAAACAAACTTTGGCGCTATGATGTGTTTTTGCGCTCGCGTTTCTAATGATGTTTCTAATTGCGAGAATAGTGTCGGTACCGCGTTTAATCGGCTGATATAGGCTTTAGCATCACTTTCATCTGTTATTTGGTGTTGATTGATAAGAAATGATGCCACCATTGAATGAACACCGTACATTTGGTTCATCGGATAGTTGTAATAACGCCACTGATCGTCGCTTATGGTGTTTTCTAAATCGGCCTTTAATAGTTCATAACTTAGCAGTGCTTGCTGATCCAGTTTTGCTGTATCAAGCTGGGTTAGTCTGTTGAGTTGCTCTTTGTTGCGAGCGATGTCGGCATCGGCAGCAGCATCTGATAGGTCATTCCATTTGCCGTAATCTTGTTTGATACCAAGGTAAGTTTGATTAATCGGATTTGCCATGACGTTTTCCATAAAAATGGCTTCAAACAATGCATTGGCTTTTTCAGATTCACTATGTTGTGTGGCTACAGCTGTACTTTCTTGTGGGCTAGACAGCGGCGCATTTTGTAATTGTGCAAGGGCCGATGTACTTAATAAGCTTGATAAAGCAACAGCAACCAGAGTTGTTTTTGTTTTTATAGACATGGATATCTTCCCAAAGTACCTAAATGTAGGAGCACATCCTAATAAAGCTTTGCCTAAAAGTGTGAATAGAAATGTTAGAGGATGTGTATTTGCGGTCGAAGATTTATACATTAATTGATAAGGATTAACTCGCAGTTAACTGTTTATTAAAGTAAACCGCGAGTTATATTGTGCAGTTAAATAAATTGAGACAGTAAATCATTTACAAACATATGCCCTTTAGGCGTCAGCTGCCAGTGTGTTGTGGTCTCGGTTAGTAAGCCTCGTTCAATGGATTTTTGCATGCCTTGCTGTACCACTTCTGCCGCTTGCCCGGTGCGCTGTTCAAACTCAGATTTAGGAATTGGGATCATCAATCTAAGGCGATTCATTAAATACTCTAATGGGCGGTCCTCTTCGACGACATCTGTGGTTTCAAAGGTATATTTATCCGCAGCAAGATAACCTTTTGGATGCTTTATTTTAACGGTACGCACAATCTGATTTGATTCGGGCAGGGTGATTTTGCCGTGAGCTCCACAGCCAATACCAAGGTAGTCGCCAAATTGCCAATAGTTAAGGTTATGACGGCATTGGTAACCAGGCTTTGCATAGGCCGATATTTCGTACTGCTCATAACCTAATGCCGCCAAGCGCTGTTGGCCTTGTTCATAAATTTGCCACAGGTTCTCATCGTCCGGTAATTGAGGCGGCTTTGAATGAAATAAGGTATTAGGTTCAATGGTAAGTTGATACCACGAAAGATGTGGTGGAGCTAATGCCGTGGCGGTATCGATATCATGCATGGCTTCATCAAAGCTTTGATTCGGTAAACCATGCATTAAGTCGAGATTAAAACTCAAATAATCTGCTTGCTTAGCTTTTTGTGCCGCTACTTTAGCTTCATCTTCATTATGGATCCGACCAAGCAAGTTAAGTTTTTCTTTAGAGAAGCTTTGCACCCCAATGGAAAGCCGCGTTACACCCGCTGCGCGATAAGCACTAAAGTCATCATGCTCTAATGTGCCAGGATTAGCTTCCATAGTGATTTCAATGTCATCTTCAAAAGGGATTAATGCTTGTGCACCATCAAGTATGCGTTGAATTTGGCTAGCATCAAATAACGATGGTGTGCCACCACCGATAAAAATAGTATGGATTTTTCGACCTTGAACATAAGCCAAGTCTTGTGTTAAGTCGTTTAATAACGCATCAACATATTGCTGCTGTGGCAACTCACCATTTTGACCATGGGAGTTAAAATCACAATAAGGGCACTTTTGTACGCACCAAGGTATATGAATATATAAACTCAGTGGCGGTAATTGCAATGTCATTTATGATTGCTCATCCATTGTTATTGTATTGCTCGACGAACTGTTCGATGTGTTAGTCGATAAGATTATGCCTTGGGCTTGCATGGCGCTCACTAACAGTTTCAGTGCTTTACCTCGATGACTGTGAGCATTTTTCTGATCGCCAGTGAGTTCAGCTGCAGAGCAGTCAAAGCCTTGAGGAATAAAAACGGGGTCATATCCATGGCCTTGTTCACCTTGCGGGGCATGGTTAATGGTGCCTTCCCATGATGCTTGGCAAATAATGGGGGTCGGATCTTTTGCATGGCGCATGTATACCAGCACACATTGAAACCGAGCGCTGCGAAGCGTTTCACCCTGGAGTGCATCAAGTAATTTAAGGTAATTGCTGGTTTCAGTTGCCCCTTCACCCGAATAACGCGCGGAATATATGCCTGGTTGACCTTGTAGTGCATCAACTTCAATGCCTGAATCATCTGCAATAGCGGCTTTTCCGGTAATTTCAGCCGCATGACGCGCTTTAATAATGGCGTTCTCAACAAACGTTGTGCCTGTTTCAGCCACCTCAGAAACATTAAATTGGTTCTGCGGTAGTACTTCAATGTTAAATGCCGCAAGCATTTGATCAAATTCGGCAAGTTTGCCTTTGTTGCCACTGGCAAGAACAATTTGTTGTTTGATTGGAGTCTGCATAGGTTTGCTTTTGAAATGAAGAAAAATTTGTCGTTATTATACGCTAACAAAGCCGCGATGCGCTACGGCGCTAGGAACTCTCGGGCTCGCCAGAGTGCGGACTGCGTCCTGCTAGGTTGTAACTCGGTCACAGCTAAGGACAAGCTTCGCTGCTAAGATTGAGTTGCTGGGCGACTAGGCTGTTGATGTTATAACCTCTAGCCGCCAAGCGTCCTAGCAGCGCAGCGCTCTAGGCTTTTTATCGCTTGCTATCGAGATTTTAGGCCTTAATCGACATAAAACTTTTGTTTAAACTTCAATGAGGTGTTTAGTTGTTTGCCGTACTTAATGGTAATCGTAAAATTAACTTCTTGGTCGTCACGATAAGGCACTTCTGCTATGTAATAGATTGAGTTTCCTTCACGGATTTCTTTAAAATCAAGCGTTATGCGTGCATCAAGTAGGTTATTGGCGATACCCGATATTTCAACTGGCACTGCAGGGTGTCCATCTTGGCTGGTATTGAGAACGGTAATATTAACTAGACCATTATAACTACTGCGTTCAATACCATAGGTTTTGGCTATTTCTGGTGTAATAAAGGTGCTATTGAGCGCCATGTAGTGAATATCGAAATTACCGACTTGCTGTTTTTGTTCTGCCTGAGCTGTACTCGTCATTGCCATCAATGACAATAATAATATCGGTAAAAGTGAGCGAGATAAACGCAATGATTGAAACATGATCTTGTCCTTAGCGAGCTGAGCAATAGGGTTATTATAGATGAGTGAGCTTTAAAAGTGCGGCTATTTCTGCTGGAATAACTTGCGGCTGGCATATTTGAATTTGCTTATGACGACTATGTTCACCTTTGAGGATATGCACCTGACTTTTTGCCACTCTACAGGCTTTTGCAAGATACTTAGATAAATGAGCATTGGCTTTACCGTCAATTGGAGGTGCAGTTATGGCTATTTTTAATTCGTTACCGTGTAAGCCGATAATTTGATCGCGGCTTGCTTTGGGTTGTAGATAAACAAAAAGCAGCAAGTCACCTTGCTGCTCATCGTTGGAATAGCTTATAGCCGTCATTATTTAGTGATGTCCAACAACTAAATAATCGCCCAAAAAGGAATGTACTGTGCACACAACATATTAATGAAGTTCATGGCAATAAATACTACCAATACAGATAAATCTAAGCCGCCAATTGCAGGCAGTACTTTGCGCACTGGGGCTAAAATTGGTTCTGTTAACTGAGTCATTACCATCACAATTGGGTTGTAACCTTGATTAAACCAACTCAACACCGCTCGAACAAGTAGCATCCAAAAAAGTAATACGCCGGCTTGTTTTACCACAGAAATCACTGAGAACAATACCAAGGTAAGAATGTCTACCGCAGCGCCTGCCATGAAAGTAAGTACTAACATTTTTACCATTACGACGATAAAGGCCAGTAACATCGATGAAGTATCAATACGTCCAATCGAAGGTAATAGTCGGCGCATTGGGGCGATAATCGGTTGTGTCGCCTTAACCACAAATTGGCTAAATGGATTGTAAAAATCCGCTCTTGCAAGTTGTAGCCAAAAACGAAGAATGACGATCATTAGGTATAAGTCAAACAGGGTGTTGACTAAAAAACTCATTGCATTCATGGATATTGCCTTACGTTTATGTAATTTAGTGCTTATGTTTATGCTATCTAGTATTTAACACATACTAGGATCAATGCTTCAATTAACTGAGCTTATGTTTAGCAATATAGTACTAAGCTGCAAATATAATCACTCACCGCTCAGATCCGCGCGATTAAAGCTTAGTTTTACCTAAGCTATTTTACACCAAAGAGGTTAACTTTAAGTTAAATATTAGTTCATCTCATCGCGTTAAAATGTTTTAGCCATTTCTTGGGCGCGGGCAACACAGTTTGTCATTGCTTTATCGACTAATTCCACTAAACCGCCTTGCTGAAAAGTTTCAACGGCTCTGGCTGTAGTGCCGCCTTTTGACATCACATTTTGACGTAATTCTGTCACCGATAATTGCTGGTTTTGAATCACCATCTGCGCGGCGCCTAAGGCAGCTTGTTCTGCCAATAATCTTGCTTTGTCTTCTGCCATGCCCATGTTGACTCCAGAAGCGATCATTGACTCAATAAACAAGAAGAAATACGCAGGAGAACTGCCCGCGAGCGCGATAACTTGATCTAATTCAGCTTCATTATCAACCCAGGTCACTTTGCCGCCACTTTGCATCAAGGTTTCGCAAATCGCTTTATGCTCGGCAGAAATACTGTCATCGGCATAAATACCCGTCATACCGTAACCAATTTGTGTCGGAGTATTGGGCATGGTGCGGATAAGTTTTATTGGCTGTTTAAAATAAACAGCATAACGCGATGCAGGAATACCAGCTGCGATAGTAATGATTAACTTATTGGTTAAATCCAGTGAGCTGAGGTCTTCGCAAACGGTGGCCATTAACTGCGGCTTTACGCTGAGTACAATGACATCAGCAGCTTGTGCTGTTGCATTATTATCATGAGAAACATGAATCGAAAAATCTTGCTGCAAAGCATCCAATTTACCTTTACTTGGATTGGTTGCATGAATAAGGTCACTAGGATAGCCATGTTTAACTAAGCCACTAATAATGCTACGAGTCATATTGCCCGCACCGATAAAACATACTTTTGCTTGAGTCATTGAGTCTGTATCCAATAAATGAGTGAATTTATGTCCAGTTCGTGTGTATGTTACCTAATTCAGTCCTAGGACGCCACGCTTCTGGGTTCTAGGGCTAGGCCGCTGCACGGATAGATCACTTCGCTTCTAGGGCGGACTACGTCCAGCTAGGCGCTACGCTGCTAGGTTCTAAGGGCGCTTTGCTCTAGGCTATCAGCTTTATCTCTCGCCAAAGATCGCACTACCGATACGCACCATGGTCGAACCATTCGCGATGGCGATGTCCATGTCATTGCTCATGCCCATAGAAAGGGTATCAACGCTAGGATACTGTTGCTTGAGCTGATCAAATAGCTGCTTTAACTGCGCAAATTCTTGTTGTTGGATCTGCTCGTCATTAGTGGCGGTAGGAATCGCCATTAATCCACGTAATGTCAGCTTAGATAAAGAGTTGATAGTAAGCGCTAACGTGGCAACGTCTTCAGCATTGACGCCCGATTTAGACTCTTCTTGGCTAATATTAACTTGAATACACACGTTTAATGGCGGTTTGTTACTCGGGCGTTGTTCATGTAAACGCTGGGCAATTTTATCGCGACTTAAGGTGTGCATCCAATCAAAATGCTCGGCAACAATTTTGCTTTTGTTTGATTGCAATGGGCCGATGAAATGCCATTCGATATCTGGGTAATCTGCCTGTAAGGCGGTAATTTTAGTTTCGCCTTCTTGAACATAATTTTCACCAAATAGACGCTGTCCAGCTTGATAAGCGGCAATGATGTCACTGATAGGTTTAGTTTTACTCACCGCCAGCAGGCTTATTTCAGCTGATGATCGTGAACAATTTTGCGCCGCTTGATTAATTCTACTCTGGGCGATTGATATTCTGTCTGCTATTGTTGTCATAATGTTGGTTAAATGGATGTCTCTACAATGGAAATCACTGAATTACTCGCCTTTAGTGTAAAACACAAAGCATCAGATCTACATCTTTCAGCAGGCGTATCTCCTATGATCCGCGTTGACGGTGAGGTAAGGAAAATCAATTTACCTGCGTTAGATCATCAAGGCGTCCATAGTCTTGTCTATGACATCATGAATGATAAACAACGTAAAGACTATGAAGAACATCTAGAAATCGATTTTTCATTTGAAGTGCCTAATTTAGCGCGTTTTCGTGTTAACGCATTTAATCAGTCCCGTGGCGCTGGCGCAGTATTTCGTACCATTCCCTCTGAAATTTTATCCCTTGAGCAACTTGGCGCCCCAGAAATATTTAAAAAAATTGCCAGTTACCCACGTGGATTAGTATTAGTTACAGGGCCTACTGGTTCGGGTAAATCAACGACACTTGCTGCGATGGTCGATTACGTTAATGAAAATCGCCATGACCATATCTTAACCATCGAAGACCCAATAGAATTCGTCCATCAAAATAAGCAATGCTTAATCAACCAGCGTGAAGTTCATAAACATACCCATAGCTTTAATGCCGCATTAAGAAGTGCATTACGTGAAGATCCCGATGTGATTCTTGTGGGTGAGATGCGCGACCTTGAAACGATCCGCTTAGCTATGACAGCAGCAGAAACTGGTCACTTAGTGTTTGGTACTTTGCATACCACCTCAGCCGCCAAAACCATTGACCGTGTGGTCGACGTGTTTCCGGAAGGTGAAAAAAGTATGGTGCGCACCATGTTGTCTGAATCGCTTCAGGCGGTTATTTCGCAAACATTAATCAAGAAGATTGGCGGTGGCCGAGTTGCTGCTCACGAAATTATGATGGGTACTCCAGCAATTCGAAACCTCATTCGTGAAGACAAAGTGGCGCAAATGTACTCCGCTATTCAAACGGGTATGTCTCATGGCATGCAAACCCTTGATCAATGTCTGCAAAACTTGGTCAATAGAGGCTTAATTACCCGTGAAGATGCAATGCAGAAGAGCTCGAATAAACAAGCTAATTTCTAAGGAGCTGGGATCATGGATGTTCGTCCATTTTTAAATTTGATGGTGGAAAAAAAAGCGTCTGATTTATTCATCACTGCCGGTTTTCCACCCAGCGCCAAAATTGATGGTGAGTTACGTCAGTTATCCGAAGATAAATTAACCCCAGAGCAGTCGCTGGTGTTTGTTGAATCTTTAATGAGTGATGTACAAAAGAAAGAGTTTCACGATACTAGCGAGTGTAACTTTGCTTTTGCGGCAAAAGATTTAGGCCGTTTTCGTGTCAGTGCCTTTTGGCAACGCGAATCAGCCGGTTGCGTTATGCGCCGTATCGAAACCCAAATTCCTGAAGTTGACGACTTAAAACTGCCGGCGATTTTAAAAGATTTGGTGATGAGTAAGCGTGGTCTTATCATCATGGTAGGTGGCACCGGTACTGGTAAATCGACATCGTTAGCTGCATTGGTGGGGTACCGCAATGCACATGCTCGCGGACATATTCTGACCATTGAAGATCCTGTTGAGTTTGTCCATAACCACCGTAAAAGCATTATTACGCAACGTGAAGTGGGCATTGATACCGAATCATTCGATGCCGCGCTTAAAAGCTCATTGCGCCAAGCACCTGATGTGATTTTAATTGGTGAAATTCGTACTCAAGAAACCATGGAGTTTGCATTGTCATTTGCTGAAACTGGCCACTTATGTATGGCAACTTTGCATGCCAACAATGCTAACCAAGCACTTGATCGTATTATGCATTTAGTACCAGAAAGTAAGCACAACCAACTACTATTTGATTTGTCATTAAATTTACGCGGTATTGTCGCGCAGCAGCTTATCCCTAAATCAGATGGAACCGGGCGTCGTGCAGCCATTGAAGTGTTAATCAATACTCCTCGAGTGGCCAGCTTGATCGCCAAAAACGAGTTACATTTACTTAAAGAAACTATGGGTAAGTCACGCGAACAAGGCATGCAAACATTCGACCAAGCCTTGCTCGATTTGTATGTAGAAGGCGAAATCAGTTATGCCGACGCATTACATCATGCCGATTCACCTAATGATTTACGCTTAATGATTAAATTACAAAATAATGAAGCCGCGTCGTCAGGGACAATGGAAGGCATTACTCTAGACATGGATTAGTGATTATCTTAGTCAGTCAATAAGCTGATAATTCATCAAGCTGTTTATTATTAAAGGCCGTAAGTCACATCTTACGGCCTTTTTTGTTACCATGGTCACCATTATTGTTATCATTACTGTGGTTATCATGACTATTGTTGTGAAAGTTGCGATAACAAAAATACATTAAAAATCTTTTTTCAGTAACCTTATTCGTATTTTTACGTTGTCTGTTACACATTTTTTCACGTTATATAAAATTGTTTTTCAAGGATGTTTCATGCAGTTATGGCAAAAAGTCACCGTCTTATCTTCGCTAATCTTGTTTCCATTCGCGGCCTCAGCAGTACCAGTCACAGATGAAGTCGATATCGGCGGTGCAGTGCGCGTGAACTACGGTTGGAAAGATTACGACAATAACTCCAAACTTGAGTTTGAACTGTTCCGTGCAGATGTTAACTACAAGAGTAAAGATGGCTTATTCGCCTCTGCTCAGTATCGTTGGTATGAAAATATGGACGTAGTGCATCATGCCTACATGGGTTATCAATTTGATGAAGCCCAATCAGTGCAAGTGGGTGTAACCCAAGTGCCATTTGGATTATTACCTTATGCCGCCCATTCATTTTGGTTCGGCGCAACCTATTATCTTGGTTTTGAAGATGATTATGATGCTGGTATCCATTACAAAAATGAACAAGATGGTTGGCGTTATGACTTAGCGTATTTTGCTAATGACGAAATTGGCGACGGTTCTAATTATGATCGTTACTCATTTGATGCGGCCACAACAGCCGATTCACCATATGAAGAGGCTGGACAAATCAACGCCCGAGTTGAACGAGAATTTACCTCTGGTGAAGTGACTCATAAGTTAGGTGGTTCATTACAATACAGCCAATTAGATTTTATGGCTGATGCCGCTACCGTAGTAGGTGAAGACACCAATGGTCTTGCCGCTGCAGCGCATTGGCAACTTGACTGGAAACAATGGCAATTACAATTACAGTATATTCATTATGACTATGATATCGACAACAGTGAACGTATTGCGCTGAGTGCATTTCAATATCCATTTGAAATTGCTGCTGAAGCCGATGTCGCTACCGTTAACATTGCTAAATCGATTGACGTTGATTGGGGTCCAATCTCTAATGTAAATTTTTACAACGATTACAGTCAGGTAATGGCATCGGGTCAAGGGCTTGATGATTCTATCCAGAATGTGACTGGTGTTGCCATCACTGCAGGTAAATTTTATTCTTATGTAGATTGGATTGCCGGTAAAAATATGTGGTTTGTTGATGGTCCAGGCGTTGGTATCAATAATGGTGATACATCATGGCATTCTCGTTTAAACATCAATATTGGTTTCTATTTCTAAAAGGTTTTGATCTCAATAAAAAAGTATCGCGTATAATGTATTGATACTTCATTAGGCACCGATAAATTTATTTAGCGGTGCCTATTCACTTTGAGAAAAGGACACTTAACATGATTAAATTTATTGCCGCAGCAGGCTTGTTTACCCTCAGTGCAGGAGCTTTCGCTGCAAGTTGTCCTGATTATCTCAATGTTGAAGCCCGCAAATTACACTCTGAAGAAAACGTCAATCTATGTGAACTCACCCAAGGTAAAGCAGTATTAATTGTTAATACCGCCTCCCATTGTGGCTTTACACCTCAATTTGAAGCACTTGAAGCCTTGCACAAGCAATATGCCGACAAAGGTTTAGTGGTTATTGGTTTTCCATCAGATGATTTTTTTCAAGAAGAAAAAGACGAAGCTAAAACCGCAGATGTATGTTTCATCAACTACGGTGTCACGTTTACCATGGTGTCAACATCACCCGTGAGAGGTAGTGAAGCCAACTCAGTGTTTAAATATTTAGGTGATAAAAGTGGCCAGCCAAAGTGGAACTTCTATAAATATGTTGTTTCAGGTGATGGCAAAACGGTAAAAGAATTTAGCTCTCGTGTTAAACCCGATAGCGATGAATTGATAAAAGCGATTGAGTCCGTTCTATAAATGGTTAGCTTATCCAAATGAGTTAGCTAGGATAATTAGTTAACTTAGGATAGCGTTAACTAATATAGCTATTTAATCGAGATAATAGTTTAATTGAAATAGACGTTTTAGAGCGCCGATCGATTTGATCATCAAATCGATAACTAGCGCTCTTTTTGTGTTAATCGAAAGCGATATAATTATAATTTCATCTCACAAGTTACTCATACTGTGATGTATTTATAAATCCATACTAATAACGGAGAAGATACTTTGGCTAGATTTTCAGGGCTAGATAAAGAAACCGGTCACAAAGCGCGTGGCAAAACCGGTGTATTATTATTAAATCTAGGTACACCAGATGCACCAACCGCATCAGCTGTTCGCATCTATTTAGCTGAGTTTTTGGCGGATCCTCGAGTCGTCGAAATTCCAAAACTGATATGGATGATTATTCTTCATGGGATTATTTTACGTATTCGTCCAGCTAAATCAGCAGCCTTATACAAACAAGTGTGGACCGAAGCCGGTTCGCCTCTACTCGACATTAGCCAACGTCAGCAAGCCAAACTAGCCGATAATTTACACGCGCAAGGGCATGATGTGAGCGTCCATTTGGCTATGCGTTATGGTTCTCCATCAACGGCCAGTACCCTGCAAGCAATGCACAAGCAAGGTGTAGACAATTTAGTGGTTTTGCCTTTATACCCACAGTACGCGGCTCCAACAACGGGTTCGGCATTTGATGCTTTAGCCAAAGAATTAATGAAATGGCGTTATATTCCCGCACTGCACTTTATTAACACCTACCATGACAACCCTGATCTTATCGATGCGCTTGCAGCATCGATTGAAAAAGATTTTGAACAACACGGAAAACCACAAAAACTGGTGATGTCTTATCATGGTATGCCTGAACGCAATCTGCATTTAGGCGATCCTTATTATTGTTTTTGTATGAAGACAACTCGCTTAGTGGTAGAAAAATTAGGCCTAACTGAAGATGAGTATGTGGCAACATTCCAGTCTCGCTTTGGCAAAGCTAAATGGTTACAACCATACACAGACGTAACCATTGGTAGTCTTCCTGAAAAAGGTGTTACCGATATCGCGGTTATCTGCCCAGCATTTAGTGCCGATTGTTTAGAAACCTTAGAAGAAATTAAGGGCGAAAATCGTCACGTATTTGAAGATGCAGGTGGCAAAAACTTTAGATACATCGAATGTTTAAATGACAATGATGATCATATCAATATGATGGCAAACCTTGTTAAACCTTTTCTATAATTATAGGGCGTGACTCCGTCACTGCTAGGGCGCTTCGCTTCTAGGGCGGACTGCGTCCTGCTAGGGACAGCTTCGCTGCTAAGATCCTTGGCCGCTATGCGGCTAGGCTGTTGATTTTATAGAATCTAGCCGCGTAGCGTCCTAGCAGCGCAGCGCTCTAGGCTGTTGCGTACCTAGGCTTTTAGCTTTATATCCTCGCCTCTGCTTTTATGATTTGTTAAACTCAAATAAAGTTTTATCGCTAAAGAAATAATATGAGAATAGATCCTAATATCGCATTAGTTTATAGCACTGATAAAGGTCGTATTGAACAACCTAAACCGCAAGTTGAAGTACCAAGCGGTGATGGTATCGTGCGGATTCACAAAGACAGTAAAGGCCGAAAAGGTAAGGGCGTTAGTGTGATTAAAGGGCTCGAGTTAGATGAAAAAGCCCTAAAAGAGTTAGCGCAAAAACTTAAGAAACAATGTGGCTGCGGTGGTACAGTGAAAGACTTCTGCATTGAGGTACAAACCGACAATCGCGAACAAATAAAATCCATATTAGAAAAGTTGAATTTCACCGTGAAATTGGCGGGTGGATAATACTAGTGCTTGTTGGTCTGTGGTGGTCAATATTTATTCGAACCCTTCGGGCAATCTTTTTAGCGGCTTTATACTGCATTATCGCTTGTTGATCTAGTATAACTACATCAACAAGCCTGCCTTGTGTGACATGGCTACAAATCGCGGTAAAAATCATCTTGAAAGACCAACAAGCCCAGGCTAACGCACTATTGGGGAGAGAATATGGATAGCTTAAAAGACCACTTTTTAATTGCCATGCCATCGTTAGATGATACATTTTTCGAACGCTCAGTGATCTACATTTGCGAGCATGATCAAAAGGGGGCGATGGGCATCATTGTTAACCGTCCAATAGGTTTGGAGATTGAAGAGCTGCTTGAGCAAATGGAGTTGTATTTATCGCCTGAGTTTTTATTCTCCCTCGACAGCCAAGTACTCATTGGTGGCCCTGTTGCTCCGGATCGAGGCTTTGTACTGCATACGCCGCAAAAACATTGGCTCAATAGTACTGAAATCAGTGAGGAGACAATGCTAACATCTTCGCGAGATATATTGGCCTCGATTGGCTCAGACAAGTCCCCAGAAAATTTTGTGGTAGCACTTGGTTACGCGGGTTGGAGTAAAAATCAACTGGAACAAGAGATTGCCGACAATACCTGGTTAACAATCAAAGCTTCGGCCGAGTTATTATTTAACGTAGAACCTGAACAAATGTGGCAGTCGGCCACCCAACAACTCGGTTTCGATATTTGGCAAATGTCGAGTCAAATAGGCCATGCTTAACAATAGTTCGCTGCGCTTCTAGGGCGGACTATGTCCTGCTAGGGGGCAGCTGCGCTGCTAAGATTTATAGAATCTAGCCGCGAAGCGTCCTAGCAGCGTAGCGCTCTAGGCTGTTACTTTTAAAGCGTCCTCTAAAGATTCAAACAAAGAGATACACATGCAACCACAAACCGTTTTAGGCTTCGACTATGGCACCAAAAGTATCGGTGTCGCTATCGGTCAAGCCATCACTGCCAGTGCCACGCCTTTATTATCGATCAAAGCGGTTGATGGCATTCCTAATTGGGATGATATCGACAAATTATTGAAAGAATGGCAACCTGATCTTGTGGTCGTTGGCTTGCCATTAAATATGGACGGCACTGAGCAAGAGATGACTCAACGAGCTCGAAAATTTGCTAATCGAATTAATGGTCGATTTGGTGTCAAGATTGCCACTCAAGATGAACGCCTAACCACTGCAGATGCCAAAGCGCGCTTATTCGAATTAGGTGGTTTTAAAGCATTAACCAAAGGCCAAGTGGATGCCGTGTCAGCGGTGTTAATTATCGAAAGTTATTTCGAAAACCAATTCTAACTTAATGCCCAGATGCTAGTGTCGCTTCGCTGCTAGGTCGTGACTGTGTCACTGCTAGTGTCGCTTCGCTGCTAGGTCGTGACTGTGTCACTGCTAGTGTCGCTTCGCTGCTAGGTCGTGACTGTGTCACTGCTAGGGTCGCTGCGCTACTAGGACGTGACTGCGTCACAGCTAGGGTTGCTTCGCTGCTAGGATTTTATAGGATCTAGCAGCGTAGCGTTCTAGCATCTAGGCTCTATAGCTTGCCATCACTTCATTTGCCCCAAAATGGTGCATTTTTTATTCATCGTTGCACATATCTTCTTATCTTGTTCAATACACCTTTCTACCTCATCTTTATTTTTAAATTAATAAAACCAACTATATCAATGATTAAAGTCTATTTGTGCTATTAAGGTGCAAACTTATTACGTTTGGCACATATCCTGAATCTATCTTAAGTAAATCGGATTAGATTAAGCGCGATAATGACTCATTCGCTATATTTATTACTTGTATAGCACTTAGCCGCGTAGCGTTCCTAGCAGTGACGAAGTCACGCCCTAGCGCCTAGAACCTCGCAGCGCAGCGATCTAGCAGGACGCAGTCCGCTCTATGCTTAGTTTCGTTCAATGATTGAAAAGGACTGGATATGACAACACGACCACTTATCTTTACTGACATAGATGGCACTTTACTTGATCATTTTGACTACAGTTTTAGCCATGCGATTGAAGTGATTGAAGCATTGAATGAACGGAAAATTCCGATTATTGCCAATACTAGTAAAACCTTTGCCGAAATGGAAAAGCTGCAACAAACCATTGGTTTTAATTCACCGTTTATTTCAGAAAATGGTGCGGCAATATATATCCCTATTGGTTACTTTGACCAACAACCACAAGACACATTTACCCAAGGGTATTATTGGGTAAAAGAGTTTTGTCAGCCGCGAGAATACTGGCTTGATTTGTTAACACAACATGCACAAGCATTTAACGATGACTTTATTGGTTTTTCATCTCTATCAGTTGAAGCATTATGTGAGATCACCGATTTATCGCCAGATAATGCCAGGTTGGCTTTGATTCGGAATTATGCCGAGCCAGTACTTTGGCAAGGCAGTGAAGCTAATAAACAAGTCTTTATTGAATTAATGACCCGTGTTGGTGCACATATTCTGCAAGGAGGACGCTTTCTTCATGTTGGTGGCGATACTGATAAAGGCAAAGCGATGCAATGGTTAGCTGGTGTCTATTCCAAGCAATATAACACTCCAGTGACCACCATTGCACTCGGTGACAGTGGTAATGACAACGCCATGCTCGAAGCTGCTGATCTGGCAATCCAGATCAAATCCCCTGTTCACGAGTTTCCTTCATTAGCGACTAAAAATCCCAGTATCAAAAGTAGTGAATTTGGCCCTAAAGGTTGGGCTGAATGCATTAAACAAACTCTACTGTCGTCATCGGCTGAATCACCTGTAAAGCAACTATCACTAGGAGGGGCGTAATATGGCCGATTTTTACCAAAATGGCATTGTTACCACAATGCATAATTTAACCCGACGTAGCCATGAAGAGCTGGAGCAAGATTTAATAACGTTTTCAAAAACGCGTCCGTTGGGACTCATTTTGCCATCCTTGTATTCAGAGCTAGAAGGTGATGCCCTTAAAGATATCGTCAGCAAATTAAAACAGGTGCCGTATTTATCCGAAATCGTGATTGGCTTAGATAGAGCCGATCTTAAGCAGTACAAACACGCGTTAAGCTTTTTTGGAGAATTACCACAGCATCACCGCATTTTGTGGAATGATGGCCCACGCTTACAAGCGCTGGATGCAAAATTACAGGCATTAGGATTAGCCCCCAAAGAGTTGGGTAAAGGTCGTAATGTATGGTATTGCATGGGCTATATTTTGGCTTCAGGCAAAACGGAATCGGTTGCGTTGCATGATTGCGATATTGTCACTTACGAAAAGTCATTGCTGGCTCGTTTACTTTATCCTGTAGCCAATCCACAGTTTAATTACGAGTTTAGTAAAGGCTATTACGCGCGAATTTCAAATGGGCAAATTAATGGTCGAGTGTCACGCCTATTAGTTACGCCGTTGATTAAAGCGCTTAAAAAAGTAGTCGGTTATAACGAATATTTAGAATACATGGACAGTTTTCGTTATCCATTAGCAGGTGAGTTTTCATTTAGACGAGACGTGCTCAATGACCTGCGTATTCCAAGCGACTGGGGCTTAGAAATTGGTGTGCTATCAGAAATGCAGCGCAATTATTCCCATAACCGCATTTGTCAGGTCGACATTGCTGATAATTACGACCATAAACATCAAGACTTATCATTGGATAATGAAGAAGCTGGTTTGTCTAAAATGTCGATTGACATTACCAAAGCCTTTTTCCGTAAACTGGCGACGCAAGGACATACTTTCAGCAACGAATCCTTTCGAACAGTCAAGGCGACGTATTACCGCATTGCACTCGATTATGTCGAAACCTACCATAACGATGCCATCATGAATGGCCTGACCACGGACATTCATTTAGAAGAAAAAGCGGTAGAAATGTTTGCCCAAAATATCGTTACAGCAGGGCAACGCTTTTTAGATAATCCAATGGAAACTCCGTTTATGCCAACCTGGAGCCGAGTGGTGAGTGCCATGCCCGATGTACTTGAGCAGCTTAAAGACGCAGTTGAGGCCGACAACGCTGAGTTTAGTTAACGTAAACGATTAACTAGGACACTTTATGTCAGTAATGGATGGATTACAGCAAAAGCTGCAGCAACAACTTAGCTGCATTTATAATGATATCGACATTAATATCAGCCTGTCAGCATTGGCAACTCAGCTTATTGATATCATGCGTATCACAGAGTATTGCCAAGTACCTGAGCCTTTTGCAAATCATTGGTCTGAAAAAGACATCATAATGATCACTTATGGTGACAGTGTGATCCAACAAGGCGAGCGACCACTCACCACACTGGCACAATTTATCGACAGCTATCTAAGTTGCATCAATGCAGTGCATATTTTACCCTTTTTCCCTTACAGTTCAGACGATGGCTTCTCAGTTATTGATTATTCAAGCGTCAACGAAGGGCTAGGTTCGTGGGCAGACATTAGTGCTATTGCCAGTAAACGGAGGTTAATGTCAGATTTAGTGATCAATCATTGCTCTAGTCGGAGCTTATGGTTTGAGAATTTCTGTAAAGGTGAGGGTATAGGTCATGATTACTTTTTTACTGCCAATCCAAATGATGACTTAAGCGCTGTCGTTCGGCCAAGAACCTCAGCATTATTAAGACCAACAGAAACACCTAACGGGACTCAACATGTGTGGTGCACCTTTAGCCATGATCAAGTTGATTTTGATTTTCGCAATCCACAAGTATTAATCGAGTTTGTGCGCATCATTCGTCAATATTTAGATGCCGGCGTGAGTATTTTTCGCCTCGATGCGGTGGCTTTTTTATGGAAAATAGTCGGTAACAAATCCATCAACTTAGCGCAAACCCATGAGGTGGTGCGTTTATTGCGGACCCTGATCGAGCATGCGCAGCAAGATGCCATTATTATTACCGAAACCAATATCCCCAACACTCAAAACTTAACTTACTTTGGTAATGCTAACGAAGCACATTGCATATATAACTTTTCCTTGCCACCTTTGTTGATCAACAGCCTTATTACTGGTAGCTGTTTGTATTTAAAGCGTTGGCTTATGAGCATGCCGCCTGCTCAAGATGGCACCACTTATTTTAATTTTATTGCTTCTCATGATGGTATTGGTTTACGTCCAGCGGAAGGCTTACTAGAAGATGATGAGATTGATACTCTGGTCGAGACAATGAAACTGTTCGGTGGCCAAATTTCATCCAGAACCACAGAAGATGGCCAGCAAAAACCTTATGAAATGAACATCGCCCTGTTTGATGCACTTCAAGGCACCACCAAAGGCAAGGACTCATGGGGGATGCAACGTTTCGTGTGCGCGCATAGCATTATGTTAGCCCTAGAAGGTATTCCAGGTATTTATATTCACAGTTTATTGGGAACTCGCAATGATTATGAAAAGCTGGCCAATACTTCGCATAATCGGGCTATCAATCGTCACCGTTGGGATCTCAACCAATTAACAGAGCAACTGAGTGATACTAACAGCGACCACAGCCAAGTGTTAACGACGCTCACTCATCTAATCAATATTCGTACCCAACAAATTGCATTTCATCCTAATGCGACTCAATTTACCTTACACCTTGGGTTACAGCTATTTGGTTTCTGGCGTCAAAGTCGTAATCGTAAACAAAGTATCTTCTGCATCAGTAATGTATCGGACCAAATTACTGATCTGCCCATTAATGAACTTAACCTTATTATTGCAGAATACTGGGTCGACCTATTAACCGGGCAGCAAATAGAAGACATCACCCAACCCATGCAACTGCAACCATATCAAACAGTGTGGATTAGTAATTAGGGCGCTACGCTGCTAGGTGCTAGGTGCTAGGTGCTAGGTTCTAGGAACTCGCAGGCTCGCCAGAGAGCGGACTGCGTCCTGCTGGGACAGCTTCGCAGCTAAGATTGAGTTGCTTCGCGACTAGGCTGTTGATTTTATAGTATCTAGCCGCGTAGCGTCCTAGCAGCGAAGCGCTCTAGGCTCTTCAACTATGAAATCTTGTTAACTTGACAACGCCTTTGCTCTCTATAAGCTAATAACAATTAACGTCTTGTTTTTTGGAGCCTGTATGAAAACCCTATTTATCGCTGCTGCAGTATTGGCATTGAGCGCATGTAGTACCTTAAAATCATCTTCAGACTTCGATCCGTCGGTATCATTTAATCAATATAAAACCTACTCATGGGTAGAGAAGAAGGTTGATGATGCGGGCTATCATCTCGATGGGCTCATGGATCAACGTGTTCGTGCTGCAATCGAAACCCAATTGAGCCAAAAAGGTATCAGTAAAACAGACAAGCAAAATGCAGACTTGCTGGTCAACTACATCACCAAAGTAGATAAAAAGATCAATATAGACACCTTTAATAGCCACTTTGGTTATAACCCATATTATGGTCCACGCTGGGGATTAGGTGGTAGTCTGCAAACTGAGACCACAGTTCGTGAATACGATGTTGGTACCTTAATGGTCGACTTAGTCGACAACAAAACAGGTAAGCTTATTTGGCGTGGCACAGTAGCTGATACTGTTCGAGATCAAAACACCCCTGAAGAGCGGATCCAGATTATCAATCATGCTATTGACACTGTTATGAAGGATTATCCACCTAAGCCGACACAGTAAACGTTGACGTTAAATAAACAACGCTAGTAAAAGCCTCGATTACCGAGGCTTTTTTGTTGCATAAACCTTTTTTTCATCAATGTTTGAGCATAAAAGACTTATTGTGATAAAGCGCATAAGGTTAACGATTTACACTTCAAAACAAGATTATACTGTGAGCATGCATAGAGTCAGTGACCTTTACTGATTAAGTTTTGTTCGATGTAAGAATATTAATCGAGGTGAGTGGATGTCGCCTAGCAATCTAAGCAACTATCACTTCGAGAAAATGCACTCAACAAAGAGTAAAACGTTTTAGCTGATCCTTCGAGCTGCGTTAGTTGGCCATTTCAAGGGGTTTATTGGCTTTTATGTGGCATAACGCTACCGCAAAGGCCCAGTGTTATCATTTATGTTTTTTCATAAACCAATAATGTGCAGCTACAACAAGCTTGGAAGATCAACAGAGCCTAACCTAGTTGGATCCTTACACTCGCAATGATGACATTATCGACTCAAGCTATAGGCCGTAATAGTTAATACCCTAAATGACACTGGCGAATCTTTCATTCGCTGTCTTGATTGATTTATCACTTTGTTAATACCTCAGATGTAGTGACAAAAATGGCACTTTTGACTCTCAAGTAAATCTTTTGCTGTGAATTACTGTTAATTACCACTTTTTAGAACACATAAATCAAAATTAACCGAATACCATATGTTAAAATTGTTTTTTCAACGTCGAATGATAAATCAATTAGTTACTCAATAACGACTTGTGTTTTTGATGAAAATAAAATCAACCGATGATTTAAACGCTGTATTTATAGGCATTAAGGCTTAAATACCCATTCAAAAGGATAGGGAAGTTTGCTAGTATCCTAAGCCGTGAATGGGACGTCACTTGTTCAGACTGATGAGCAAATATAAAAAGAGAGAGATAATGAAATCTTGGTATTTACTGTATTGCAAGCCACGGCATGAAGTCCGTGCTCAGCAAAATTTGGCTTTGCAAGAAGTCGAAAGCTACTTACCAATGATCACCCAACAAAAAACAGTGCGTAACAAACAGCAACTGGTTACCGCGCCTCTGTTTCCTAGCTATCTGTTCATCTATTTCGATCCTCAAATCACTAGTGTCAGCAAAATCCACAATACCCGTGGTGCTAACCGTATTGTGGGTTGTCGAGAAGACATGACTCCCATTGACGATAGAATTATTTCGGCACTTAAAAGACGTGTCCAAGGCTATGTGCCAGAAGAGATCAAGCCGTTAGACAAAGGCGATAAGGTCAAATTTATCGACGGACCGTTTAAAGATCTTGAAGCCATATTTGACGAGAACAATCCTGATAAGCGTTGCCATGTGTTATTTAACATTATGGGGCAGCAGAAACGAATTCTGGTTGAATTGACAAGTTTACAAGCAATATCAGCAACCGATAAACCGACTTAAACAAACTCTTTGTCAGAGAATAGCTGTTTTTGTTGTAGGAAATTGTCCATTTGTAAATTTAGGACTAATGTTTAAAAAGACTTTTTTACCCTTAAACGGTTAAATATTGTTCGTTTAAATAGTGTTTTTACTCTTTTGCAACATTATACAAACGTTTAGGTATTTTTTACTTGAGCATCCTAATCTGTTTTTGAGTATAATTCCGCGCTTGATTAGCGCTTGTTTCAGTTTAAAGCTAATAGAAAAATTAAAAATTCGTACAGCGAAGGGCATGTTGGAAGCCGTAATCCATGGGCGGTAGCGTGTCTTAAATAGGACGCTTCGCTACTAGGACCTAGAACCTAGAAGTGACGAAGTCACGCTCTCTGGCGAGCCTGCGAGTTCCTAGAACCTTGCAGCGCAGCATCCTCGCATGACGAAGTCACGCTCTCTGGCGAGCCTGCGAGCTCCTACAACCTTCTTATAAAAAATAATATTGGAGATATCTGGTGCTACATAAAACCAAAAACGTGTTACTAGCTGGCTTATCGGCCTTTATTATTTTAACCACCCAAGTGCAGGCTATTACCCCAACACCGCAAATGATTGAGCAGTTTAAACAATTGCCTAAATCTGAACAGGAAAGAGTTGCGCGTCAGTATGGAATAGATCCTTCAATGTTATCAGGCAGTGCCAATAGCGCTGTTAACGTAAGCAACCCTACTGTTGTTGAACCTCGTCAAAATCAATCAAATGAACAGCAAGAAAGCGCTAGAAAGAGTGAGTTTGATTTCAACCAAGACAGTGATAAAAACCAATTAAAACGTTTCGGCTACGAAATGTTTGCTGGTGAGCCAACCACCTTTGCACCTGTCACAGACGTACCTGTACCAAGCGACTATATGGTCGGCCCTGGCGATGTGATTAAAGTTCAACTTTATGGCAAAGAAAGCAACGAATACAGTTTAACCATTAATCGTGATGGCACAGTGCAAATTCCCGATTTAGGCCCAGTATCTGTTGCTGGACTAAGCTTTGCCGATTTACGTCAAGAATTATCTAAACGCATAAAGCAGCAAACGATTGGTATCGAATCTAATATCACCATGGGTGAATTACGTTCAATTCGCATCTTTATTGCTGGCGATGCTTACAAACCAGGCTCATATACTGTATCGAGTTTATCAACCATTACTCAGGCGTTGTTTGTCGCTGGTGGTGTTAACGAAATCGGTAGTCTTCGTAATGTGCAAGTTAAGCGTGGCGGTAAGTTAGTCGGCTCATTTGATTTATACGATTTACTGCTGCGAGGCGATGCTTCTGGAGACATCAATCTTCGTTCTGGTGATGTAGTGTTCATTCCATCGATTGGCGGGTTAGTAAGTGTCGCTGGTGAAGTGCAACGTCCTGCTATTTACGAGTTGAAAAAGCATGAAACTATTGCCGATGTCATCAATATGGCTGCCGGTATCAAGCAAGATGCCTATCCTAAAAATAGCAGTATCGAACGTTACAATGCTAATGGTTTGAAAACGATTATTAATGTTGATTTAACCTCAGATAAAGGCAACAACACGCTAGCCAAAGCTGGTGATTACATTCGGGTTAAAAGTGCTTCAAATCAATATGAAGACGCTATCACTGTGGTCGGTGCCGTGGTTCGCCCGGGTAAATATCAGTGGAAGCAACAACGTATTAGCGATGTATTACCTTCAATTTGGGGCGATTTATTATTATCTGCTGACCTCGACTACGGTTTAGTGGTTCGTGAAATCAACAAACATGGTGACATCGAAACATTGCAGTTTGCTCCAGGTGAAGCGATTACATCACCTAATTCTATTCAAAACATTGCTTTACAGCCTCGTGATAAAATTATCATCTTTAACTTCAGTGACGATACTCAAAACCGTTTTGAATTGAATTCATTAGTTAAAAAGCGTGTCAGCAAAGTTAAATCACTGAAAAGTGACTCACTACTGGATGCCGATCTGTTTAAAGCTGGATTTGAAACCTTAGACAATACCGTAACAAGCAAATATACCAATCAAATAGCCGGTGTCGCAGTAAATGTGCAATCATCTGAAGAGCAAACGCTGGTTAGCAGCGAAGTGGCTAAAATGCTGTCTAATTTATTTGAAGATCGTGATTTAATCAAACTCAGTAATGTTATGTCACGTAAAGAACTGCTGTATCCCATTGTGACCAAGCTAACTCAGCAAGGAAATTCACAACATGGCATTTTGATTGTTGCTATCGCGGGAAAAGTTCGCCATCCAGGTGTGTACCCGTTAACAAATTCAGCAAAAGTGACCGACTTAGTTAAAGCGGCAGGCGGCCTACTCGAAGGCGCTTATATTGAACGAGCTGAACTAACACGCACTCATACCACCTCAGCGGTATCCGATATTATTCACCAACAAGTTAACCTTTCTGCTGCGCTTAATGGTAACCAACAAGACAATATCGAGCTGAAAGGGCGCGATATGATGACGATTCTGACTACGCCAGACTGGCAAGAAAGAAAAGTAGTCGAAGTTAAAGGGGAAGTTAAGTTCCCAGGTACTTATAACATCAGGCGTGGTGAGACATTATCAGATGTTATCGCTAGAGCTGGTGGCTATACTGAGTTCGCTTATCCTTCTGCGGCAGTATTTGTCCGTGAATCAGTGCGGATGCAAGAACAGATTGAAATTAAAAAGTTAGCCGATCAACTGCGCCGAGATATCGCTACTCGTGGGGTATCAAAAGATGGCTTAAGCATTAATTATTCCGAAGCACAATTAATGTTAACTGACTTAGAAAACATCAAAGCCGTTGGCCGATTAGTTATAGACTTAAATGCGCTTAAGTTAGGTATTAAAGAAGCTGATGTTCAACTTGAAGACAGCGACGTATTGTATGTGCCAACCATTAAGCAAACCGTTGCCGTTATGGGTGAGGTTCAACATCCTTCAACTCACAGATTTAAAGATGGTTTAACCCTTGGCGACTATCTAGATATGTCTGGTGGCCCAAGAGAGCGCGGTGATGAAGACCGAGTTTATGTTATCAAGGCTGATGGTTCAGTGATGATGCCAACACAAAGTATTTGGTTTAATACCGACTCGCAAATTTCGGCCGGCGATACTGTGATTGTACCGCTAGACACTGAGTACAAAGATAACTTAACCCTTTGGTCGCAAGTCACGCAGATTATTTATAATACCGCGGTCGCATTTGCAGCAGTTTCAGGTATCTAAGAACTGGAGGTTCTAGAAACTCGCAGGCTCGCCAGAGGGCGGACTACGTCCTGCTAGGACGCTACGCTTCTAGGGTTTTATCGCAGGCCGTAGGCCGCTCTAGCAGCGAAGCGCTCTAAGATTCTAGATACAAGATACTCAATGTCAGAAGGAACTGATATGCGTTTCGAGCAATTGGATGTGTGGAAAAGAGCTTCTAGATTGTCTTGTGAAATTTATCTGTTTACTGAGTCAGTCAGTAATTGGGGCTTCAAAGATCAAATTACACGTTCAGGATTATCTGTTCCCTCAAACATAGCGGAGGGAGAGGAACGTGAAACCCTAAAAGAAAAGATAAGGTTTTTGTATTACGCAAAAGGGTCTCTAGGTGAGCTTGTAACTCAGTTATATATCGGAGCGGAAATCGAATACCTTGATAAACAAATAGCTATGTCGATGGTAAAAGAAGCCAAAGAGTTAGCTAAAATATTAGGTGCTCTTATTAAACAAAAACAAGCACAGATTAAAGAAGATAATGCCGATTACCAAACAAAGTGACTAATACGCAAGCTTGTGATTTCCGCTTGTATAGCAGCGAAGCGCTCTAACCAGTAATAAACTTAACATTTAGCAGATTTCTGCTGGTATCTTTTGACCTTATAGCAGCGCAGCGCTCTAGCCGCAAAGCGTCCTAGAATCTAGGCTTTTACTTTGCTTGTATAGCAGCGAAGCGTCCTAGAACCTAGAAGCGTAGCGCTCTTCTTTCAAGAAAAATAAGACTTATGACTAAACAAAACCTGCAACCTACTTATGACGCCAATTTTGCTTCATCACAGCCAATGGGCAGCGTTGAAAATGACGAAATCGATTTGCGCGAGCTTTTTGCTGTTATTTGGCAAGGAAAATGGCTAATCATCGCCATCACTGCAGTGTTTGCTGTAGGTGCGGTTATTTTTGCCATCAACCAGCCTAATATCTATAAGTCCGAAGCGCTGTTAGCACCTGCGGATGCTGATCAAGGTGGCGGTGGGTTAGCTGCACTTGCAGGACAGTTTGGTGGCTTAGCTAGCATGGCTGGCATCAATTTAGGCGGTGGCGGTGGTGTTGATAAAACCCAAATGGCCATCGAGGTGATGAAATCTCGTCAATTTACCAGTAACTTTATTCAAAAACACAATATTTTGCCTGACTTAATGGCGGCAAAAAAATGGAATATGGCCGATAACACGATTAGTTACGATGATGAATTATATAACCAAGCCGATAAAAAGTGGCTTCGTATAGTTGATGCACCGTTTAAGCCAGAACCGTCAATGCAAGAAGCCTATAAAGAATTTAGTAAAATCATTGTCGTTAATGCTGCTAAAGAAACGGGCATGGTAACCGTCTCTGTCGAACACATTTCACCAGCAGTGGCTCATCAATGGGTTAATTGGTTAGTGCAAGACATTAATAAAGAAATGAAAGACCGTGATGTTGCTGAGGCTACTCGCAGCACAACTTTTTTGAAATCTCAAATCGAACAAACAAATATTGCCGACATTCGTTCAATTTTATATAAGTTAATTGAGGAGCAAGCAAAAACGATTATGTTTGCCGAAGTTCGCGATGAGTACGTATTTAAAACCATCGATCCGGCATTAATACCAGAAGAAAAATCAAAGCCTAAGCGGGCATTAATCTGTGTGTTAGGCACTATGCTAGGTGGTATGCTAGGTGTCATGTTGGTATTAATTAGATATTTTGTTAGAAAAGAAAGTTAACTTCGTCGTCATTCCGGCAAAGCTTTTGAGCCGGAATCGAACGGTTATATGAGCCTATTGGGATGGTTTTCAAGAAAACCATAAAACCTAGGCTCTATGCAGGTTAGCGAATGTTGACCTGTCTCAAAATGGATAAAAAGTGTCTCAGCAAGGTTTTTAAGGCTGAGATGAAAAATTGATAATATTCAATTCATTTAACCTATACCCACGCTTAAATAGACAATTCTAAACGTCTCGGAAACATCAAATAATGAAAATTTTAGTTACAGGTGGAGCAGGGTTTATTGGCTCTGCTGTCGTTCGTCATATCATTAACAACACTAATGACAGTGTGATCAATCTAGATAAATTGACCTACGCAGGTAATTTAGAATCATTAGTAAGTGTTGAATCAAACGAGCGCTATTCTTTTGAGCAAGTTGATATTTGTAATCGGTCAGAATTAGACAGAGTATTTAGTACCCATAAACCTGATGCGGTAATGCACCTTGCTGCAGAGTCTCACGTTGACCGTTCAATTACAGGCCCTGCAGATTTCATCCAAACCAATATCGTTGGCACTTATACACTTCTTGAAGCAACTAGAGCTTACTGGAACACGTTAGCGGATGATGCTAAAAAAGCATTTCGTTTTCACCATATCTCAACTGACGAAGTATACGGTGATTTACCTCATCCAGATGAAGTACAAAGTGCTGAAGAGTTAACTCTTTTTACTGAAACTACTTCATACGCACCAAGCAGCCCATATTCTGCATCTAAAGCATCAAGCGACCATTTGGTGAGAGCCTGGTTACGTACTTATGGTTTACCAACCATTGTGACTAACTGTTCTAACAACTACGGTCCGTATCATTTTCCTGAAAAGTTAATCCCTTTAGTGATCCTCAATGCGTTAGAAGGCAAGCCACTTCCTATCTACGGTAAAGGTGATCAAATTCGAGATTGGCTCTATGTAGAAGATCACGCGCGAGCACTCTTTAAAGTGGTTACTGAGGGGAAAGTAGGTGAAACCTATAACATTGGTGGCCATAACGAAAAACAAAATATTGAAGTGGTAAACACCATTTGCAGTATTTTAGATGCCCTAGTACCTAAAACTACGCCATACGCGGAACAAATTACTTATGTAATAGATCGACCAGGCCACGATCGTCGCTATGCAATTGACGCAGGTAAAATGAGCCAAGAGCTTAACTGGCAACCAGAAGAAACATTCGAAACTGGCTTACGTAAAACAGTTGAATGGTATTTAGCTAACCAAACCTGGTGCCAGCATGTACAAGATGGTAGCTACCAACGCGAACGTTTAGGCATTTAATATTTCACTCTAGAGCCCTAGTTTTCCTAGGGCCAGTTTTACCTAGGAACTTATTTACTTATGAAAGGCATCATTTTAGCCGGTGGTTCTGGTACTCGTTTGTATCCGATTACAATGGGCGTTTCAAAACAGTTATTACCTGTTTATGACAAGCCAATGATTTACTACCCCATCTCAGTGTTAATGCTTGCAGGTATTCGTGAAATATTAATTATTACTACACCTGAAGATCAATCCGCATTCCAACGTTTGTTAGGTGATGGCACCAGTTTCGGCATTAAGCTAGAGTATGCGGTGCAACCAAGTCCTGATGGGCTGGCTCAAGCCTTTCTTATTGGGGAAGATTTTATTGGTGATGATGCTGTTTGTTTAGTCTTGGGTGATAATATTTTTTATGGTCAAGGCTTTAGCTCTAAACTTAAAAAAGCAGTTGATATAGCGAATAACCATTCAGGAGCAACTGTGTTTGGTTATCAAGTAAAGGATCCTGAACGTTTCGGTGTTGTAGAATTTGATATTAATCAAAAAGCGATATCAATAGAAGAAAAACCTAAGAAACCGAAAAGCCATTACGCAGTGACTGGCCTATATTTCTATCCAAATAATGTAGTAAAACAAGCGAAATTAGTTACACCTTCGTCACGTGGAGAGCTTGAAATTACCACATTGAATGAAATGTATCTTAATGACGACAATTTACATGTAGAAATGTTAGGTCGAGGATTTGCTTGGCTAGATACCGGTACCCATGAAAGCCTCTTAGAAGCAGCACAGTTTGTGGAAACGCTAGAAAAACGCCAAGGTTATAAAATAGCCTGTTTAGAGGAAATTGCTTATTTACAGCATTGGCTAACAGAGGAACAATTAATAGCGCGCGGTGATTTGATGAGCAAAAACAGTTATGGCCAATATCTGTTAACCTTAAGTAAGCCCTAATTTACATGAGTGATCTTGCAAGCAAAACTAAAAAAGGTCTGCAATGGAGCGCCTTGGAACGCTTTTTAACCCAAGGTATACAACTCGCAATCACCTTATATTTGGCGCGATTATTAGGGCCAACTGCTTTTGGCTTGGTGGGGATGTTGGCAGTGTTTATTGCTATTGCTAATGTATTTGTTGATAGTGGTTTTACATCGGCGTTAATTCGTAAAAACGAGCGTACAGAAAGTGATTTGGTAACTGCCTTTTATTACAACATTGCAATGGCGGGATTCTGCTACCTTGCTTTGTTTATCTGTGCACCATTCGTAGCAGATTTTTATCAACAAGCCGAGCTGCAAACTCTGTTGCGGGTCTTAGGTTTAACGGTGCTAATAAACGCATTTACGTTAATTCCGCGCGTTAAACTTAATGTGGCGATGGACTTTAAGACCCAAGCTAAAATATCAGTACTGAGCGTGATCATTAGTGGGCCAACAGCGATAATATTAGCAATTAACGGTTATGGAGTATGGGCGTTGGTAGTGCAAGCCTTGCTTAATGCTATTTGTACTACATTATTATTTAATATTTTTGTCCCTTGGTTACCCAGGGGCAATATTACTAGGCACGCTTTTAATTATCTATTTGGTTATGGCAGCAAATTGTTATTATCTGGCTTATTGGATGCCATCTACAACAATTTGTATCAAATCATTATAGGCAAAAAATTTAGCCCTGCCGTAGTGGGGCAATATACTCAAGCCAATCAATTAGCCAGTGTACCAGTGACTACCTTAACGGGCATTATTCAGCGCGTTACTTTCCCGTTGTTTAGTCAGTTACAAGACGATCCAGATAGAATGGCAAACGCCTATCGTCAAACCTTAATATTATCATCGATAGTGATCTTCCCATTAATAGTTGGTTTGGGGTTAATTGCCAAGCCATTGTTGACTAATTTTTTAGGCGAGCAGTGGCAGGGTGCCGCAGCGCTGCTTAGTGTGTTGTGTTTGGGGTATATGCTATACCCAATCCATTCCATCAATTTAAATTTATTGCAAGTCACTGGCCGCAGTGATCTGTTTTTAAAGCTTGAGGTGATGAAAAAAATTATTGGCGTTTCTGTGCTACTGTTGAGCATTCCTTACGGCGTGCTGGCGATGTGCCTCGGTTTTACCTTGACTTCCTATTTAGCCTTATTACTTAACACCTATTACACCGGCAAGTTAACGCATTTAAGCCAATGGCAACAATGTAAAGATATTTTACCTATTTGGTTTGCCGTATTAGTGGCCGCTGCATTGGGGTATGGCGCTGGTTTATATTTTTCGCAAGCTTGGTCGCAAATAGTGGTTAACTTGAGTGTGGCTTTATTAGCGTATGGCATGTATTTAGTGTTGGCGCAAAAGCCACTGCTGCTGCAACTGCGCGATACCTTATACCGTTAATGGTTTAATTATTTTTACTTTGGATGTAAATATGACGAATAAAACAATCCCCGTCACTCAGCCATTTTTGCCAGAATTAAGTGAATTTGTGCCTTATCTTGAACAAATTTGGGATAACCGTTGGTTAACTAATAATGGCCCGTTTCATCAAGAGTTAGAAGCCAAGTTGGCAGAATATTTGGGTGTTGAGCATGTCTCTTTATTTAATAATGCCACCATTGCGCTTATAACAGCCTTGCAGGCGATGCGCATTCACGGCGAGGTAATTACCACACCCTATTCGTTTGTGGCAACCAGCCATTCGATCCTCTGGAATGGCTTAGAGCCAGTGTTCGTCGATATTGATCCAACCACTTTTAATATTGATCCTGCCAAGATAGAAGCAGCCATTACTCCACGCACCACTGCCATTATGCCGGTACATTGCTACTCTAACCCGTGTGATGTAGAAGCCATTCAAAAAATTGCTGATAACTATGGCCTTAAGGTAATTTATGATGCGGCTCATGCTTTTGGGGTCAAATATAAAGGTGAGAGTTTACTTAAGTGGGGTGATTTGTCGATTTTAAGTTTCCACGCAACTAAGGTATTTAATACCTTTGAAGGTGGAGCTATCATCAGCCCAGATGCCAAAACCAAGCAGCGTATTGATCGCTTAAAAAACTTTGGTATAGCCGATGAGCTAACTGTAACAGCGCCTGGTATTAACGGTAAAATGAGTGAAATCAATGCCGCTTTTGGTTTAGTGCAGCTTAAACATATTGATGATGCAATGGCGCAGCGCCAAGCCGTCGATTCGCGTTATCGCAGAGAGCTTGCTGAGGTTATCGGCATTACCCTGTATCAGCATGATATCAATGCTAATAGCAACTTCTCTTACTTCCCAATATTAGTGGAGGCAGAATACCCACTAAGCCGAGATGAGCTTTACGAAAAGTTAAAAGCTAATGGTATTTTATCGCGCCGTTATTTTTACCCGCTTATTAGTAATATGCCTATGTATCGGGGTTTAACTACTGCCGATACTGCGCATTTACCTCTGGCCAATACCTTAGCTGAAAAGGTATTGTGTTTACCTATTTTCAATGAGCTAACTATTGAAGATCAGCAACAGGTGGTTGCATTAATTAAAGGTAATTAACCGATGGCATTTCTTACTGATCAACAATTAAGCACGATGGGCTTTGCTGAACTGGGTACTAATGTATTGATTTCTGACAAGGCCTCGATTTATGGTGCCCACCGCATCAAAATTGGTAATAATGTACGCATTGATGATTTTTGTGTGCTATCGGCAGGCGAGGGCGGTATTGAAATTGGTAGTTATATCCATATCGCTGTTTATTCATCAATAATTGGTGCAGGTAAAGTTACTCTATCTGATTTTTGTAACATATCATCCCGAGTTTCTATTTATTCAAGTAATGATGATTATAGTGGTCAATACATGACGAATCCAATGGTGCCAAGTGAATTTACAAATGTCACACATTCTCCAGTTTATTTAGGAGAACATGTGATTATTGGAAGTGGGACAGTAATTTTGCCAGGCGTGTCTTTATATGAAGGTGTTGCAATAGGTGCTTTATCATTTGTAACAAAAAATTGTGAAGAATACGGCATATATACAGGGGCACCTGCAAGGTTACTAAAGTTGAGAACAAATAGGATAAAAAGTTTAGGAAGTAAAATAAAAAAGTCAAATTTCTAACTATTAGTATCTTTTAAGTTGAATTGTATTTTGTAGGTTTTTATGGATTATGGCAAGATTTTAGATAAAGATGAAAGTGATATATTACTTAACTGGAAAGATAGAGATGAAATAAAAGTTACTGTGATCTGCTTGAGTTATAATCACGAAAATACGATTGTAGAGTGTTTGAATAGTATTTTGTCCCAAGACTTCCCTTATCCATTTGAAGTAATAGTTAATGATGATTGTTCTACAGATGGTTCTAGAGAAATAATTAATTTATATGCGTCAAAGTATCCTAGAATAGTAAAGCCTGTATTTCAAAATTCAAATCAGTATTCTAAAGGGGCTTTATGTAGTATGATTTTTGAACTAATATCTAATGCTAACGGAAGGTATATTAGTTATTGTGAGTGCGATGATTTCTGGGTTATTAAAAATAAGTTAACTTATCAGTATGATAAGTTAAAAGAGAATGAAAATATTTATATGCATATTATGGATGCTCAAGCAATTGATATTAATAATGATTATCTTTATTTATCAAAGTTGAGTATGTTAGGTGCTAGTTTTAAGGTTTATGATAATAACGAACTTCAAAATAAAACTTTTTTAATGTTGTTGACAACTATGCACTTAAAACCTAAGCAAATAATCGTAAACAGATATTATAATAAAACAATATCTTTTGATTCATTGTTGCAAAAAATACTGAGTAACTCTAATTGTTTTTCTGATAAGCAAGTGATAACGGACCGCAAAGTGTCATCTGTTTATAGAGTGTTGCCGACCGGTATTTGGTCTGGTTTGGAATGTAAATCTAAATATTTCGAGACTACTTATCATCATTTAGTAAGTGCTCAGTTTTACTTTGATAAAAACAAAGATGAATTATCTCGTAATGAGGTATGTAATAGTGTTTTAGGTTCAATTCGTTTTGTTGGTGTTTTTTTCTTTTTTAAATTTATATTTTTCAATATAGTGAAAAAGCTTTTTGTTAAATTGAAATTTTAACTTTCGAGGTGTAATTGAAAGGTACTAGGTTATATTTATTATCAATATACATCATTTCAAATGTATTCTACTGTTATTATTTTTCGAAAAAAGGATATTTAGGCGGTGACTTTTTTGAATTTGATGTTCCTGCTAACTATGAATCTTTGTCGGTTGCATTATTTCTCATATTGTTTTCATGGACGTTAATTGGTACTAGTTTTTTTATTTTTGAAAAAATAAAGATAAATAATTTAAAGTATGATGCAGAAAAATCTATAGATCTTATTTTTTTGTTTTTTTCATTATTTTATTTATTTTGTATTCTTAAGGGCTATGTTACTGTGGTGCATGGGGAGAAACCAAACACCCCATCAATTATTAAGTTTATGTTGTTTGCTTTTCCGGTTTTGGAGTTGCTACCAATTTATTTATTTTATAGGATAAATAATTTCAACTTTACTTATTTACTAGTGTTGTTTTTGACTTTTTTGATAAATATTTTGTTGGCAAAAACATTTGTTTTAATTGTGCTATATGTATTGGTCAATGTTAAGCTTTATCTGTACTATGGTAAAACCTTTATTCGGTTTAACTTTTTTTCTATTACCCTTGGGATATTACTATATCCATTTTTAAGAGCTTTTAAGGTTTTTGTTATTTCTTTTGTCTTGATTTCCGGTTTTGAACCAAAGTTAATTGCTGTTGGATACTTTGATTATATATATAATGGTGGAGTGGAATTATATATTGATTACCTCTTGGTTTCATTGGAACGCTTTCAACATGTTGCTAACGTAAGCTACTTGTTAGATAACTCATTTTCGGTTTCATCTTTTTTTTCTAAATTTGATTTATTATTGTTTGACACTAACATTGTCGGTTTATTTAATAAATACATTTTTTATTATAATGGTTTTTCTGTTAATACTTTGTTCGCAAGTTTTATATCTAAAGAAAATGTTACTTGGAATGCGCATACAGGTTTGGCTGGATTATTATTCGTTGATATAACATTCTTTTTAGCAACATTACTTTTTAGTGTGCTTTTTATATTTCTTTCGATTTTTTTATCAAAATCAATTCAAAGTAATGGTCCGTTAAACGAATTAAATTGGACTTTTACTGTTATATTTTTGTTTCATGGTTGGATTTCTGCATATCTTTCCCATATATTGGCTTTGGTGTATTTTGTTTTGCTACTAATATTTTTGAAATCCTTAAATTTATTAAGAGGTTATAAATGTATAATATCTTAAAGGTCATTAGATATGTAAAATTTGTTTTTCAATCTTTGAAGCTGTATTTTTGGAATCATTTTTTTACAAATATACCTTTCAGTGCAATTAGAATGTTCATTGTTAGATTTTATTTAAAAAAAATCGGTTGTAACTCAAATTTTCTAATTGGTGTCCAATTGAAAGAACCAGGAAACATTGTTATTGGTAATCGTGTAGTTGTTAACTCCAATGTTTTATTAGATGGTCGTGGTGGCCTTGAAATATATGATAATGTAGATATTGCTAGAGGCGTGACAATTTGGACAATGTCACATGATTACGACAATAATCATTCACTTTATTCTTTAAAAGTAATAATTAAAAGCAATTGCTGGATCGGTTCAGGTGCGCAAATTACACCAGGTGTAGTTTTGAATGATAATATTGTAGTAGGTTGTGGTAGTGTAGTTACTAAGTCGTTTCCTGAAAATTCGGTTATAGCTGGTGTACCAGCAAAATTTATTAAGTCTAGGGTTAACGCTATAGATTATCAATTATTTTATTTCCCTTGGTTTCTCTGATGAGAGTTGTGTTATGACAAAATTATTTTATTTTCCTGAAAATGCTGGTCGAAATAAATATATTTTAAATTCTGTTCGTGTATGGGAAAAATGCGGGTATCATGTTCTACCTTTAAATAATATTTTATCATATTTGTTTTCTTCAAACAAAGTTGTAGTCTTTAACTGGCTTGAGGATGCTCCTTCAATTGCAAGGTTTCCTTTAATCTCGACTTTGAAGTGTTTGAGTGCTGTACTTTTTTGTTTTTTTATTTGTGATAAAATAATTTATGTTAAGCATAATATTGCTCCGCATAATTCTAGATCCTTTTTCTCAAGGTTATACTTTCGTTTAATATCATTCATACTTACAAAATTGTCTGACGATATTGTTACTCATAGACCGCTTGCTCATATTGACTCCAAGTTTATAAATCACCCTTTGTATAACAACCAAAAAAATATAGAAACCATCAGGGATATTGAATTTTCATGGGTTGGAAAAGTTATGAGCTACAAGGGGCTTGATAAATTATTAATGACATGGCCAATTGACAGATATTTAGTTATCTCAGGTAAATGTGATGATAATGAATATTCAATCTTAATAAGAAGTATTATACAGAACAGGTCTTTAAATGTTAATTGGATTGATTCTGAACTTTCTGACAACGAACTTGAAAGTATTTTACTTCGAACTAAGTATTTGGTTTTGTCTCATATTGATAATACAATGATAGTAAGTGGTATGTTTTATCATGCAGCTACATTTGGCTGTAATATATTGCTCTCTGATGGTTATTTTGCAGACTTTAGTATTAATGAATTTTCTTTTGCAAATTCCGTTGATTCAGATTTAGTTTATGTAAACCCCGATGAAGTAATTTATGAAATAAATGAAACTTGTTCTGATGATTCCCTTGCTTCTAAATGGCGTCAAGTAATAAATTAAATTTTAATAGGATGGCTTATTAAATTTGTGTTTTCAATTTATCTTATTCCTTTTTGAAATTCTAATAGGAAATTGTTAAATGTTTTCTTTGAGTAAACTAAGTGAGTTAAAAGTTAATTTTAAGGCATTCCTAAATTTTATACGAAATTTTATTAATTTCAATTTAAGATATCGTTTCGTTAAATACGGTGTAGACGTTCATGTTCAGTGGAATGTTGAAATATTTTCACCTAACAATATTGTTACTTTCGGTGATCATGTTGGAATTAATAGTGGTACTGTTATATTGAGTGATGTTAATATTGGTAATTATGTTTTAATCGCACCAAGATGCGGGTTAATTAATAGGGGAGAGCATATATACAATAAACCCTGTCAGACTATTTACGACGGCGGCAGATCTCGTTCTGAAATGATAGTGATTGAGGACGATGTATGGATTGGATATGGTTCTACAATTCTCGGTGGTGTAAGAATTGGTGAAGGTTCAATTGTAGCAGCTAATTCATTAGTTATAAATGATGTTCCTCCATATTCTATTGTTGCAGGGAATCCTGCAAAAATAATTAAGGAAAGATTTAGTTTGGACGAAATTCTAAAGCATAGAGAAATGATAAGGAATAAAGTTGAAAAAACATAAACTTTTAATTGTGCAGCCAGCTTTGGGACGATATCGAAAAGGTTTTATTGAAAGCTTGGTTAAGATAAATGAAGTTTTTCATATTTCTATATTCTGTTCTCCTGTAGATGATTTGGGTGTAAAGTCAATGGATGTTCTTGACAAGAGTATTAATTACGTGAAAGCTGAATACGTCTCTTTTTTTGGTGTTTTTTTTTGGCAATCTTTTGTTTTGAAAATACTTTCTATGGGACTCAGTAGAGGAGATGTTTTTGTTTTCAATGGTAATCCTCGCTTTTTGAGTAGTTTGTTTTTGGCTTTTTATTTTAAGTTAAAAGGAGTCGATGTAATATGGTGGGGACATGGAAGATCTTCGACTAGTACCAAATTTGGTTGCTATGTAAGATTTAAGTTGATGGGTTTTTTTCGAGTTATCCTCTATACCGAAGAGGAAATGAAAGATTTATCTCATTTTATTAGTTCCCCTATGTGTGGACTCAATAATGGGCTTGACGTTGATGCAATTCGAGCTTCATATTCGCATAGCCTTTCTAAATATGACTCGGATGTTTTAAATTTGGCATTTATTGGTCGTGTAACTAATAAATCTCAATTTCATCTTTTAATTCAGGCTCTCCTAGCATTGCCCATTGAAATATCCAATAAATATAAACTGAATATTGTTGGGGACGTAAATCATGAAAAATTGCTTGTGGAATTTCCTGATGCTAATAGGATCGATATACAATGTTTTGGAGAACAATGGGAAGAGAGTAAAATTACAGAAATTCTTTCTGACTGTCATGTCTTTGTTTATCCAGGTTCGGTAGGTCTTAGTATAATTCATGCCTATGCATTAGGACTTCCAGCAATAGTTCATGATAATAGAGCATTACACATGCCAGAAATAGGTTGTTTCAAAAATGGATTTAATGGTGTTCATTTTGAACACGACTCTTATTTATCTTTAACTGAACGTTTGATTGATATCTTCGAGGATAGAAGTTTATTAAAAAATTATTCTTTGAATGCATTCGGTACAGTCACTAATACTTTCAATACTAAAGATATGGCTATTAGATTTTACAATTTTATTAGGAACAGAGAATGAATAATACAAAAGTAGCCTTAATTACAGGTGTAACAGGTCAAGATGGATCATATCTTGCCGAGTTATTATTAGATAAAGGTTATGAAGTTCATGGTATTAAACGTCGAGCTTCTTCTTTTAATACTGAGCGTGTCGATCATATTTACCAGGATCGCCACGAAACAAATCCTAAATTTTTCCTTCATTATGGTGATCTAACCGATACTTCTAATCTAACTCGTATTTTAAAAGAGGTTCAACCCGATGAAGTATACAACTTAGGCGCACAAAGTCATGTAGCGGTTTCGTTTGAAGCACCAGAATACACAGCAGATGTTGATGCTATAGGAACGTTACGTTTGTTAGAGGCGATTCGTTTTTTGGGTATGGAAAAGAAGACTAAGTTTTATCAAGCTTCTACTTCTGAACTGTATGGTGAAGTGCAAGAAATCCCACAAAAAGAAACCACACCTTTCCATCCTCGCTCTCCATATGCTGTAGCTAAAATGTATGCTTATTGGATTGTAGTTAACTACCGAGAGTCCTACGGCATGTACGCCTGCAATGGTATTTTGTTTAACCATGAATCACCTCGTCGTGGTGAAACTTTTGTGACTCGTAAGATTACCCGTGCATTAGCTAATATTTCACAAGGGTTAGAAAAGTGCCTGTACCTCGGTAACATGGATGCCTTACGTGATTGGGGCCACGCCAAAGATTATGTGCGTATGCAGTGGATGATGCTTCAACAAGATGTTGCTGATGACTTTGTTATCGCTACAGGTAAACAAATTTCAGTACGTGAGTTTGTTCGTATGTCGGCAGCTGAGTTGGGTATTACTTTAGAATTCAACGGTAAAGGAGTTGATGAAGTCGCAACAGTTGTCGCGATTGAAGGTGACAATGCTCATGCAGTAAAAGTTGGTGATGTGATTGTTAAGGTTGATCCTCGTTACTTCCGACCTGCAGAAGTTGAAACCTTGTTAGGTGACCCTTCAAAAGCGAAAGCAAAACTTGGTTGGGAGCCTGAAATCACAGTAGAAGAAATGTGCTCTGAGATGGTTCAAAATGATTTAGGTAAGGCTAAACAACACGCTATTCTAAAAAAACACGGGTACAATATTAGTTTATCTGTAGAATAAATATCACTTATTTAATATCAAGGTTGTGCGCCTGTTATTTACGGGAATACGTGCGACCTTTATTTTTAATACAGGATTGATGATGAAAAGAATTTTTGTAGCGGGTCATAATGGAATGGTTGGTTCGGCCATTGTTCGCCAAATTAGTCAGCAGTCTGATGTGACTATCGTTACTCAAAGCCGTGCTCAATTGAATTTACTTGATCAGCAAGCAGTGTTTAGGTTTTTTACCGATCAAAAAGTTGATCAAGTTTATTTAGCTGCAGCTAAAGTGGGTGGTATTGTTGCGAACAATACTTACCCTGCTGATTTTATTTATGAAAACCTAACTATACAAAACAATATCATACATGGCGCCCATATAGCTGGAGTACAGGACTTGTTGTTTTTAGGCTCTTCGTGTATTTATCCAAAGCTTGCTCTGCAACCTATGGCCGAAAACGCCTTGCTTACCGACACATTAGAGCCAACCAACGAGCCTTATGCAATTGCTAAGATAGCCGGCATTAAAATGTGCGAGTCTTATAACCGCCAATTTGGGCGCAATTATCGTTCGGTGATGCCCACTAACCTGTATGGCGAAAATGATAATTTTCACCCAGAAAACTCTCATGTTATTCCTGCATTATTACGCCGTTTCCATGAGGCTAAACTCAATGGTGATTCAAAGGTAGTGGCTTGGGGTTCTGGCAAGCCCATGCGAGAATTTTTACATGTTGACGACATGGCCGCAGCATCTATTTATGTGATGAACTTGGACCAAGATACTTATAACGCTAACACACAGCTTATGCTGAGTCATATTAACGTTGGTACTGGTGTTGATTGTACTATTCGTGAGTTAGTCGAAACTGTCGCAAAAGTAGTTGGATTTAAAGGTGATATTGAATTTGATCCGAGTAAGCCTGATGGTGCACCTCGTAAGTTAATGAATGTTTCACGCTTAAGCGCGCTTGGCTGGAGTGCAAAAATTGGCTTAGAACAAGGCCTCGCAACCACTTACGACTGGTTCTTAGATAACCAAGATAATTTTAGAAAGTAGGTTTATTAATGTTTTTAGATGAGACTACGTTTTCTACTGTTATTGAGAGTACACCGCTCGTCTCGATTGATTTAGTGGTCATTAATGCAAAAGGTCAGGCCCTATTAGGGAAGCGTTTAAATCGCCCAGCTAAAGATTATTGGTTTGTTCCTGGAGGTCGTATTTTAAAGAATGAAGCGTTAGCGGATGCTTTTAAGCGACTAACCTGTGTTGAACTCGGTCAAGTATTTACTATTGATCAAGCCTGTTTATTAGGTCCGTTTGACCACTTTTATAATGACTGTGTTTTTGGTGATGACATTACGACTCATTATGTAGCTATCGCTTTTATTTTGAAACTTGAATGTGAGTTGAATAGTTTACCCTTGCACTTACAGCATGGCGGCTATCAGTGGTTTGATATCCCCCACTTATTGTCTGCAGATGAGGTGCATACTCATACCAAGTGGTATTTTAATGCTCAAAAAATCGAATTATTTAAAAAGGATTAACAATGATTTTACCTGTAATTATGGCTGGCGGTTCCGGATCACGTTTATGGCCATTATCACGTCAACAGTTTCCAAAGCAGTTTCTTACTCTGCTTGGTGATGACTCAATGTTGCAAACCACTGCGCAGCGTTTAAAAGGGATTGAGCATATACCGGCTTTAGTTATTTGTAATGAAGAGCATCGTTTTTCGGTGGCTGAACAATTTCGTGCCAACGCGATTAAAACAAGTGGTATTATTTTAGAGCCGATAGGTCGCAATACTGCACCTGCTATTGCATTGGCCGCTATGCAAGCTTTAAAAAGTGGCAATGACCCGCTTTTATTGGTGTTAGCTGCTGACCATGTGATTAAAGATGAAGCGGCATTTTGTGCATCTGTCGAACAAGCAGTTCCTTTTGCACAGGCTGATAAGTTAGTGACATTTGGCATTGTACCAACTGCGCCCGAAACTGGTTATGGCTACATAAAGCGTGGTGATGTTCAAGGTACCGTAACTGGCTTTACTGTCGCGCAGTTTATTGAAAAGCCAAACTTAGCAACAGCGCAAGATTATCTTGCGTCAGGTGAATACTACTGGAACAGTGGTATGTTTTTATTTAAAGCCAGCACATATTTGGCTGAACTTAAAGCTTATCGCCCTGATATGTTTAGCGCATGTGAGTTAGCAATGGCAGCCACGCAAGTCGACTTAGACTTCATTCGTGTGAATAAAGCCGCTTTTGAAGCGTGTCCTGATGATTCGGTAGATTACGCAGTAATGGAAAAAACCACTCAAGCGGTTGTGGTGCCAATGGATTGTGGCTGGAGTGATGTAGGCAGTTGGTCTGCGCTTTGGGACGTGTCTGATAAAGATGAGCATGGTAATGCTTGTCGTGGAGATGTAATAAATGTTGATACACGCAACACCTACGTCCATGCTTCTGAAAAATTAGTTACCACTATAGGTTTAGATAACGTTATCGTTGTCGAAACCAAAGATGCGATTTTGGTCGCGAAACAGTCAGAAGTTCAGCAAGTTAAAAAAATCGTTGAACAGCTAAAAGCAGAAGTTCGTAATGAATGGCAACATCATCGCGAAGTTTATCGCCCTTGGGGTAAATATGATTCCATTGATAATGGCGACCGTTTCCAAGTTAAGCGTATTACGGTTAAACCGGGCGAGAAATTATCTATTCAAATGCATCATCATCGAGCTGAGCATTGGATTGTTGTAACCGGTACAGCAAAAGTGACCAATGGTGATAAGGAAATCTTACTGACAGAAAACCAATCCACTTATATTCCTGTAGGCGTAGTACATGCACTGGAAAACCCAGGTAAAGTGCCATTAGAGCTAATTGAAGTGCAATCAGGCTCTTACTTAGGCGAAGATGATATTGTGCGCTTTGAAGACAGATATGGCCGCAATTAATTAGGATCAATCATGAAAGTAAGCGTCATCACCGCGACATATAATAGCGCTCGAACGATCCAAGATACACTTCGGTCATTAGAGCAGCAGACCTACCATGACATTGAATATATAATTGTTGATGGGGCATCATCTGATGAAACATTAGAGCTCGTAAAACGTGAGTGTTCAAGAGTTACAACAGTAATTTCTGAACCTGATCGCGGTATATATGACGCCCTTAATAAAGGCATTTTGGCAGCCACAGGAGATGTTATAGGTTTTTTACACTCCGACGATGTTTTCGCCACCAAAGAGTCGGTACAACAAATAGTCAATGCGTTTGTTAAAAACAAGACTGACGCTGTTTATGGTGATTTACAATACGTTTCAGCTAGCGACCCATCCAAGATTATTCGATTGTGGAAGAGTGGTGAATATTCAAAAAATAAGTTAAAGCGAGGCTGGATGCCCCCTCATCCCACTTTTTATATGAAGCGTGAGATATATGAAAAGTTAGGTGTGTTTGATTTGAGTTATAAAATTGCTGGTGATTATGATTCTTTGCTCAGATATCTATGGGTTGGAAATGTATCAATGTCCTATTGCGAAGATGTCTTAATTAAAATGAGAATTGGCGGTGCTAGTAACCGGAGCTTGAAAAATATTTGGCTAAAATCTTGTGAAGATAGTCGAGCACTTAAAAATAGTGGATTGTCAGTAGTGCCGGCATTGTTTTGGAAAAACGTTTCTAAAATCCCTCAATTCATATTTAAAAAACAATCAAATTGAACAGATATTAATTATGATAGATTCCCAAAAATTAATTCGCGATAGTAATATTGCCTTTGGCACAAGTGGTGCGCGTGGCCTAGTCGTTGACTTTAAACCTGAGGTTTGTGCTGCATTTACCTTTGCATTTATCCAAGTGATGCAGCTAAACTTTAATTTTAATCGACTCGCCTTGGCAATTGATAACCGCCCAAGTAGCCCTGAGATTGCTGCATCTTGTATTGCGGCGGCACAATCGTTAGGTATAGAGGTTGATTATTATGGTGTTATTCCAACGCCAGCACTGGCTTTTACCTCAATGTTGGATAACGTTCCTGCAATTATGGTTACTGGTAGTCATATTCCATTTGATAGAAATGGCCTTAAGTTTTACCGACCAGATGGTGAGATCACAAAGGCCGACGAGCTTGCTATATTGGCTGTTGATGGGACTATTCCTGAGTTGATTGTTTCAGATCTGCCTGCTAGCTCAAAACGTGCTTGCGATAAATATTTAGCCCGATATCTTGATTTATTCAGTCCCACGTTGTTGGCAGGAAAACGGATCGGCATTTATGAACATTCTAGTGCAGGTCGCGATCTCTATGCTACGTTATTTAAACAGCTAGGTGCTGATGTTGTGAGTCTTGGCCGTAGTGATCAATTTGTGCCAATAGATACTGAAGCGGTTAGTGTTCAAGATATTGAAATGGCAAAACGCTGGCAAAAAGACTATAGACTAGATGCGCTCTTTTCAACTGATGGCGATGGTGATAGGCCTCTGCTATCTGACGAGACAGGTAATTACCTTCGCGGTGATATTTTATGTTTACTCGCGGCTCTGTTTTTAGAGATTGAGGCACTTGCTATTCCTGTTAGTTGTAATTCTGCGGTCGAAGCTTGTAATTCTTTTAAACAAGTTTTACGAACTAAAATTGGTTCTCCCTATGTAATTGAGGCATTTGCAGATCTGAAAGCTCAATACAACAGTTTTGCAGGTTTTGAGGCTAATGGTGGTTTTTTACTGGGCTCGAATATTGATGTTGGAGGGGTGCGGTTAAGTGCCTTACCTACACGAGATGCATTGCTGCCAGCGCTTTCAGTTTTAGCCATGGCTCGTGATTGCCCAATTTCTTCCTTGATAGCAAAGATACCAAAAATTTTTACTGCAAGTGATCGTGTCCAAAACTTTGAGAAACAGCGAAGTATAGCGCTTATAGAGTTGGGAATTGAGGCACCTAAAGAGTTTTTAACTAAGCTATCACTCGGTCAGTTTGATGTTGCTTCAATTGACACTACAGATGGACTTCGTATTACGCTCAATAATGGTGATGTCGTTCACTTACGTCCTTCAGGTAATGCGCCTGAGTTACGTTGTTATGCAGAGTCACATTCTGTTGAAAGTGCCACAAACCTTGTTAATAATGTTTTAGCTTGTGTAGTAGAACTTTAACTACCAGGATTTTGATTTATATGGATTTAAAATGAAAATTGCAATCGCCGGTACCGGTTATGTTGGTTTATCAAACGCAATGCTTCTTGCACAATACAATGAGGTGGTTGCTGTTGACGTTGTTGCCGAAAAAGTTGAGTTATTAAATAAAAACCAATCCCCCATTGTTGATACTGAAATTTCTGAATTTTTATCTAACAAAACGTTAAATTTCACTGCGTCCTTGGACAAAAATCTAGCCTACGATAATGCTGATTTTGTGATTATTGCTACACCGACTGATTATGACCCTCAGACTAATTACTTTAATACCAAGTCTGTTGAGTCGGTGATATCTGATGTGTTGTCAATAAATCCAAATGCGGTAATGATTATTAAATCTACTGTCCCGGTGGGTTATACTAAAAGCGTTCGAGAGAGGTTTAATACTAAAAATATTCTTTTTTCACCAGAGTTTTTACGCGAGGGTAAAGCACTGCACGACAATTTGTATCCGTCACGAATTATTGTTGGTGAACGCAGTAAGCGAGCAAAAATCTTTGCAGACTTATTATTGCAAGGCGCGGTTAAAAAAGATGTCGAAGTACTGTTTACAGACTCTACTGAGGCTGAAGCGGTTAAACTGTTCTCAAATACTTATCTTGCAATGCGTGTTGCCTATTTTAATGAGCTTGATACTTATGCTGAGTCTCATGGGCTTGATGCAAAGCAAATTATTGAAGGTGTGTGTTTAGACCCTCGCATTGGTAATCATTATAATAATCCTTCGTTCGGTTATGGCGGTTATTGTTTGCCTAAAGATACGAAGCAACTACGTGCAAACTATGCTGACGTGCCGAATAGTATTATTGGTGCGATTGTGGATGCTAACTCAACTCGCAAAGATTTTATTGCTGAGTCAATTCTAAAGCGCAATCCACAGCGTGTTGGTATATATCGTTTAATTATGAAAGCTGGCTCAGATAACTTTAGAGCATCTAGTATTCAAGGGATTATGAAGCGAATTAAGGCCAAGGGTGTTGAAGTCGTTGTGTATGAGCCTGTACTTGATGACGATGAGTTTTTTCACTCAAAAGTGATTAAAGATTTAAATGAGTTTAAAGCGCTTTCTGATGTGATTGTTTCGAACCGAATGGTTGATGAAATTAGTGATGTTGCTGATAAGGTTTATACGCGTGATTTGTTTGGTTCAGATTAAGTCTTTTTCTAATAGTCGGTACTATTAGGCTAAAGTACTATCATCCTATTATTCAATTGGATACATAATGGGTGAGTCGGTTCTGAGACACTTTTTTGTCTTGTTCTCACCCTTATTCCTCGCTCAAATTACACCTTTTTCAATCAAACATGAGTTATATTTTTATTGTCAGCACAATCATCTGTTTTTTATGTGCTCAATTCTCCATTAGCAAGAGTGATATATGTCCACTAGCACTTCAATCATTTTCGTTTTCTGCCTTTCTTTTATCAGTCTGTTCGTTTTCAGGAAACTGGCTAAACGCTTTGGATTGGTCGATAAGCCCAATGAACGTAAACACCATGTGGGTCAGATCCCACTCGTTGGCGGTATTTCAATTTACTGCACGTTAATGATCGCCCTGTTTGTGCTTTTTCCTATCACTAACACTTTGCTACTTTATGTTGCATGTTCAACTGTGCTCATTGTCTTGGGGGCGTTAGATGATCGGTACGATTTAAGTTTTAAATCACGCTTAGTGGTGCAGGCGGGTATTTCACTTGCGATGATCTTGATAGGTTATAAAAGTTTGCATTATCTTGGTGCTATGTTCAGTGACTCGGCCTTAGTCATTCCAACTTACATGAGTTATATCGTCACCATTTTGGCGGTAATAGGGGCAATCAATGCCTTTAATATGGTTGATGGTATTGATGGATTATTAGGTGGTCTTGCTTCAGTGACATTCTCTGCCCTTGGTTTGATGTTTTATCTTGCTGGTAATATTGAATTAGCGACTTTTTGTTTATTGTTCGTTGGTGCTATGCTCCCCTATATCATGCTGAACTTAGGCTTTCCGTTTGGTCGCCGTTTCAAGGTGTTCATGGGGGATGCTGGCAGTATGTTTATCGGTTTTACTGCTATTTGGTTACTGATTGAAGCTAGCCAAGGTGGCAATGTGCTGGTTATTCGCCCTGTAACTGCGCTGTGGTTTATTGCATTACCGCTGATGGACATGGTTTGCATCATGACCAGAAGGTTGAAGAAAGGTCAATCGCCTTTTAAACCAGACCGAGAGCATCTACACCATATTTGTCAGCGTATTGGTTTGTCATCAAGTCTGTCATTACTGGTTATTTGTCTTTTAGCATCGATTATGGCTGGCGTGGGCATTTTGTCAGAGTTGTATAATGTGCCTGAGTCGATTATGTTTTTTTCATTTTTAGTGACTTTTGCTATTTATTTCTCTGTTATTGCAAACATTTGGCGGATAACGGCTTTTCTGCATAAAACCTTTACGTTTACTCAGCCATCACACGAATGAGTTATTTAGCTATTAATTTATGTCAGCATAATTATAATACCTAGCAGTTAACTATCGCCAAAAGTGGTAGAATACCTCGCGTTAAATGAATTTTTACAATGTTAAGTTTTATAATATATAGTTTTATAAGTGCTTAAGGATGAGATGATGGATTATTTAGTTCCTTTTATAACGGCTTTTATATTTAGTTTTGCTGCTATTTTAGTATTCAAACCTATCGCTGCTAAGGTTGGCTTATTAGATGTACCTAATGAGCGTAAATGCCACGATGGTGCCATCCCTCTAATAGGTGGGATTGCGATTTTCTTCAGTGTTTTACTCGCATCTGGACTGTTTATTAAAAGCAGTCAAACCCTCAATTTGTATCTTATTTCGTCATCATTGATCCTTTTCATTGGTGTTCTGGACGATCGTTATGATTTGTCAGTGCGGCTTCGGCTAGTTGCACAAGTCATTGTTGCATCAATACTCATTTTTGGTGCAGGATTTTACCTGACCACTTTGGGCGATATTTTTTATTTTTTTGAGTTTAAACTGGGCTATGTTGGAGTTTTAGTCACTGTTATTGCCGTGATAGGCTCGATTAATGCTTTCAATATGGTTGATGGAATCGATGGCCTTGCGGGGATGCTGAGCCTAGTGACGTTTACCTCTCTTTCAGTATTATTTTATCGTGCTGGCAATGATTGGTTTTTACTTCCTTTACTCTTTGATGCCGCTATTCTCGCTTATTTATTTTTTAACCTTCGTTGGCCTTTTGATTCAGTACAAAAAATATTCATGGGCGATGCTGGCAGTATGTTGATAGGGTTAACTGTAGTGTGGTTATTAGTCTTAGGGACTCAATCTTATAACGTACACCAAGGAGCTGTGCTGAATGAGGTTGTTTTCTCGCCAGTAACCGCTTTATACCTGATAGCGATCCCACTAATGGATATGGTCGCTATTATGTACAGAAGGATTAGAAAAGGATTCTCTCCCTTTAAAGCTGATCGCGATCATCTACATCATATCTTTGAGCGTGCAGGTTATAATCGTAAACAGACGCTTGTTAGAATTACGCTGTTATCTTTATTATTAGCATTATGTGGTTTGGCTGGTGAGTTTTATCAGGTTCCAGAGTCGATAATGTTTAGTCTGTTTATTATATTATTTATTTCTTACAATTGGGCTCTTGCTCATGTCTGGCAAATTATTACATGGTTAAAGCGTAATGATTGATTATAATCTTGTAATTATTTTATCAAGTATACTGAATTTAAAGGGTTTTAGATGAAAGTAGTTATTCCCGTAGCAGGCCTAGGCACTCGCATGTTGCCTGCCACCAAAGCCATTCCGAAAGAGATGTTGCCTTTAGTTGATAAACCGTTAATTCAGTACATTGTTAATGAGTGTGTTGCCGCCGGTGTGAAAGAAATTGTCTTAGTGACTCACGCCAGTAAAAATGCGATTGAAAACCACTTTGATAAATCATACGAGCTTGAATCTACTTTAGAAAAACGCGTAAAACGTCAGCTACTGGAAGAAGTGCAAGCGATTTGTCCTAAAGACGTGACGATCATGCATGTGCGTCAAGGCGAAGCTAAAGGGTTAGGTCATGCGGTACTGTGTGCTTACCCTTGTATTGGTAATAACCCTTTTGCGGTCGTGTTGCCTGATGTTGTGCTAGATGAATCCACTGCTAATCAAAAAACTGAAAACCTAGCCGCAATGATAGCGCGTTACAAAGCGACATTTGCTAGCCAGATTATGGTGGCTCCTGTACCTGAATGTGACGTTAACAAATACGGCATAGCCGATTGTAATGGTGTTGAGATAACACCGGGTGATTCAGCTAAAATCAAAAGGATGGTTGAAAAACCTGATGTTGGTGACGCTCCGTCTAATCTCGCGGTTGTTGGCCGGTATGTATTATCTGAAAAGATCTGGCGATTGCTTGCTAAAACACCAGCGGGTGCAGGTGATGAAATTCAGTTAACCGACGCTATTGATATGCTGATTGAACAAGATACCGTTGAAGCCTTTAACATGACCGGCAAGTCACATGATTGCGGTGATAAATTAGGTTACATGAATGCTTTTGTTGAATATGGCTTACGTGATGCTAAGTTGGGCGCAGATTTCAAAAAAAGTGTTGAAAAAATTCTGTTCGAACTGTAACACTTAATTATGATGTGCTTTTAAACCAACTCTTGTGTAGTTGGTTTTTTGCTTTTAGGAATTGGCTAAAAGCCTAGAGCGCTGCGCTAACAAATAGGGCGCCTGCGGCTTCTAGGGCGTGACTTCGTCACTGCTAGGACGCTTCGCTGATAGAATCTAGAAGGACAGAGTCCGCCCTCAGGCGAGCTTGCGAGTTCCTAGAACCTGCGCATGCGCATTTTTTTATATTGGAGTTTTTATGTCTCGTAAGTATTTTGGCACCGATGGTGTGCGTGGAAAAGTAGGGACGTTTCCTATTACGCCTGATTTTGCTATGAAGTTAGGTTGGGCTGCTGGCAAAGTATTAGCCTCAACCGGTACTCAAGAAGTCTTGATTGGTAAAGATACTCGTAGCAGCGGTTATATGTTGGAGTCTGCAATCGAGGCGGGTTTATCTGCTGCGGGTGTGAACGTAGCATTAATTGGCCCTATGCCAACGCCAGCTGTTGCCTATTTAGCCTCTACATTCCGTGCCGATGCTGGTGTAGTGATTAGTGCGTCACATAATCCTTTTTATGATAATGGGATTAAGTTTTTCTCGAATTCGGGCACTAAGCTTAATGACGAGCAAGAGCTTGAAATTGAAGCGTTACTTGACCAGGCGTTAAATCACAATGCGATGGAATGTGTTTCATCTGAATTGTTAGGTAAAGTCCGTCGTATTACTGATGCTGCTGGTCGTTACATTGAGTTCTGCAAAGGCGTATTTGCTAAAGATTTAACCTTAGCAGGCCTTAAAATTGTCGTCGATAGTGCTAACGGTGCGGCGTATCATATTGCGCCCAATGTATATCGTGAGTTAGGTGCTGAGGTGATTAGCATTAATGATAAACCTAATGGTACCAATATTAATGATCATTGCGGTGCGACCCATCTAGACAGTTTACAAACAGCAGTTATGGTACATGAAGCTGATTTAGGCATTGCGATGGACGGTGACGCTGACCGGGTGATGTTTGTTGACCATAATGGCCATGTAGTGGACGGCGATCAAATTTTGTATATTTTAGCTAAGTCGGCCAAACAGCAAGGTACAATGACAGGCGGTGTCGTCGGCACATTAATGTCTAACCTTGGTCTTGAGATTGCATTAAAAGAAATGGATATTCCGTTTAAACGCGCCAAAGTGGGTGACCGTTATGTGGTTGAGCAATTAAATTCTACGGGATGGCGCATTGGTGGTGAAGGTTCTGGACACATTCTTCATCTCGATCATGCATCAACTGGTGATGCTGTGGTTGCATCGTTATTGGTACTACAAGCGGTATTACAATCTGAACAGTCATTAGCTGAGATAGTATCGGGTATGAAAAAGTTACCTCAAGTACTGCTTAATGTTCGCCTAACCGCTAACAACGCTAATGAAATCCTAGCATCAGCAGCAGTAAAGCAAGCTGTAATAGAAGCCGAAGCTGTTCTAGGTGATAAAGGTCGTGTGTTATTACGCAAATCAGGTACTGAACCGCTAATCCGCGTAATGGTTGAATCAATCGACCCTGAAATGTCACAAGCACAAGCAGACCACATAGCTAAAGCCGTTCGGGCATAACGTTTAGGTAATGACCTTAAGACTAGCTTGTTCGCCACTGTCTAAACGTGGCGAACCTGAATTTATCTCATTGCTATGTTTAACCGTAATACTTGGTTAGTTAAGGTCAAATTTTTAATATATAAATACTTTTACCTATAAAGAGAATGATAATGAATAATCGTTATGGTCAATATTTAAATCGTTTAATTAACGAGGCTTAAGCATGAAAATATTGGTCACAGGTAAAAATGGCCAAATTGGGAGGTGCTTAGTTGAGCAACTTAGCACTATGTCAGATATCACCTTGTTGGCATTAGATCGTGACCAGCTTGATATTACAGACCCTATTAACATCAATAAGGTTGTTGCTGAGTTCATTCCGAATATCATTGTCAATGCTGCTGCCTATACTGCGGTTGATAAAGCCGAACAAGAGCGCGAGTTGGCTTATGCAGTTAATCGTGATGGACCCTATAACCTTGCCGTTGCCGCGAATAATATCAATGCCACTATTATTCATATTTCGACCGATTATGTTTTTGCTGGCGATAGTCTTGCAGCTTATGTTGAGACAGATAACACCGAACCTCAAAGTGAATATGGTCGTAGTAAACTCGCTGGTGAACAAGCCGTTGAACGAGCTTGTTCGCGGCATATTATACTAAGGACCGGGTGGGCATTTGCTGAGCAAGGCCATAATTTTGTCAACACCATGCTGCTCCTTACTAAAACCACAGATACCTTAGATGTTGTAGCTGATCAGTTTGGCAGCCCAACCTATGCTGGGGATATTGCCAACGCGATTATCATTATCACGAAACAGCTGGCTGATGGTAATCAAGCTTATGGGCTATATCATTATTCCGGTTTTCCTTATGTAAGCTGGCATGCTTTTGCTGAAAAGATATTCGAACTTGGGTTAGCGCAAGGTGTATTGAAACAATCAATTCAAGTTAACCCAATAACAACTCCAGATTACCCAACCCCCGCAAAGCGCCCGGCAAATTCTTGCTTAAATTGTCATAAAATTAAGCAAGAATTTGGTATCGTTCAAAGTGATTGGCAAGCAGCGTTAGTCAGAATTGAAGAGTATTCACGATGAAAGTCATTCCTACAAAAATTCCAGATGTGAAGATAATAGAGCCAACAGTGTTTGGTGATGATCGTGGTTTTTTTATGGAGACTTGGAGTCAGCAACAGTTTGAACAACTCGTGACAGGCAAGCCTACCATTTTTGTTCAGGATAACCATTCAAAGTCAAACAAGGGAATATTACGCGGTTTACATTATCAAACAAAACACACTCAAGCAAAGCTGGTACGTGTCGTGAGCGGTGAAGTGTTTGATGTGAGTGTGGATATTCGTAAAGGCTCACCTACCTTTGGTCAATGGAGCGGTGTTTATTTATCTGCCGCCAATAAACGCCAATTGTGGATCCCTGAAGGTTTTGCGCATGGTTTTTATGTAACAAGTGACCAGGCGGAATTTATTTACAAATGTACTGATTACTATTGCCCTGAATCTGAAGTGAGTATTGCCTGGAATGATCCCGCTATTGGCATTAAATGGCCGTTAGATAAGCCACCTTTATTATCAAATAGAGATGCACATCAAAGTATATTGCTCAAGTACGCACAGTGTTTATAACATTTAGCAGCCTTTATTGGTTTACCATGTTTAAAAGAGCTGTTAACTGAGTTATTAGCATGATTATTCACTCAGTCACTAATTTGACAAACTAACCTCAGGCTATTTATATCAACTGTATATTGGCTTCGTTACTCTGCTTTTTAATATCTTCTTCGTTATATCCATTATCCATGTGGCTTACCTCTGATGCATAGCATCGTTCAACCCTTGCTTATGTACTTTTACCGATAATATTTTCATGGAACAGATAAGCCTGAACGAGTTATCTGATCTTCGAAGCGCCAATTATCAACCTTTTCAAACCTCATATTTTCTCCATTATTTTCGTGTCGCTTCGCTGCTAAGATTCTAGGTCGCTATGCGGATAGTGCGCTTCGCTTCTAGAACGGACTTCGTCCTGCTAGGGACAGATTCGTTGTGCGATTTGCTTTTATAGAATCTAGCCGCGTAGCGTACTAGCAGCGCAGCGCTCTAGGCTGTTGCTAAGATTTTGTCGCATCTAGCAGCGCTCTAGGCTTTATTATTCCTTACCGATAACAATATCTGCCGTGGGTATGAGTTTTCTATATTCCTGAGCTAGTGCCTGTTTGGCTTCTTCGTCGCCGTGGACGATTCTGATGTGGCTGGGTTTGTGGTGCATGCGTTTGACGAAGTTGATGAGGTTGTGTTGGTCGGCGTGGGCGGAGTAACCACTGATAGTGTGAATAGTGGCTTTAATATTAATTTTTAGTTCGTTGATATAAACGTATCCGCCTTGTGGGCCGTAGGTTTGTATATCTCTGCCTGTGGTGCCTTTAGCTTGATAGCCAACAAACAGAACATCTGTGGTTGGTTTTGATAAAAAGCGGGCGAGGTAGTTGCTGATCCGTCCTCCTGTGCACATGCCTGATGCGGCGATAATAATGGCGGGTTTATTGACTGAATCTAAATAATTGATCACCGCGAGATGGTCTTGATGGCTGTCGATAGTCGTTAGTTGATTAAAGTCGAGTGGATGGCGTCCTTGGGCCAGTTTTCGTTTGGCTTCGTTATCCCATAGCATTTTGAATTGACGATACTTTTGGGTAAAGTTAGCCGCCATAGGTGAGTCGACGATAATGTCGATGTCTTGCCATATTGGGTTGTTTTTATTGCGATAAATGATGTGTTCAAATTCGTAGAGTAACTCTTGAGTTCTGCCGATGCTGAAGGCGGGAATGAGCACTACGCCATTATCTTTTACGGTTTTTTCAATAATGTTTTTAAGCTGCTTGCTACGATCTTTACGGCCTTGATGATTTTTATCTCCATAGGTCGATTCAATCACTAAGGTATCTGCTCTGTATGGGCTTTTGGGGCTCGCAAGTAAAGGTGCATAGCTAGCGCCTAAGTCACCGGAAAACACCACTCTATGGCTTGTCTTAGCACTAGTTTCAGCATTAGATGTCGAGTTGGCATTAGGGCCACTTAAGTCTATTTCCACATAAGCTGAGCCGAGTATATGTCCTGCTGGCTTAAATTTAAGTTTGGCTTTGGTGTACCTTGGTGGGTTTTCTAATGTATTGGTAACTGCGGTTGTTGACGTCGATCTTGAAGGTGATGATATCTCATGGTTTATTGGTAGTGTTATCCACTGACCGTAATCTACTGCAACAAGCAGTTTGTTGAGTCTATTAATACAAGCTTGTATAAGTGTGGTATCGCGAGTGACGCCGACTTTTAAAGCATCTTCTATGACCAAAGGTAATAATGCTGCCGTTGCCGTTGTGGCATAAATCGGTTGGTTAAAGCCTGCTGCGAGTAAGTAAGGAATACGCCCGACGTGGTCGATATGGCAATGAGTAATAATCAGCGCTTTGATATTGTTGATATCGAAAGTGATTTGTAGCTGTTCTGCTGAACTTTGCCCGGCGGTTTCTGCCCCTTGAAATAAACCACAATCGATAAGATAGCTGCTGATATGCTTGCTGTGGTGATTCACATCCAGTTGGTGACATGATCCTGTTACGCCGTTTACCGCTCCGTGGTGAATGATCTGCATGTTAGTCCTTTAATGCTTAGTGAGTCATTGTTAACTTAGCAGCCGATCCGTTATTTTGCTAGCTGCAGGTTGTCTATGAAGCGAGTACCTTAGGCGACGACAAGCTCAGTCCACTTTCTAAATAGCAGTAATGCTGGCCTTAGACGCTAGGGCTACTGACTGTTTAGATGTTAGGTCTTTTGTCTGCTTAGATGCTAGATAGCGGGTGCAAAACTAGATGCATTTATTAGCCATTTTTGTCACACTGTGGCAAATAAAAATACTAACAATTAACAATGGAAACGATAACAAGGACTCTTCATGAAAGCTTTTACTCTGGTATTAACCAGTTTAGCCATTGCTCTATCTGGCATGGCTCACGGGGCAGATATAGATGCCAAATACATTCAACGCTTAGGCCCAGTTAACCAATCGTCGGCAACGCCATTATCAAAAAGTGCTCATGCAGATGCGCTACGAGCTAACCTGGTAGCTAGCTTAGTTGCTAAGTCTGGACAAACCCAGGCAAAAACGGTTCAAATATTTAATCAACAACTCACTTGGCAAGCAGCCTCAGCAAAGATTGAAGGGGAAGGTTGGTTAGCCTATAAGCTGCCGTTATCGACTCAGCGATTTACCCAAGGCACGTTAACTGTTAAAGGGCTTGAAAATCCGCAAGTGTATTTGAATGGGCAGTTGCTTAAATCTGCTGATAAAGTCGAACTTGAGCTGGCTAATGCTGACTATCAGCTGCTGGTGTTGGCTGATGGCCAAACGCAAGATGCGTCATTTAGCCTTGATTGGCAGGGAAAAAGTGAGGTTGATACCCTCGACTTTTCGGCCCAAAAATCACAGCGGGTGTCTGCGCAGCAATTGTTCGACTCAAAAGTTATCAGTGGCTTAACCTTATCCCCAAATGGTAAGTACTTACTGCAATCGACCATTGAATATCAAGCTAGCCAGGGTGACTCGGCTATTCAAGTGACCGAGTTACGCAAATTATCGGACAACAGTGTGATGTATCGCTGGCAAGATAATCGCCCAAGCAGCGCAGTATGGTCGAACGACAGTAAACAGTTAGCCTTTGTGGCTAATAAACAAATTCAATTACTCAATGTGGCAGATTTAACCATTAATGTTGCCGCCACTGATGTTGATAATGTGTCGGGTTTGCAGTGGTACGCTGACAGCCTGTTATTTAGTTGGCAAAAACCGTTTAAGGCCGATGAGAAAGCGACCTCAAAACGTTTTCGTGCATTAGAAGACCGCTGGAGTTATTGGCGTGATAATAGCCAAATATATCAATTAGATGTGGCTTCCGGTTTTATTCGCCAGTTAACCGATAACCCAACCAGCACAGACTTAGTTGACAGTAATCTTGATAAGAATACTGTGCTACTGACGCGATCTCCGGTTGATTATTCTGAGCCTGCGCATTCATTAACACAGCTGATAGAGTTGAGCTTAAATGACTTAACAGAAACTGTGATAGGTGAATACCGAAGCTTTAACGGTGCCTTATATGCCGATGATGGTATGTATATCACTGCTGGGCCGCGTTTTATGGACGGCACAGGAATACAAGATCCCAGCATTGAAGTGAATGATTATGATGGGCAATTATATTGGCGTGATGCTAACGGTAATGTCAGTGCGTTAAGTAAAGACTTTGATCCTGCGATTGGCAGTATGACTAAGCTTGAAAATGATGATCTGATATTGACGGTAACTGAAGGCGATCGCGCACCTCTGTATCTATTTGATAAAAGTAACCGCCGTTTTACTAAAATAGATAGTGGCGTTGATATGGTCGACAGCTTTAGTGTCGCCATTGAACAATCAAGCCCAACCATAGTTGTTGCTGGCACTTCTGCTACCGTGCCACAAAAAGCCTATAAAATGACCTTGAACTCAAGTCGCAAACAGATGTTGTTTGATAGTCAACAGCTAAACTATGCCAATACCCGTTTGGGCGAGATTGAAGATTTTGATTTCACTAATCAGCATGGTCACAATATTGATGGGCGAGTGTATTTACCCGCAGACTTTGATGCCAGTAAAAAATACCCTGCATTAGTGTACTACTATGGCGGGACTTCTCCCGTGGGTCGCCACTTTACTGGGCGTTGGCCATTTAATTTATGGGCGGCCGAAGGGTATGTGGTGTATGTGCTGCAACCTAATGGGGCCACCGGTTATGGTCAAGCATTCAGCGGCCGTCATGTGAATGCATGGGGCAAATACAGCGCAGATGACATTATTGAAGGCACTAAAGCGTTTTTAAAGGCGCATAGCTATGTCGACCCTAAACGAGTGGGGAATATGGGCGCATCGTACGGTGGCTTTATGACTCTATATTTAGCCACCAAAACGGATATTTTTGCCGCGTCAATGTCGCATGCTGGGATCAGTAATTTATCATCTTATTGGGGACATGGCTGGTGGGGTTATGGCTATTCTGGTGTTGCCAGCCGCGGTAGTTTTCCGTGGAATAACCCTGAGCTCTACGTTGAGCACAGTCCGTTATACCATGCCGACAAGATCACCACGCCGCTATTGCTGATCCATGGCAATGCCGATACTAACGTGCCAGTGGGTGAAAGCCATTATATGTACACTGCACTTAAACTATTAGGCAAAGAGGTTGAGTTAGTTGAGTTTAATGGCCAAGACCATCACATCAATACGCGCCAGGCACGTTTTGACTGGTGGAATACTACTATGGCCTGGTTTGACTTAAAGCTAAAAGATGAACCTGAGTGGTGGAATAGTCTTTACCCAGAGACAAAAGAGCAACAGTAAAAGTAAGTGTAAAATAGCCTCGCATTGCGGGGCTATTTTTATCTGATTTGTCGAGAACGCCTCATGATCAGAGTGAAGCGAAGTCGCGGGGTAATTCACTGCGCAAGTAAGATATTCAGATTGATGCCTGTCACACCCTAGATGCTATATTGCTATCATGTTACGGATGGACTCTATTTCTTCCTAGCGTTTTCGCTCGATAGAGGCACTTATCAGCATTGTTGATCAGTTCATCGATAGTTTCATTTTCACTGAGCTGAGATATGCCGATACTGATGGTGACCTGGATTTGATGTTTGAGAAAGTGGATTGTGTGGTTTTGCACACTGAGGCGAATTTTTTCAGCGATGATGCCTGCTTGCTCTGCCGATGTTTGTGGCAATATCACCAGAAATTCTTCACCGCCCCAACGGGCAATGCAGTCCTGTTGCCTGACATTGTCCGTAAATACTTTAGCCAATTCCATTAGCACCATGTCACCTGCGTTATGGCCGTATTTGTCGTTGACGCTTTTAAAATGGTCGAGATCGCACAGCAATACTGAAAGCGGTTCATGATTACGATCAATACGTGCTTTTTCTTGCTGCAATACCGCAGATGCATTGCGTCTGTTAGCGAGTTTTGTCAGCGGGTCGCTCATGGCTAATTGTTGGTATTTTGCGCTTAATTCGAGCACATTGCGGTAAAACTGCATGCTTGAATATTCGTATAATGCAGATAAAAATGTCATGGTTAAAAATGACAGTATCAGGCGAAGTTTAAATTCTGGGGTATAAGCTTCATGTGCAACAAGATGCTGCGGTAAAAACATGATGATGCAGACGATGCAGAGAAATATAGCCAGGTTAATTAAGCCTAAACGAAAGCCTAAAACATAAACTGAAACGGGTGCCACAATAAAAATCCATAAAGGACCCGTTTGTGCGACCCCGCCACTAAAGACTAAGTAGAACATTAATAAATACAGTGAGTAAATGATGATAATCGCACTGACTTTAATATTGAATTTTTTTAACGAAAACAAGGCGATTAGATAGGTGCTACAGGCAACAAGGAGGATGAGGGTTAAGGTGTTGTTGTTACCCAATAAGCTAAGTAAGCACATAACGCCTGTGATCGAGGCTCCTACCAATGAAAATAACTTAATCACCCTAGCATGCAGTAGGTTACCGTTACTTTTACTTTGATCATTGATGGATGCAAGCAATTGTTAATCCTTAATCTCATTGAATTATCAGTTCCATCGCAAAGCATTTTGGGGATGCTGAAACAATACAAGGTTATGATCAATGGGTATGCATTTGGATTGCGCTAACGGGTTATTTATCTTAAGACACCTTGTAATTAAAGTGTACCTTAATTGTTAATTAAGGTGTATTTATATTGTGTGGTCATACGGATAAAAACATGATAATTAACTAGGTTTCCTCTAATATCATGCTCATTGAATATTCTCTTCAGCCATTCTTTATCATTATTGCTTGCGGTAATATTTCAATTACAACATATGAGATAACCTTTTAGTGAGGGACAACTAAATGCACACTTTTCAAACGGTATATCAAGATAGTCACTGGGTTACTCCTTTGCCGCATAATGCTGACACAACTCTGGTATTGGCCTTTGGTTCGCCTGAGCTCATGTTAGACAATAAGCTCAATGATGAGCTATCAAGCGCTTTCCCAAATGCACAGATAGTTGGCTGCAGCACTAGTGGTGAAATCCAAGATGATTGTCTGTACGACAACAGTATATGTGTTACTGCGATTGATTTTGAGCACACCCAAGTGCACGTCGTCAGCCATTCGATAAATCAATTTGCGCATTGCGCTGAATTGGCAAAGCAGTTGGTAAGCCAATTACCTCTTGAAGGACTCAAACATGTTTTAGTTATTTCTGATGGCCATTTAGTGAATGGTTCTGAACTGGTTGATGGTTTACAGCAATACTTGCCTCAAGGCGTCATGGCAACGGGTGGCTTAGCTGGCGATGGTGAGCGTTTTAGCCAAACCACGGTATGGCACAATAAACGCATAGAAAGTGGCCTGATTGTGCTGGTTGGACTGTATGGTGAACGGTTATCTGTTGGTTGTGGCAGTTTAGGCGGGTGGCGTCCATTTGGGCCTAAGCGCCTGATCACTAAATCGACAAATAATGTACTTTATGAACTTGATGGTCGACCAGCATTAGATTTGTATAAAGAATTTTTAGGTGAGTTTGCCAGTGATTTACCTGCATCTGCTTTGTTATACCCGTTGGCGTTACAACAACACGGTGAGCAAGAACATGTAGTTCGGACCATATTATCAATTGATGAATTACAAAAAAGTATGTTGTTCGCTGGTAACATGCCCGAAGGTGCGACCTGCCAGTTAATGCATTCTAACTACGAAGACTTACTCGATGGTGCTCAACTTGCGGCAGATCAAGCTGGAGCGTGTTTTAAAGGAACGCCGCCAGAATTAGCCATATTAATCAGTTGTGTCGGTCGCAGATTAGTTTTAGGGCAGCATGTTGAAGAGGAATTAGAAATTATTAAAGAAGGCTTACCAGCAAAATGCGCTATTTCAGGCTTTTACTCGTATGGTGAAATATCGCCTATTCAATCTATTGGTCGGTGTGGTTTACATAATCAGACCATGGCTGTGACGTTACTTTCTGAGAAATAGTGATATTAACAATGCATAAACTGCTAGTTCGTCAGCTTAAGCGTAACCAAAAAGATGAGTTATTTATTTCAGAAAATGACGCTCTTTTGAATTCTATATCCGATGCTTATACGCAACATGATCAAAGCGTAAAAATGTTAGAGCGTTCTTTATACCTTATTTCCAATGAGTTAAACGATCGTAACCAAACCTTAAAAGACCAGCTAGCCATGATGAAACAGGTTCAAGACAAACTTGAACATTCTATTGGTTTATTAAATGCTACCGTTAATTCCACCGGTGAAATTTTATTTGTCTATGGATTAAATGGCGAGCTGATGTCATTTAATACTATGGGGCAGGATTTTATTGACGAACTCGGTTTTACATTAGAGTCACATTGGGAGGATTTTCTTGGCATTATCAAAGATAAAAATCATATGTTGTCGATTATTGATAATCTCAACCAAGACCCATTTCAATACTTAAGTGGCACCATTGAGTTACTCGATAAACGCTTCTTTGACTTTAGGTCTCTCCCACAAATTCAAGACGATCAAATTTATGGTCGAGTGTGGTGCTTTCGCGATGTGACAACGCAAAAGCAGTATGAGGCGACAATTGAATATCATGCTTTTCATGATTCGCTTACCGGGTTGCCAAATCGTGCACTGTTATTGGACAGAATTAGTCATTCAATTGCCACCAGTAAAAGAGAACATAAAAAGCTTGCGGTGTTATTTTTAGATTTAGATGACTTTAAAAAGATTAATGATACAGAAGGTCATGACGCTGGTGATTTATTGTTGAAAGAAGTGGTAAGACGACTGCAAACACGCTTACGAGAATTTGATACTTTATCCCGCCAAGGCGGTGATGAGTTTATTATTGTATTAGAACAAATAGAGTCTGAAATGACCATAAAACAGGTCTGCCAAGACTTGTTAGCACTGATTAAACAGCCTTTTACTATCGGTTCGCGTCAGTTCGTTGTGACATCGAGTATCGGCATATCACTGTTTCCTAATGATGATGACAATGCAAACGCGCTGATCCGCAAGGCGGATTTAGCCATGTATGAGTCAAAGTCATTAGGTAAAAATAGCTTCCATTTTTACAGTCAGGCGCTTGAGAAAGAAGCTTTAACCCAACTTGCTATTGAGCAAGAGCTGCGTAAGGCCATTGAAGATAATGCCCTGCATTTAGTGTATCAACCTAAAGTTGATTTACGCACAATGAAGATTGTAAGTGTTGAGGCACTATGTCGCTGGACGCAGCAAGATGGCACTGTTGTACCACCCGATGTGTTTATTACAATCGCAGAGCAAACTGGGTTAATTATTGATATTGGTTGTGTGGTGATTTCTAAAGCCTGTTTACAGTTAGCAAAGTGGCGAGATGCAGGTATCACTGAGTTAGCTATTTCCATTAATTTAAGCTGTATTGAGTTTCAAAATGAAGCGCTCATTGCACACCTCATTGATTGCTTAAATCATCATCAATTAGAAGGTAAATATCTGATTATTGAATTAACGGAATCGATTTTTATGGAAGATAAATTCAATGTCAAAGACATTATGCTTAGGCTTAATCAGTATGGCATTACTTTCGCGCTTGATGATTTCGGTAAAGGTTATTCATCATTTAGTTACCTACAGTTTTTACCGTTGCATTATCTGAAAATTGATAAAGCTTTTTTACAATACGTTGAGAGCAGCAGTTCATCGGCAGCCATTGCCAAGACCATTATCGATATTGGTCATAATCTTGGTTTAAAAGTTATTGCAGAAGGGGTAGAGGGCCAGTTTATGCTGGATTACATTAAGACCTATAAATGCGATTTAGCTCAGGGGTTTTATCTGTACAAGCCAATGTTACCCGACGCTATCGCATCCATATATCTTGCCAATCATGCTTCTGTTGATGCTTAAAAGTGACAGTAAGCTATTACGAATTAGGTTGATTACCTACACAATCTCAACGCGCAACCACTCAGCACTTAAGCGTGGTTGCTGTTGAGTATATTTGCGGGTCATTTTCACTGCTTATTATTAGCTATTATCGTCTTCGGATAGCGTTGCTAACCACGGCAGCAGGGCGCTAATAGTGTTGATTTGAGTTGTGGCAGATTCGGCTTGGTAACCATAAATACGAATGCCAAATATTACCGTCATTAACTGGGCCGCGTAGGCTTTTGCTTGTATCTGGGGATAATTTTCACAGAGGTAATCAAGGTAAATATGTTCAATTTTAGTCAGTTGGGCGCTGGCAAATTGATAAAGTTGATTCCCTTGTGATGCCAGCTCTAGCTGGGTTTTTATCAAAAAACAGCCACAATAATCACATGACTTTGATTGTTCAATTAGAGTATTTAACATCTGCTTAATTGCGTTGTTTACGCTGCTGGCATTGGCCATCGATAAGTGTATCGCTTCAACGGAAAAGGTGGCATAACGCGCTAGCGCAGCTTGGAATAAACCTTCTTTACTCTCAAATTCATAATATAAGCTGCCGGGCTTTAATCCGGTGGCTTTGGTTATTTGCTGAATACTTGTTGCGGCATAGCCATTTTGCCAAAACAAGGTAATCACCTTGTCTAATACGTCTTCTCTTGCAAAATTTTTCTTAGCCATGACATCGTTCCTCAACCATTTCTTGGTTGATAATATCACTACTTGAATGATTGTTCAAAAACTGCTTGTGTCTTCAGTGGAAAATGTCTATCTTGAATGTTTGTTCAGAAAAGAGTTTATGCAGATTATCTTGGCTAGCTTAAGTCCGTTACATGATGACGGTATCAATCTGCCCTTTAAGGAATCCTAATTATGTTAAGGCAAGTCTTTGTTGTGTCATTGTTGGCACTGCTTAGTGTTATCACATTCACTACTCGCGCAGGCGAATTTTCAGTTTTTCGTGAGTTAGATAAGCAACATCCACCCGGCAATGTAGCAGTATCAGCTAATGGCCGGGTGTTTATGAGTAATCATCACTTTTACGGTGTAGATTCGAGAATAGTGGAGCTTAACAAAGACGGTTCGATAGTCGATTATCCTGATACTGAGTTTAATCAGCATCTTAATCCTGTTTTGGGTGTAGTCGTTGATGAACAGGGGATTTTATGGATGCTCGAAACGGCGTCTGCTGAAGGGGTTGGCCGACTTATTGGTTGGGATATTCAACAAAACAGCTTATACAAAATGATTACTTTAAAGGCTCCTGTATTGCCTGAAAACTCATTTTTAAATGATCTTGCGGTAGATAGAAAGCATGAAGCGGTATACATCACAGATCCCGCTGGTGGCAGTAATGCAGGATTAATCGTGGTTAACTTAACGACAGGCTCAGCAAAACGAGTGCTCGATGGCAGTATTTATACCCGCCCAGAAGATGTTGATACTGTGATTAATGGCAACACCTTGTCTATTGGCGGTCAACCGATCCGCATTGGAGTTGATGCATTAACCATAGACCCAGCTAATGAGTGGGTTTACTTTGGTGCCTTAAGTGGTGAAAAGTTATATCGGGTACACACTCAATATCTGCTTGATGCCAAATTGTCGCCTAATATGTTGCGCAGTAAAGTTGAGTTCTATGCCAATAAGCCTATTAGCGACGGGATCACCATTGATAATGGCGGCAATATTTATGTCACCGACATAGGCAATAATGCTGTGGGGTATATCGACACCGAGCGTCAATATCATATCTTGCATCAAGATGATGACAAGTTCAGTTGGTCTGATGGCTTTTCAACTACGGCCGATGGTAAGTTGTTAGTCACTGTGAATAAATTACATCAGTCTCCTGCGGTGAATAACCAGCAAGACAAAAGTGATGGTCGCTACTATATCATTCAATTTGATGCGTTAACTGATACTACAGTTGGGCGTTAAAGCTTGATAACTTGGAATTAGAACCTAGATGACGAGAGTGCTACGCTGCTAGATGCTATAAAAGCAAAAGCCTAGATGACTAGAGCGCTACGCTGCTAGATGCTATAAAAGCAAAGCCTAGATGACTAGATTCTAGCTGACTCGGTTCTATAACGTCTTAACAGCGCAGCTGTCCCTAGCAGGACGTAGTCCGCCCTAGAAGCGCAGCGCACTATTCGCATAGAGGTCTAGATTAGTCATCAAATTTCAAAACACGATATATTTCAATGTCTAGTTGTAAAAAACTCGTTTATCGTCCAAAGTTAAGCTCTGTGACTCTTAACTAATAATAAAATGGTCAGACTATCTAGTTATAAAAATGCGCTTAAATTGGGTATTGGAATATTTGCTTTCGGATTAACCATTAGTTTTGTGACTGCTGTTAGCGTTAAGAATCAAAATAGTACTATCATTACTAAAGCACTTGATGAACTGTCAGAGCAAGTTGCTAATACGATTATTGATCGTATTGTATTGTATCAATATGGTTTGCGAGGTGCTCGAGGCGCTGTTGCGACTTCAGGCGAAGACAGAATTTCTCGTAAAATCTTTAGAAAATACAGCTTAACTCGTGATATTGAAACTGAGTTTCCAGGGGCGCGAGGCTTTGGTTATATCCGACGTGTGCCCGCAGCTGATGAGGCTTCTTTTGTCGTCAAAGCGAAACTTGATGACTGGCCCGATTACAGTGTTCGTCAGTTAACCCCTCATAATGATGAACGTTATTTGATTGATTATATCGAACCCGTTGAGCGCAACCTTGCGGCGATCGGTTTAGATATTGCCTCTGAGCCAAACCGTAAAAATGCCGCCCAACAAGCGTATTTAACTGGTGAAGTACGCTTAACTGGCCCTATCACCTTAGTACAAGCTACAGGCCATCCGTTACAAGCCTTTCTTATTTTGATGCCTATCTACCGCACAGGTTTTATACCAGCAACTGCCGAGTTGAGGGAGCAAAATGCTTATGGTTGGAGTTATGCGCCATTAGTGGCCAATGAAGTGTTTGACCAAATTAATTTATCTCGCAAAACGACCAAGATATTGATTAATGATGTGACTGATAATCAAAAAAATGTCATGTTTTATGAGACCCATATTGATGATGCGAGCCCGTTATCGTCTTTTTCTGTTGTCGTCGATCGTGAGATATTTGGCCGTAAATGGCAAATATCTTTAGTGGCTTACCCTGAATTTGTCAGTGGGTTACATTTAACTTCGCCTAATATTGTTTTTACTTACGGTGTAATTGTCAGTTTATTGTTGGGGGGCCTGATTGGCTTTTACAGCTTTGCGTTAGGACGTAAACGCCTTATTTTGGAAGACAATGAAAGACGGGCTAACATTTTAGAACATTCGCTAGATGCGATTATTAGTTTAGATTGTGATGGGGTTATCACCAGTTGGAATGAGGGCGCGGTAACCATTTTTGGTTATGAAAAGCAGGAAGTCGTAGGCCTTAAAAAAACCTCATTTATTGTTCCTAGTGATGATTATGCCGCTGAAATTGAAAAATTTAATCAGGTATTGAACGGCAAATCATTGTTAAATTTTACCAGCCAACATAAACGCAAAGACAATCAGCTATTGTCTACATCGATGACCTCTTTGGCTATTTACAATGAGTTCGGCAAAATTATTGGTGTCAGTCAGACCATTAGAGACATCACGATACAACAGCATGCTGAAAAGCAAATTTTAAGCATTAATGCCAGCCTTGAACGAAAAGTAACTGAGCGAACCCACGCGTTACAACAAGCTCTGTCAGAAAATAAGACCCTACTTGATAACATTAATCAGCAGTTACTTTATTCTGAAACCGATAAAAATGGCACTATTTTAGCAGTAAATGATTATTTTTGTTCGATATCTGGTTTGACTCGAGAGCAGATGATTGGTCACAAACATTCAATTGTAAAATCGAATCAACATGACGACGCATTTTGGAAAAAAATGTGGCAAACCATTCATGCAGGTCAGACTTGGCATGATGAAGTTTGTAATCATGATAGCCAAGGTAACGCTAAATGGTTTGATACTGTTATTGCGCCAATAATGGATGATAAGGGTGAGCTTGAGCGCTGTTTGGCGTTGAGAATTGATATTACTGAACGTAAAAACACTCAATTAGAAAAAGATACTCTTAGTTCTTTACTCACAAATGTGCTTGCTGCTGCATCAGAAATTGCCATTATTTCAACGGATAATGACGGTATGATTAGCATGTTTAATCGTGGTGCAGAATTATTGTTAGGATATCAGGCTGAAGAGGTTGTTGGTAAGCAAAGCCCTGCAATACTGCATCTTGCTGATGAAGTTAGCCAGCGCAGTGTCGAATTAACGGAAGAGTTTGGTGAAGACATCAGTGCTTTTGATGTGTTTACTTACAAGCCAAGAGTCAAAGGGCCTGAAACGCGTACCTGGACCTATATTCGTAAAGATGGCTCTCAATGCCAAGTCTCATTGTCGGTATCAGCTATGCGTGATAATCGCGGTGAAATTATTGGCTATTTAGGCGTTGCGGTCAATATTGATACTATGTTGAAGCAACAAGAAGAGTTGTTATCTGCTAGCTATCAATTAGCCAAAGCAGCTGAAGTGGCAGAGTTAGGGATCTGGAGCTTTGACATACAAACCAATGAGCTACAGTGGAATGATCGTATGTTTAGTATTTATGACTATTCATTAGACATCAGAGACCAAGGGGTAAATTATCAGCATTGGCGTAACAGACTTCATCCTGATGACATTGAAATGGCTGAAAAGGCCTTACAGGAATCGATTACTTTTAATACTCCTTATAACCCCTTGTTTAGAGTTATTAGCAGCTCGGGTCAGGTTCGTTATGTTCAGGCCGGAGGACAAATTAGTTTCGATAAATCAGGCGCAGCAGTGCGCATTGTTGGGATTAATCGTGACATTACCGAGCAACGCGAATTAGAGCAAACGTTACGCTTAGCCAAACAGGCTGCTGATGCGGCTAATGCGGCTAAGTCTGCCTTCTTAGCCAATATGAGTCATGAAATACGTACCCCAATGAATGCAGTGTTAGGTATGCTTCAACTTATTCAGCATTCTGAGATGACTCGCCAACAGGCTGATTATGTTAGCAAGGCTGAGATTGCTGCCAAATCTTTATTGGGATTGTTAAATGATATTTTAGATTTTTCAAAAATTGATGCCGGTAAGTTAGATCTTGATTTGCACTCATTTGAACTTGAAACCGTCATGCGTGAATTAGCGGTTATGCTAGCCACCAACCTGCATAACCAAAATGTTGAAGTGATTTTTGATTTAGACCCAAGTATTCCCTATCTTATTGAGGGCGATGAGCTTCGTTTACGCCAAGTGCTGTTAAATCTGGCGGGTAATGCGATTAAATTTACGGCAGAAGGCCATGTCATCGTCGGTGTGCGTTGCAATACTATTGACGTAAATCAAGTCAACTTAACCATCTCTGTTACTGATACCGGTATTGGTATTAGTAAAGAGCAAGAAACTAAGATTTTCCAAGGTTTTGTGCAAGCGGAGTCATCAACGTCAAGACGATTTGGTGGTACAGGATTAGGATTAGCGATTACTAAACGTCTAGTTAATTTAATGGGCGGAGAATTATCATTAACCAGTCATCTTGGTGAGGGCAGTCGTTTTTGGTTTGATTTAAGCTTTAATATCATTGAATTAGAAAATAGTGATATTGTTATCGATTTACAGGGTAAGCATATTCTGGTTGTTGATGACAGTAAGATGAGCCGTAAGCTTGTAGAAAAAAACTTAACCGCCCACGGCGCTGATGTTAATGAAGCGCACAATAGCCATGAGGCGATTAAGCTTATTGAAAAAAGCATCTCTGCCAATAACCATTACGATGTGATTATTATGGATTGGTATATGCCAGGAGGTAACGGCTTAGAAACTGCCAATCGTATCCAAGCTATGTTTCCCCCAGCAACTGCGCCAGCCATTATTATGTTAACCGCCTATGGTGCTGAGGTGATGGAGCAAACTAAGCATTACAGTCAACAACCTTTTGTCAGTATGCTGACCAAACCTGTCACCGCCAATTTAATGCTTGAGGCTGTTTATCAAGCGATTAATGAGGTAGATAACGTACCTCAAACTAAAAAAATTAACAGTTTGGCCTTAAATGGTATCAAGGTATTAGTGGTTGAAGATAATGCTCTTAACCGCCAAGTGATTGATGAGTTATTGCGACTACAAGGTGCCATTGTTACATTGGCCAAAGACGGTACCGAGGGTGTAAAGTGGGTTACTCAGTCAAATAATCAATTTGATATTGTGATTATGGACATGCAGATGCCTGTTATGGATGGACTTGAAGCCACGCGTCTTATTCGTGCTGATGGTCGGTTTAATGAGTTATCGATTTTAGCCATGACGGCTAATGCATCTATTGCTGATAAAACATTGTGCCTGGCTGCGGGGATGGACGATCATATTGGTAAGCCAATTGACATGACGCTTTTAATACCTTGTATGCTTAAGTTGATAAATAAAGCCGATGTTACTCAATATCGTTTAACTGCAAATAATCTTGATGCGAGCTTGCCTGACGTGGTTAATGATAGCGATGATGATTTGATTATAGAAAACCCTGAGTCTATTTTGCGTCGTTTTGGCGGTGAACTGGCATTTTTTATTGATGTTAAACATCATTTTGCCACCGAAATGAAACAACAATCATTGTTACTGACTCAAGCGTTTGCACAGCAAGATGGCGGGGCTATTAGCCGTATTGCTCATACGATTAAAGGTACTGCAAGTAATATGGGCGCTAAGCGACTGGCTGATTTTGCTGCCACGCTAGAAAAAAATATAAACAATGCGACCGCTGATTCAAATAGCGACTTAAATAAAAAAGTAGTCATTGATTCAGAGACTTGTTTAACAGAAATGCAAGATCATATAGACGATAGTATTCGTATGCTGGATTCGTATTTTCCTGATGAAAGCGCAGAATCAACCGTTGCTATTGTTGATAAAGTGGGATTTTTCCCCACAGCAATCGTAAATTTGGATAAGATAGATCGTTTGATGGCGTTGTTAGTAGAGCAAAATCTAGATGTCATAGACTATCTTGAGCAGCTGCTTAGCAGTGGTGTGCCTAATGAACAGTGGTTAAGGTTGAAAACTCAAGTCAGTCAACTTGAGTTTTTGGATGCAGTCGATACATTAAAATCGATATTGAAGGAGTGATACTTGTTCATAGATAAGTATATTTCTGGCGCAGAGCCTGTTAGAGGTAAAATACTGTTAGTTGATGATCAGGTTGTCAATATCAAGATATTGCATCAACTCTTACAAGATGATTACGACATTTATATGGCTCGTGATGGTAATCAAGCCATTGAGATGTGTAAAAAAGTCAACCCGGACCTTGTGTTGTTAGATATTGAAATGCCAATATTAAATGGCTTCGATGTGTGTGCGCATTTAAAAAATGATCCCGACACACAAGAGGTGGCGGTTATTTTTGTCTCTGGTCATTTTGATGAAGATAAAGAAGTTAGGGGCTTTCAGTTAGGGGCGGTTGATTTTATTCATAAACCCATTAACCCCGTTATTACCAAAGCACGAATTAAAAATCAGATTAGATTGAAATTAAACACCGATTTATTGCGCACTATAGCGTTAATCGATGGATTAACGGGGGTGGCCAATCGACGTCAGTTTGAGCAAGTTTTACCGGTAAGCTGGTCGCAATGTGCGCGTGAAAAACAGCCATTAACCGTTATTTTATTGGATATCGATTTCTTTAAGCACTTTAATGATACCTATGGTCATACCGAGGGAGATGTGTGTTTACGTTTAGTGGCGCAGAAGATACACGACACAGTAAATCGTCCTTATGATCTCGTGGCACGTTTTGGTGGTGAAGAGTTTATTTGTATTTTACCTAATACCGATTTAATTGGCGGGACTTATGTGGCTCAGCAAATTGTCGATAGTATTGTGTCCTTGAAAATACCCCATATAAACTCACCCATATCTGCTTTCGTGACCATTAGTGCTGGCGTTTCAAGCGTCGTGCCTGAGTATGATATGTCGAGTACAACCCTGATTGAAGAAGCTGATAAACAATTGTATATAGCCAAGGACCGTGGCAGAAACAGAGTATTAGGTAGCCAAATACAAGTGACTTTGGGTGAGTAGGACTTTTTAGATACTAAGCGGTTAAATATAAGCTGTTAGAGGTGATAGCGTGTGGCTTAGTACTGAGCGGTATTGTGGCTTAGTAGCGAGAAAATACTTTACACTTGAGCGACAATTTTTTGATGCAGATTATTCCATTGCTCAGGAAATTTTCCATCTAGCATATAAACAAATGCGATTAACTCTGCAATTAATAGGTACAGTTCTTTAGGCACTTCGTCGCCTAGTTCCAGAAGTTGTAAGAATTCACTCAAATGTGGGTCCTGGTGGATATGGATCCCTGCTTCTTTAGCAATCAAAATTATCTCTTCGGCAACTAAATCCTTACCCGTAGCGGTAATTTTGGGCGCACTTTTACCATCAAAACTGAGTGCAACGGCCTGTTGTATTTTTTTCGGTTCTTGTGTCATTGTGCCCTCTGTTATGCCCTTGTTTTAACTAAATAGTGATCGCCTGGCAATAAGGTCGCCGGAATTGGGGCTAGCTGTGTCGTCAGCTTACCTGGGGTAAAGCCTATTTGAGTGATTTTATCTGATAGTGCTTGGTTAAAGCGCTCTACTTTTGTGAGCAGCATTTGGTTGTTGCCTTTGAATTGAATATCCAGCACATCGCCTTGTTTATTAGCACAAATTAATAATGAACCTTGTGCTAAGTTAAATTTGAGTTGTAACTTCCAGCCTGCTTTTTTGTCTTTATCTTGATCATTTTCTTGTTCGAATTTGCCCTCAAATTGCTCATCACGTTGATTAATAGAATAGGGCAAAGCAAAGTACCATGTCATGGCTTGATTAGGGTCAGTACTTGCGTGTTGGTACAGCGCAATACTGCTGGCTAATTGTGCTAAAGAGTCTGCACCGCCTAATTTATCCAGCGCTGCTAATAAACCTGAATTGGCGCTGAGTTTACTTAAGGTTCGTTGTTGTAATTGTGCCAGATGGGCTTGAAGTTTGTCGCTGATCGCAGCGCCGGTGGATTTGGTTTTTACCCCGAGTAATAGCTGGAATAGGGTGGTGATTGCACTGCCGGAAAACAGCGCCGAGGGCTGTGAGCCGCTTGAGTGACTTATCTGAGGGTTCGCTAGGTTAAGTGCTGCTAAACTGTATAGCTCGCTGCTCAGTAAGGCAGGGTCGCTTAATGCACTTAATGGGTGTGGACTGATTTGGGGTAAATGTTTGAACAGTTCACTGGCGAGATTATTAGCCACTTGTTGTGTTAGCTGCTGCTTTATCGGCATTGCCCCTGCTTTTGATAAGGCTTTATTCAGTACCTCGATTGGGGCTGGGTCGCTAGTTAACTTATTGGTGGCCTCGTGATTGGCACTAACCGTCGTAGGATTTGCTTTAAGTATACTTTGTTCCGTTGTGTTGCTTAGCTGAGCTTCTTGGTTTGTCTGTGACGACAAGGGTTGCTGTGTTAGTGCTGCCGTCGTTTTTACTGTATTGCTATCTTGAGCTGTTTTTAGGCTAAGGTTGCTAGAACTGGTATTGATGTTTAGTTGATTAGCGTCAGTTTTTGCAGGAGCGACATTGGGTTGACTAGCATCTGTTTTTGCCGGATTGATATTAGGTTGATTAGCTTCAGTTTTTGCCGGAGTGATATTGAGCTGACTACCTTCTGTTTTTGTAGGAGCGGCATTGGGTTGACTAGCATCTGTTTTCGCCGCAGTGATATTAGTCGGTAACGGAGTCGATTCGAGTTTTTTTAGAAACTGGCTAAGAATTTGCCCTGGTTCATTTTTGGTTATGATGATGTTGGCCGTTTGCAGTGGCTCGGTAATTTGAGGCGCGGTCAGTTTGGTTAAATTAACGCTGAGTTCTGCTATTACAGGCGTTAGTGCAAGTTGCAGTTGCTGATTTTGTAGCACGACTTTGGCTAAATATTGCCCTGAACTTAACGCGGAATTTGGCGCTAATGTAATGCTTGTGCCACTGGCAAACGTCAGTTGTCCTTGGTCTATTACTGCTGTAGGCAGAGGATAGCCCTGAGGCCTTGTCGCCAATGTTGCCAACTGTTGTGTTGATACGCCATTTTGTTTTGCAAGTGCTTCAAGGGCTTGCGGTAGTGCCAGCTGAATGGCTTGCGCCAACAGTATTAGCTGGGTGGAGACTGTTTGTGTTGGTAATGGGGGCGCTGAAACTGTAGACCCAGGAACAAGGGTTACTGGTGCAACGGAATTATTGATGAGTTCGGCTTGCACTTGTGGTTGATTAACGCTGGCTACGGCACGAGTTACAAGTTTGGCTTGGTCGCTCGCGATGACCACTTGTGCAGTTTGTTGTAATAATTTTTGCAGTTCAGCTGTCTTACTCAGTTGATACTGCTGATTTTCAATGGTGACATCGAGTTGTGCACTTGTTGGCGGTTGCGACACTTTTACAGGCAGTAATACCGAAGATAAATTTGATTTTGAAAGTGCTGAAGTCGACGAAGATGAAACCGATTTATCATTTGATGTTTTTGTGGGTACAGCATCACTATTACTTTGAGTTGGCTTGCGTTCTGCCACCGATGACTGACTTGCATCAGCAGGTTTAAATGTGACGTTATTGACCGCTTTTGGAGTCAGCGTTGTTGGCACAGCCATAGAAATCCTATCAAACAATCATGTTTATCTATCGAAATCAATCAATCTGTTAGTGAACAATATCAGCTTCATTTACAATTTTTTGATTGATATTGTAAAAAGGCGCAGTATCCTTAGCCCTCTGTTACCTTTATTGGGCAACTCATTATGGTTTTATGACCATTTGCTGATCGATTGCGGCTAACAAACACGTACAAGCAAGGCCTAGTTATTGAATATTGTAAAATATTAGCCTAATACTAGCTTGCTAAATTATATCGACTTGAACAAAAATTGCTTTAATAAAAAGACAGAGTTAGCAGTTTATTGAGCAGGACCTTTTGTCATTTTAAAGAGAATTATATGAAGTATAAATGGATATTACTTCAGGTGTTTGTGATTAGCATACCTATGTATGCCCAAGCCGAAGCACCTCAAGTTGTCGCTGCGCCAGTACCTGCAGTTGAAATTAAATATAATGATCCTCTTGATCCATTTGAGGAGATTAACCGCACTATGTGGGATTTTAATTATCTGTTTTTAGACAGATATATTATTCGCCCAGTCGCTCATGGCTATAAAGATTATGTGCCTAATCCGCTAAGAACGGGGGTTAATAATTTTGTTTATAACTTAGAAGAGCCCAGCTCCCTAGTCAATAATACTCTGCAAGGAAAGTGGAAATGGGCTGCTAATGCTGGTGGGCGTTTTACCGTTAACACCACCATTGGTTTATTGGGCTTGGTAGATGTAGCCGACATGATGGGGATGCACCGTAAACAGGACGACTTTAACGAAGTTTTAGGTTATTACGGTACGCCCAATGGTCCTTACTTTATGGCGCCATTTTATGGTCCAATTGTGACAAGAGAATTAGCCTCTGATTGGGTGGATGGTCTATACTTTCCCTTATCGGAGTTAACTTTTTGGCAATCAGTATTAAAATGGGGCTTAAAAGGCTTAGATGCTCGTTCTAAGGCCATTGATCAAGAACGATTATTAGACAATGCTCTCGATCCTTATGCTTTTGTAAAAGATGCCTATTTACAGCATGTGGATTACAAAGTGTTTGATGGTGATGTGCCATCAAGTCAAGCAGACGATGAGTTACTTGATGAGTATTTAGATGAGCTAGAATAGTCGAGGCATACAGGCACCTCGACAGTGAATGTCTGTGAGGTTGTTGTATGGCGCTAACTGATGTCGAGATCCTCTTTGTTGAAGATGACCCGATATTTCGCCATGTCGTTGCTAGTTTTTTGCAAGGACAAGGTGCTCGGGTTACTCAAGCTTGTAATGGCTATGAAGGTATAGCCCTTTTTTCTGATTCTATTTTTGACATTGTTATTGCAGATTTAAGCATGCCAGGCCTTGATGGCTTGTCTATGCTTAAGCAAATGCAAGATATTAATCCAGCTATACCTGCTATTGTTATTTCTGGTAACGATGTGATGTCTGATGTTGTAGAGGCATTGCGCATCGGTGCCAGTGATTATCTGACTAAGCCGATTGCAGATTTACTTATTATTGAACAAGCTATCATTCAAGCTATGATGTCAGCTGCGACGCCTATGAATGTGTCTGGGCAATTTCATTTACAAGAAATGAATGAGCTTTCATATCAAGAACTCACTGATAATTTATCGCTGCTTGAGCAAAATGCTCAAGCTGCCAAAAGTGTGCAGCAGCAATTATTTCCGGCTTCACATATCTATTATCCTAAAGCGGATATCAATTATAGCCTGTTTAAAAATAATGATATAAGTGCCTATTTTATTGACTCTACTATGGTGGGCGATCATCATTTAGTTATGTATATGGCCCACTTTTCGCCAGAGGATAATAGTGCTGCTTTTGGCTGTGTATTACTCCGCAGTTTTATCAATCAAAAACTTAAGCTGTTTAGAAATGGCCTAAGTAATACCTTAATTGAACCCAAGAATATGCTGACGTATCTTAATGAACGTATGGTTAAGTCAGGGCTACATATTCATACTGATATTATTTATGTGTGTATCGATTTGAGCCAGTATTTGTTATCAATAGGCCAATCAGGTAAGGGCCTGCGATGTTATTTACGCAATGGCAATATACTCACGCCCTTAGCTTTGCCCGAATCAGCGCCGCTTGGTAGCGCGATGTGGGATAAGCCCAGTATGCAAGTTAGAACTTTACTAAGAGATGAACAAATTTGTATTGGTACACATTTTTATGAGCATAAACAACAATTGCTTGATAATCGATTTACAGGCTTAGTGTATCAGTCAGATATTAAAGCGGGTGGCTTTATGCAGTTAGCCTGTCGCTGATCATTGTTAGAGGCTATCTAGACACTAGAAACCTAGAGCGCTGCGCTGCTAGGACGCTTCGCGGCTAGAGGCTATAAAAGCAAACAGCATAGCGAAGTGATCCTAGCATGACGGAGTCCGTTCTAGCAGCCGCAGGCGCTCTATTTCTAGAACCTAGCAGCCCTTGATGTGGGTGCATAAAAAATCCCCTCACAAGAAAACTTGGAGGGGATGATATTAAGAGTAACAATTACGTCAACACGAATTAACGTTGAATACCTTCGTGTTCAGCTGTGACTGCAATCTCTTCTTCTAACACTTCTTCTTCAGTGTCATTTTTGCTTTCAGCACCGTGCATCCAGTCAACCAATTTGTTTGACATGAAGTACAAAATAATCCCTGAAATAACCGCAGTAATACCGATACCAGCAAAAATAGCCATCGCGTTTGCTAGCTGCTCTTCTACTTCACCGCCATGACCAATCAATGAACCGACTAGGCCACCAATTTTATTAGCTGCAGCGATAAATAGGAACCATGCACCCATCATTAACGAAGCGATGCGCAGTGGAGCCAGTTTGGTTACCATTGATAAACCAATAGGTGATAAACATAATTCTCCCATGGTGTGGAAGAAATAAGCCCCAACTAACCACCACATGCTTGATTTAACCGAAGCGTCGCCACCCATTTCGAATACAGCGCCCATCATAAATAGGAAACCAATCGCCAATAAGAATAAGCCTATAGCAAACTTAATTGGTGAGTTGGGTTCACTTTTACCAAGACGAATCCAAATTGAGGCAATCACGGGAGCAAAAACAACAATGAAAATAGCATTGAGTGATTGGAAATAAGTGGTAGGCACTTCCCATGAGCCAATCATACGGTCGGTGAAATTGTTGGTGAACAAGTTCATTAAGCCGCCAGCTTGCTCGAATCCCGCCCAGAAGATGATGGTAAATAAACCCATTACCATAATCACTTTAATGCGGTCACGTTCAATCTTGGTCAGTGGCTCACTTCTGATCTCACCTTTGGCTTCATTTTTTCTTTGTTCTACTCTTGCAGCCGGTTCAGTACCGATATCGCCAAGTAATTTTTGAGCAAAGAAAAATTGAATAATTAAGGATAAAATCATACCAACACCAGCGCAGAAGAAACCTGCTTGCCAGTTGTTGATGAACACGTCTTTACCATCGATAACAACGTCATGACCAAATGAAGTGTAAGCCCAGGCAACAATAAAGCCTGATAAGGCCGCACCTAGGTTGATCCCCATGTAAAATATCGTAAATGCACCGTCACGACGGTGATCACCAGCAGGATATAAATCACCTACCATGGTAGAGATATTGGGTTTAAATAGACCGTTACCTAAAATTAGCGTTCCTAAACCAATATAAAACACAGTGGTTTCCAAGCCTGGCATCCAGCTATGCGGTGCTGCAAGTGTAAATTGACCTGCTGCCATTAAGAAGCCACCAATATAAATGGCTTTACGTTGACCTAATACGTTATCAGCTAGCCAGCCACCAATTAATGGTGTCAAGTAAACTAAACCAGTAAAAGTACCATATAGTGATAGTGCGTCTGCTTGGGTCCAGCCTAAACCGCCACCTGCTTGATCGCTTTGCACTTTATCGACGAGATAAAGTACTAAAATTGCACGCATGGCGTAATAACTAAAACGTTCCCATAGTTCTGTTGTAAAAAGTAAGAACAACCCCTTAGGGTGCCCAAACAATGTACCTTGAGGTTTTGCGTCACTCATTAAGTCTTCCACCTTAAGCTTGTGATTGCCTGTGAGAAAAATATCGTCACAGAAATAATTGTTTGCAAGAGTTGTCTATGACTGACTTTTCCACGAACACCTGAAATAACGGGTATTTGAATGTGATAAAGCAATACTGAGCAACTTTATTGTCTATTTTTTATAATAAATAATGTCATTTTGATGCTAAAAGCTGACCAAACATCAAAAAGCTAACCTTATATACCCTTTAAGAGGCGACAAAGTCAATGTTAATGCGGGGAACAGAGAGGTTAAGCTTGTTATCAATTGTGTCCAAGTAGACTGTTAACGTGCTTGAATGTTAAGGGATTGTTTTTAAGCTTGCGCGATAATAGCACCTAGGCTGATAAAGCTTTCTAAGCTGGCGCCGATATCCTTATCATGCTTAAGTGACATTAGCGTGAAGCCTGTCTAGCAAGGTATTGATTATAAAGTGTTGTCTTTTAATTTAACTTATAAACAGGTAAAATACGTCTCATTAACATATTTCGATGTCATGTCGAAGGGGTATTTATGGCTATCATTCGTACGTTGACATTGATCTTAATGGGGTGTTTTATCTTCACAGCCCATGCTTGGGTTGATACTGATTTTGACGGGGTACCAGACAAAAAAGATGCATGTAATGACACACCTGCTAATAGTGTTGTTATGGCAAATGGCTGTATTGATACTGAGTTGTTGATTGTCGATGAAGATGCCGAAGATGATAGCGCTTTTGATGCGGAGCTAGGCGCAACAGTTACTAATAATGCTGCTCTTATCGCTGAACAATGTCGTCAACAGCGAGATCTCTCTGTGGCTGTTGATTGTTTTGGGTCTATTCTTCAACCAGTATATTTTGATTTCGATAAATCAAAGGTATTGTTAACTCAACGACCAACCTTAGTGAGAGTGCAACAATATATTGAGCAACACCCTGAGGTTGTCATCCGTTTAGAAGGGCATACCGATAGTATTGGTAGTGATGCTGTCAACCAGGCGCTATCACTTAAACGTGCTGCCACGATTAAAAATTTGCTGGTTAATGAATACCAATTTCAGCCAACGTCGATTGGGATTGTTGGAATGAGTAACAAAAATCCGGTCTCTGATAACGCCACTGTAGAAGGGCGGCAGCGTAATCGACGTGTAGAGTTTATTATATCGGCAGAATAATACTGCTATTTAAAGGGAGAAGGGAATGGAAAACATAGAAGGTTTAGATGCTTTAGTGGAGCAGGCACCTGAGTTTTTGATGACTTATGGTCTTAAAGCGCTAGCTGCTATTGTTATTTTTGTCATCGGTAAGTATTTTTCCGGTGTAGCAAAACGCATAACAACCAAATTACTGACAAGCCGCAAAGTGGATGCAACAGTTGTTTCGTTTGTGGCAAACTTAGCGTGGATGTTGGTCTTTGTATTTACAATTGTCGCTACACTTGGTCAGGTTGGCGTGCAAACAGCTTCACTCGTTGCGGTTATCGGTGCTGCGGGTTTAGCGGTTGGTTTAGCATTGCAAGGTTCTCTTTCAAATTTTGCATCAGGCGTATTAATGGTGCTTTTCCGCCCATGTCGTGTTGGTGACTTTATTGAAGCGGCTGGTGTTGCTGGCGTAGTTGATGAGATAACGATTTTCTCTACCCGTTTACGTACTGGTGATAACAAAGTTATCATCGCGCCTAACTCTTCGATTATGAACGGCACGATTACTAATTACTCGGCATTAGAAAAGCGTCGTATCGATTTAATTATCGGTGTTTCGTATACTGCTGATATCGCTAAAACCAAGAAAGTATTAGCAGATATTCTTGATAACAATCCACTGGTATTAAAAGATCCAGCTTATACCATAGGCCTTGCAGAACTCGCTGATAGTTCAATTAACTTTGTGGTACGTCCATGGGTTAAAACATCAGACTATTGGCCTGTACGTTTTGAATTGCTTGAGCAAATCAAGAATGCACTAGATGCAGCTGAAATTGAAATTCCATTTCCACAAATGGATTTACATGTCAAAGAAGTTCCAGCAAAATAATATTGCAGGCAATTTAATATTTTAAAAACCAGCATTTGCTGGTTTTTTTATACAAGGAGTTTTTCCATGAAGCTATTTTCAACCTTTGCAGCGATCACATTATTATCTTCATCTGTTATAAGCGCTCACAGTTTTGCTGGCGAAAAAACCATGATTACCATGGGCGGTAACCCGGTTGCATTAGAGGGTAAGATGCCGAGCTTAAATAAGACTGCACCATCATTTACAGTGGTTGATGATAAGTTTAACCCAGTAAGCTTAAGTGATTTTAAAGGTAAAACAGTACTGATTAGTGCTGTACCAAGCTTAGACACTGGCGTATGTGCGTTGCAAACCAAGCGGTTTAACAAAGAATTTTCTCAATATGATGCTGATGTTGTCATGCTAACCATCAGTGAAGACTTACCATTTGCCCAAAAGCGTTTTTGCCAAACTGAAAATGTAGATAAAATTAAAGTGTTATCAGATTCAGTATGGCGTGACTTTGGTGATAAATATGGTTTGTTAATTAAAGACCATGGTTTATTGGCTCGTTCTATTTTTATTATTGATCCTCAGGGTATTTTAAAGTACCAAGAGCTAGTAACAGAAGTCAGCGAGCACCCAAACTATGATGCAGCTTTAGCGGCATTAACAGAAATATCGTCACTCGCTAAGTAATGGCTGAGTGAATGAGGATAGAGACGCAGTATGATTGATTTTCGAAGTGATACAGTGACTAAACCGACACAAGCAATGCGCTTAGCTATGTCGAATGCTGAAGTTGGTGACGATGTTTATGGTGATGATCCGACCGTGAATAGTTTACAAGACATGGCAGCCGAGATGTTTGGTTTTGATGGTGCCTTGTTTGTGAGCTCTGGTACCCAAGCTAATTTATTAGCTTTAATGTCCCATTGTGAACGTGGCGATGAGTATCTTTGCGGTCAACAAGCTCATAACTATAAGTTTGAAGGTGGAGGAGCGGCAGTATTAGGCAGTATTCAACCTCAGCCGCTGAATAATCAAGCCGATGGCAGCATTTTATTGCAAGATATTGAAGCCGCTATTAAGCCTGATGATGTTCATTTTGCTCAAACTCGATTATTGAGTTTAGAAAACACCATTGGCGGTAAGATATTAAGCCAAGACTATTTAGCCCAAGCGCAAAGCTTGGCGTTTAATCGCGGTCTGAAAATTCATTTAGATGGTGCTCGTGTGGCCAATGCTGCGGTTGCACAAGGCATTGGTATTGCCGATATTACTCAATACTTTGACTCTGTATCGATTTGTTTATCAAAAGGCTTGTGTGCACCGATAGGCTCGATTCTGTTGGGTGATGAGCGCTTAATCAGTAAAGCGACACGCTGGCGTAAAATGCTCGGTGGCGGAATGCGCCAAGCAGGTATTATTGCGGCAGCTGCTAAGCTAGCGTTAACTGAGCAGGTTGACCGTTTAGCGGATGATCATCACAACGCGAGTACTTTAGCTTTATTGTTGGCAGACATGGATGAATTTACTGTTGATGTGAGCGCAGTGCAGACTAATATTGTCTTTGCTACATTGGCTGAACATATCGATCCTAAAGCGCTTGCGCTAAAACTGGCTAACAAAGGTATTATCATTAGCCCGAACAGGCAGTTACGCCTAGTGACTCATAAAGACATCAGCGCGAATGACATTAGTGTTTTTGTGAACACGGTAAAGCAAATTATTCGTTAATCATCTGCGGTTCATTATCAAGTAAAGGCCACACTCAGTGTGGCCTTTACCTTTTTTGGTGCGTGGTTGCATTTATTTTGGGCATTTTAATCATATATTTATTAAGGTTATATTTTATCTATATGATTTTTATATAATAATATACTTGGCTTAATCATTGCTAATTGTTTAAGGGTATGCGCCTAACGACGCAAAATTAATCAGTTAGATAATGAGGTCACTATGAAATATTTCTCACGTCATATCATCATGCCTGTCCATCTCAATAGCACTAAAAGCTTATGCTGTGGTCAATTGTTAAGTTGGGTCAACGAGGAAGCGACTATTTTTGCCAGTTGCCAGATGCGCAGTCAATTCCACATCGCTAAAGTTATCTCAGAAATTAGTTTTATGGCGCCAGCACAAACTGGTGACATCATTGAGTTTGGTTTTGAGTTAGTGAGTTTAGGCCAAAGTTCAGTGACTGTGCGTTGTAAAATACGCAATAAAGTGAATCATGCACCGATTGCCTTTATTGATAAAATGGTATTTGTTAACGTAAATGAAAATGGTTTGCCTATTCCACACGGTATGCGAGCCAATGCGGCTTAGTTGTTCCATTACTCACAGTAGGGTTGTGTTTATGTTGATTGAGCTGAAGATAAACAGCAAAAAATAAGGAGCTATGATAGCTCCTTAATATTGATGGTAAATAGACTTAGTATATTACTCGACTTTAGCGATACGCTGTTGATAATCATTGATTAAATGCTCCATTATTTGATTTGGAGAAGCATCTTGGCAGCAGTTGTCTAAATAGATTTTAAATGTAACAAGGGCATGGCCATCATGCTTAAGGCGGCTACTTTGCATGGCAAAATAGGCTTCTTCATTATCGGCTTTTCGAACCACAAAATCGTCTAGTTCAAATGATTTGGTGCCTGAGAGGTTGTGCCATTTAGTGATACGGTCTAGAGCAATTTCACAAGATTGGTTTACTTCGATATGGTTGAGCCATGTTGCCGTTTGTTCGTTTTCTTTATAGTGCGGGCATCGAACGGTGTAATTATATATATGAGTAATCGCTGTCATTGTTTACCTACCTATTCGCTATCTAAGTGTTTTCATCATAGACCTTATTTTTTGTATTGGTCAATCCTTATTTCAAGAACTTAGATCTAAGCATCACTTTTTACTAAATTAAAAATAAGCTGTTGTCATTGTTGGTTTTTTACATTAAACACTAGCTAAAAAAGCCCGTAAATAAATACGGGCTTGGGGCTGCTTAACTAAACGAATTAACCTTAATTCGACCTAAGAGATAAGTCAGCTAAAGTTGACATACTTATCCCTTTATATTGGTTTATGTTCTGTTATTGAATTTTATAGCGCGTTAGTGAAAATTTGGCAAATTTCTGCGTGTGTAGCCTGTTTTGGATTTGTAAAACCACAAGCATCCTTAAGGGCATTATCTGCTAGGGTAGGAATGTCTTCAGCTTTAACACCTAATTCAGTTAAATTTGCAGGGATGTTTACTGCTGTAGACAGTTGCTTAATGGCATCGATTGCTGCTTTAGCGCCTTGATCGTCTGACATTGCTGTGATGTCGATGCCCATTGCTTTGGCTACGTCAGCTAAGCGTGCTGGTACGACTTGAGCGTTATATGTTTGAACATGCGGCAGAAGCAATGCGTTACATACGCCGTGTGGTAAATCATAAAAACCACCCAGTTGATGTGCCATCGCATGCACATAACCTAGGCTGGCATTATTAAATGCCATACCCGCGAGAAATTGGGCATAGGCCATATTTTCACGAGCTTGGATGTCATCGCCGTGTTTTACAGCATTGATTAAGTTAGCTTGAATAAGCTCAATGGCTTTTATTGCACATGCATCGGTGATCGGATTGGCAGCAATAGAAACATAGGCTTCAATGGCATGCGTTAATGCATCCATACCTGTGGCTGCTGTGAGTGATGCAGGCTTTTCAAGCATCAGTTCTGGATCATTTACAGAAAGTATTGGGGTGGTATTTTTATCGACAATGGCCATTTTAATGTGCCTTGCTTCATCGGTAATAATACAAAAACGGGTCATTTCGCTTGCCGTGCCGGCAGTGGTATTAATGGCCACTAATGGCATTTGTGCCTTAATTGAGACATCTACACCTTCATAATCTTTAATGTTGCCGCCATTAGTGGCAACAAGCGCTATGCCTTTAGCGCAATCATGAGGCGAACCACCGCCTAATGAAATAATAAAATCACACTTATGACTTGTTAATAGCTCAAGGCCAGCGGCAACATTACCTGTAGTAGGGTTGGGTTGAACACCATCAAAAATAACCACTTCAATCCCATTAGCATTGAGCTTTTTAGTCACCTTAGCCACTAAACCAATACTCACTAGTGGTTTGTCGGTAACAATTAGTGCTTTGGTAAATCCAAATGCGTTGATGTCTTTAATGGCTTCATCTACGCTACCTTGACCCAGAATGTTGACGCTTGGAATAAAAAATTTAGTCGCCATATTGATTGTCCTTTATATAAGATTGAATATTCTCTGTGGTAAACGTAGCAATAACACCAACAATATTATGTGATCTGAATCTGATTAACGGCGATTAAAAACAATTATTGATCTGATTTTTCTTACTGTTTATATCAAGAGTCGCTGAAAATTTTAGATGAATATTATCTTGTTTATATATAGAATGATTCACGGTAAAACATGAAGGGACCATGGTTTTAGATTGTTTTTACATGACTAGATCGAGATAGCTTGGATGCTAATGTGCTTATTAAGGATAGATAAGGGAAATATATAGATGTTGAATCTAAATGTTTTTTTCTCAATTTTAGAAAATTCAGCGCTACTTCTGGCGCTAGTTTATGTTTGCTCACTCTCTCCTTTGTATCAACGTAAAGTGGATCCTGCCCTGTGGCCATTTTATATTGGTGCACTTGTCGGTGTTATTGGCATCATTATCATGATGTTTCCACTGGTTGAACAACAGCCAATATTGTTTAATGCAAGCTCAGTAGCGATCAGTTTAAGCGGATTATTCTTTGGTGCTATTCCTACTGCTATCGCCATCATTATTATGGCGCGATACCGCTATTTCTTGGGCGGTGAAGCGGTCGAGGTGGGCATATTTATCTTGATTAGCAGCGCTATGATAGGGCTAATTTGGCGCCGATTTCGGGTGGATAAATTAGATCAAATTAGCTATGTTGAGTTTTACCTTTTCGGTGTAGCAGTGCATGCGGTATTACTGAATTGGTTATTTTTATTACCTTCCGAACAAGCGTTAGCCATTTTCACTCTTATGTCACTGCCTATCATGACGGTATTACCGTTACTGACGCTGATCATTGGTCATTTTCTTAGCCAAATAGTATCCAGTAAAAACGATATACAAGTTAAACTTCAAGACGATTTTCTATTTAAAAATCAATTTGATATTGGCAATATTGGTATTTCCATTAGTACAAAAAATAAATATTGGCTGCGAGTTAATCCTTATTTATGTCGTATGTTTGGTTACAGCGAAAAAGAATTAACATCGCTAACCTGGCAAGCATTAACTCATCCAGATGATTTGAATAAAGATTTATTACTCTATGAGGAAATGCTTAAAGGCCAACTCAACGAATACGAAATTGATAAACGTTTTATCGCCAAAGATGGTTCGGTTGTTTATACCCATATGACCATTACATGTCGTCGTCATATTGAAGACGATACTTTTTTGGTGATTGCAGCTTTTCTAGACATCACCGAACGAAAGCAAGCGGAGCAAGCTTTATTACACAGTAAAGAACAACTCGCTTTGGTACTCGATAGTAGTGAATTAGGCGTCTGGGACTGGGATGTCGTTAGTCATCGTATTAGCACTAATCGATACAGTGCTGAGATTTTGGGCTGTACCATGGACGAGCTTAATTTGCAGCCAGAGCGATGGATAGATGCAATACATGCAAAAGATAAATTTAAGTTTTTGCGCAGTATTAATGAAATTATAACAGGCCGCAGCATTAGTCAGCGTGTGGAATATCAATTAATTGATTCTCAAGGTGTGTGGCGCTGGATTTTACAAACCGGCAGCGTTGTTGATGTTGATGCTAAAGGTAAACCTCTAAGAGTGTTTGGCACCCATAGTGATATTACTGATATTAAACAGGTTGAAGATTCGTTAAGTATTGCCTCATCTGTGTATCAAAACTCCAGTGAAGCCATGAGTGTGTTTACTGCTAATGGCATTATTATTGATTCAAATCCGGCATTTTCTTTTATCACAGGATTTACTCAGGAAGACATACAAAATCAGCATTTGAGTATGTTTGAAACAGATCTGCAGCCTAAACACTTTTATCAGCAGTTAACACAGCAGCTTAGCCAACAGGGGCATTGGCATGGTGAAGTGTGGATGCGGCGTAAAAATGGTGAAAGTTACCTTATCTTGTTAACGATTAATTCAATCGTGAGCAAGAAGTCGCAGGCAGATCGATTTGTTGCGTTATTTTCTGATGTTACTGAGAAAAAACAAACGCAAGAGTTGATATGGCGCCAGGCTAATTATGATGCACTCACCGGATTACCTAATCGGAGGATGTTACTAACATTTTTGAATCAAGAGGTTTTATTAAGTGACCGTAAGCATAATCATTTTGCATTGATGTTTTTAGATTTAGATTACTTTAAAGAGATTAACGACACATTGGGCCATGATATGGGCGATGTATTGTTGCTTGAAACGGCGGCTCGTCTAAAGCAATGCATTCGAGAGACTGATGTTGTTGCTCGTCTTGGTGGCGATGAATTTACCATAGTACTGGCCAATCTTGAAGATACTCATGGTGTCGATCGCGTCGCGCAGCAAATACTCAAACAACTGTCAAAACCTTATTTATTAGGTGAGCAAACGGCTTATATTAGCGCCAGTATTGGTATCACTCTATTTCCTGACGACGCAAAAACAACGGAAGGATTGTTAAAGAATGCTGATCAAGCTATGTATTCAGCTAAAAAGCTTGGGCGTAATCGATTTAATTATTTTACCTCGGCAATGCAAGATAGTGCCCAAAAGCGGATGCTACTGATCCGGGATCTCAAAGTTGCCATCACTCAACAGCAATTTGAACTATATTACCAACCCATTGTTGATTTAAGTTGTCAGCAGGTGATCAAAGCTGAAGCGTTAATTCGTTGGCATCATCCTACCGTGGGCGTTATTCCGCCAGCAGACTTTATCTCTATTGCCGAAGAGACTGGCATGGTAGTCGATATTGGTAATTGGGTCTTTTATCAGGCTTGTGAGCAAGCAAAGAAATGGAAAGCACAGTTTAATGCAGACGTTCAAATCAGTATTAATATGTCTTCTGTGCAGTTTAAAGATGAGTCGACTCAGGTTGAAGACTGGCTCAACTACATGCATTCGCTCGCATTACCGACCAATAGTATCTGCATTGAAATCATTGAAAGCTTATTGCTTGAAATTGAACCTAATGTTGAGGCTAAATTATTAGCTTATGCTGATGCTGGTATACAAATCTCGCTTGATGATTTCGGCTCAGGTTATTCATCGTTGGCCTATTTAAAGAAATTTAACATTAATTACCTTAAAATTGACAAAGGTTTAGTCAATAGTTTGTCTGCAGAAAGTAATGAAAAGTATTTGTGCGAAGCGATTATTGCCATGGCCCATAAGCTTGGCATTGAAGTGATTGCCGAAGGTATTGAAACTGAAAATCAACGACAGTTAATGGAGCTTGCTGGTTGTGATTATGCCCAAGGATATATTTTCTCGCATGCCTTGTGTCGACACGATTTTGAGCAAAAGTATTTAGTTAATAAAGTAACACAACTAAAATTGACTAAGGTCATGTCACGTTAATGTCATCGCGACACCCTCAACACCTGCATCATCCAGCGTGATAAATGGTTGCTAACACCATTAATGTAATAGTTAATGGTGTTTAGATTAGTATACAATAGCGACCTATTTTTATTTGTTTTTACTGAGTCTGTTATGTCATTTACGTCGCTAGGATTATCGCCACTATTATTAGATGCGGTGAGTCAATCTGGGTATCAAACTGCTACTCCTGTCCAACAAGCTGTGATCCCACTAGCGCTAGATGGCCGAGATGTGTTGGCCAGTGCCGAAACCGGTACCGGAAAAACAGCCGCTTTTGCTTTACCGTTACTCAGCCATTTAATGGCCCAAGATGATGCGGATTTACCATCATCACATCGTTTACGTGCATTAATCATGACACCGACCCGTGAGTTAGCGATTCAGATTGAACAAAATTTAGTTAAATACAGCCAATTTATTAATCTGATTAGCTTAGCTGTGTATGGCGGCGCGAGTATAAACCCTCAGCGCAAAGCATTAGAGCAAGGTGTCGACATATTGGTCGCTACCCCAGGGCGTTTGTTTGACATTATTGGTCAACATGAATTGGATTTATCTTTTGTCACTCATTTAGTGATTGATGAAGCAGACCGTATGCTCGATCTTGGCTTTGTGAAAGATATTGAAAAAGTGAAGCGCTTAATTGCCAGACAACATCAAACCATGATGTTTTCTGCTACTTTTTCTGAAGAAGTTAAAACCCTAGCAGCTAAAATGCTAAACAATCCTGAATATGTTCATGTTGAAACCCAAACCACAGCGGCTAATGTTGTCCAGCAGGTGTATCAAGTCGACACCCGTCGTAAAGCCGAGTTGTTATCTGAATTGATTGGCAAGCATAACTGGCAGCAAGTGATGGTGTTTACCAGCCGCAAAGAAACCGCCGATCATTTATATCGCGAGTTAAGCCTAGACGGTATTAAGTCATCGGTATTTCACGGTGATAAAAGTCAAGGCGCACGCAACCGCGCCCTAGAAGAGTTTAAAACTGGTCAATTACGCGTGTTAATCGCTACCGACTTGGCCGCTCGAGGGCTTGATATTCAAGCGTTACCAAGAGTGATTAACTTTGAATTGCCTGAAGAATGTGAAGATTATGTTCATCGTATAGGGCGCACTGGCCGTGCGGGATTAGGCGGTGAAGCGATTTCGCTGGTCAGCCCGCAAGAGCTTGAGTTACTTGCCGCAATTGAACTACTTATTGGACAGTCTTTACCGTTACAGGTGCCAGTCGGATATGAAGAAGGGGCGCCACTACCAGCTAGATACCGGGATGTGGCGATTGAGAAACCTAAAAAAGTACTTAAGTATAAACGGGGCAAGCCATCGCAAACTGATGCTAAGCCGACTCGTAAAGGTAAATATTCTAAAGCGAAAAAATGATCACTAAACCGATTAATACCAATATCATTACCGGTTTTCTGGGCGTGGGTAAAACCACACTCATTAGCCAGTTATTAGCGCATAAACCCAAAGATGAAGTGTGGGCTGTGCTGGTTAATGAGTTTGGCGAAATAGGCATAGATGGTGGATTGTTAAATGCCACAGTCGGTGATAATCACGCATCTGAATCATCAAAAAAACAGCCTGCTGTGGTGATAAAAGAAGTACCCGGTGGTTGTCTTTGTTGCGTGTCTGGCTTGCCAACACAAGTGGCGATAAATCAGCTTATCCAACAAACAAAACCGGATCGATTACTCATAGAACCCACAGGGTTAGGTCATCCAGCCGAAATTGCTAAGTTGTTAACATCTGAATATTATCAGCATGTTATTAAGCTACAAACCAGTATCTGCCTAGTGGATGCCCGCAAAGTTGGCGATCCACGCTATCAAAACCATGATACGTTTACACAGCAATTACAGCTGGCTGATGTGCTACTTGCTAACAAAGCACAGCTTTACACCGCAAACGATCATCTGCAACTGCAGCAATTCCTCAGCAAGTTATACTTACAACACACGCCACTTATCACAGTCGCTAATTACTTCACTGATATTGACTTGATCCAGCAGATTTTGGCGTACTTAAATGTCCCGACAAAGTATCGTTGTCCAACAACGGCACAACGCTTATTGGGCCGAAAATCGCTTGCAGATAATTGGTTTTCGAGCGAGCCACCACTGAGTGATATTGATGCCGCTGAGGTTTCTGCTAGTGGTTTTATTCACAAAACCAATCAAGGTGAGGGTTGCTACAGCAGTGGGTGGATATTCTCCGCGGTGCATTGTTTTCAGTTTGAGCGCTTTATGGCCTGGATTGACACGGTTAAAATAGATAATGTATTGAGGTTAAAAGCGATAGTGATCACTAGCGACGGAGTATTAGGGGTCAATATGGTTGATGGCTCGTTAGCGCTAAATGAGCTTGATGATACTCTAGACTCACGGGTAGAAATTATTAGTGATATACCACTTGAGCATCAAAAGTTGCAGCAACAGTTACTGGCGTGTTTATTGAACTAATTTTATTAAATTAGCGTTAATAGGACAACTTGATTGGGGGGAATAATTCGTTTCATGACGCCAATTAACCTTGAGTTCGGAAATTAGCGTTAAGTATGGTAACAAAAAATAAGGGCATTGATATCATATCAATGCCCTTATTATTTTCGCTATTTACTCTGATGGCCGGTTAATTTAACGGGTACATTCTTCTAGTAAATATGCTAAATGGCGGTATGAAATACCACTGTGTTGGGTTAAGCCTACCTCACACATTCTGTTGGCGTAGTAACCTTCTTTAGTTTCAGCAGGGATAAGCTTTTTAATGTTACGCAATGCGCTGGCATTAATTTCAGGCTTATAAAGCCCTTTCTCACCAGCATAACCACAACAAGTAATGTCTGCTGGTAACACGACGTGGTTAGCACACGCATCAGCAATTGCCTGTTGTTTAGGTTCTAATTTCATCTTACGGGCACTACAGCCTTGGTGTAAAGTGACATTAGATTTCTTGGTTATGGTCATCTTAGGTAGCATCTCGTCGTGCATAAACTCGACTAAATCGGTTATTTTAACCTTAGGATTACCGGTTAAGGTACGATAGGTACAAGACAAAGCATCAACAATAATAGGCACCTTGCCATTATCTGACTGTTTACTCAGTGCATCAATCAGTTCATCACGCTTAGCATCGGCGTTTTTAAAATCACCTTTTGATTCCCACATCTGACCGCAACATAAATGGCGGGTGTTTTCTGGGATGATCACATTGTAACCAGCCCGTTCGAGCAAAGTGATAACGACTTCAGGTAAGGTGCGGCTATCAGGATCTTTTGGTGTTGGACCAAAGGTTCTGCCACCGCATGCTGGGAAGTATAAAACTGTTTTCTGACCCGGTTTGTGAGCCGATGGTTTTGTAACTTTACCGCCTTTAGGGAAGTCAGGGTTCCAATATGGCACTTCTTTGGAAATCAAGCGTCCTACTTTCATCAAGGAGTTAGTAATGCTATCGCCGGTTATTTTGTGCACAATGCCTAAAATATCGAAACCTGTACTGATCACTTGGTTTACTGCGCCAAAATGTTTGGCTTGGAAGTCGAGTACTTTTTGCTCTGTGGTAGTGATGTAGGGGGTACGCAGTTTACGTACTAACTGACCCATACTGTTATCAACTGGGCAGGCAATAGTACATAACTGACACGCTGCACACGTATCAACAACATCATATTTAGCACTGGCACGCATTTCGGCTGCGGCTTTTTTATCACCAGATTGCTCTAAACGTTCAATTTCACGTAGTACCGCAATTCGTTGTCGTGGAGAGAAGTTGAGTGCCGAAGTCGGACATGTTTTCTCGCAAAAACCACACTCAATACATTTGTCGACGAAATCATCAACAATAGGGCAAGGTTTGATGTTTTTAACATGTACCAAGCTATCATCGTTAAGGATAACTCCTGGATTTAACAGTTTACTTGGGTCGAATATTTGTTTGATTTGCTTCATTAACGTGTAAGCGTCAGTACCCCATTCCATTTCAACAAACGGGGCTACAGCGCGACCGGTACCATGTTCTGCTTTCATCGAACCGTCGTACTTATTGATCACCATGTCAGCGACATCTTTCATAAAGCCTTGGAAGCGATTGATGTCATCTTGTGAGGCAAATGTAGGCGTGATAATAAAGTGGAAGTTACCGGCTAAGGCATGGCCATAAATTACCCCTTCAGGGTAACCGTGCTTATGGAACAAGGCGGTTAAGTCTGACGCTGCACTGGCTAAATGCTGTAATTCGAATGCTACATCTTCAATAATGACGGATGTACCTTTTGGTCTTGCACCACCAATAATAGGGAATAAACCTGAGCGCATTGCCCAATACTGGCCAAATACCACTGGATCATTACTAAATTCTGTTGGGCGTTCGGTGTCAATATGGGCAATTTTTTGAATAACATCTTCAGTGTATTTCACTAATGTTTGTGGATCATTAGCGCGACACTCAATCAATAAAATAGCCGAACCTTCAGGTAAATCACTTAACCACTTCGGCATACCGGTTTTACCGGTAACCGACTTAATTGATGCCCAGTCAAGCAATTCTGCTGCGGCAACACTATCGCCTTTAATAGGGGGAACCGCTCTGGCGGCATCTTCCATATTAAAAAATACTGCCATGGCAGAAGCCTTAAATTGCGCTTCTTCAACTGTGTGATAAGTCACTTCATTAACAAACGCGAGTGTACCTTCCGAGCCAACAATTAAGTGATTAATTAAATCGAATGGGTCACTAAAATCCACCAGTGCATTAATGCTGTAACCCGTGGTATTTTTAATTGAGAACTTCTTACGGATTCTGGCTGATAAGGTTGGATTGTTCTTTGTGAGCTGTGCTAAATCGGTTAATGCTGCAAGTAACATTGAATGCGATTGACTAAATGCCGCTTTAGAATCTGGGCAACCCGTATCGAGTTCAGTTCCATCGGCGAACATTAACTTAGCAGACTTAATTGTTTGATAACTGTTTTGAGCCGTACCACAACACATGCCAGATGCGTTGTTTGCTACCATACCCGCAATTTGAGCCGAGGCTAATGTTGCTGGATCTGGGCCAATTTTTTTATTGAAGGGTTTTAATGCCATGTTGGCATCAGAACCAATGACTGCTGCACCTAGAGTGATCGATGTTTTATCTTCACTAATGTCTATGTTTCTAAAACCATCATGACCCAAAATAAGTAAAATGCCTTCACCAATAGCCTGGCCAGACAAACTGGTGCCCGCGGCGCGGAAGGTCACAGGGACATTATGTGCATTGGCAATATTGAGGGTTATTTTAACTTGTTCTGGAGTATCAGCATGTACCACAATTTCAGGTACAATCCGAAAATAACTGGCATCTGTAGACCAAGCAAAACGACGCACTGGATCGTTAGATACGGCCTGGCTTCCCAGTTGTGACGTTAACATGTCCATCACTACTTGATAATTAATCGTCATAATATGCTCTCTTAATATTTGAATATACAGCAGGAATAGTGTGCCTGCTGTATTGTTATCGTTAGAATAGAAGCCACTTTACAGTGAATTAAAATCCACCCCAGAGAACGGCAATGGTACCTGCGACTAAGGCATATCCAATTGCGATAGGCATTGTTTTACGAATAATTTCAGATTCACGTCCAGCCATACCCACAACTGTTGCAGCAGCAACAACGTTCATGACACACATCATGTTACCCGCATTTGCCCCAATACCTTGAAGTGCGAGTGCGATGGCGTGATTCATACCAATATTGTCGGCAACAGAATACTGTAGGCCTGAAAACATCATGTTTGAGAAGGTTGCAGAACCAGACAAAAAGGCACCAAAAATACCGACGATAGGCGAAACCCAAGCCCATACTGAGCCCATGCTATTAGCCAATAAGTCCGCTAAAGCCACAGGCATTGAAGCTAGACCTGCACCATTTTCACCTGAGTTAAGGAATATCTTCACCATAGGTACAGATGCACCGAGTGAAATAATGGTAGGCAACATCGATTTGCACGATACGGTAATTGATTGCTTCATCGTGGCAGGTTTCATTTTAAATAACATAAAACCGAATAAACACACGACGACAAAGAAAATACCAGGCGCATACAAGGTTGCAAAACCTGCTTTAAGCTCGGTACCTAATAAACCCGTCCAACTGATATTAAAGCCGAGTAACCAGGTTTTAAATGGAACAACCACGCGGGATAAAACTAACAACGCGGCCATAATGATGTATGGAGACCAAGCGGCAATTTGTGAAAATTTAACTGGTGTTTGGTTTAGGGCTATTTCTTCATCTGATTTATGATCGTTTTCGCTGAAGTCACACCAAGGTTTTGCCGGCAGTAACCAGCCTTTTCTAGCGACAGGGATAACTAACGCCATGCCCACAAGAGCACCAATAACGGATGGGAATTCAGGGCCTGCAAAATAGTTAATTAACCATGCTGGTATCGTAAAGGCGAAACCTGCAAATATGGCGAATTTCCAAACTTGTAAGCCTTCTTTGATTGATTTGTTTCGACCAAAAAAGCCAGTTAACACACACACCATCACTAACGGAATTAATGTACCCGTAAATAAGTCAATGGTGATCATATGTTTAGCGATAAACTGTGCGTAACCTGCAAAAGTGCCACCATGTTCAGCAATTTGCGCTGCTGCCATGTTAACGCCGCCTTCAGTTAGACCTTGCTCCATCCCAAATAGAACTGGTAAGCCAATTGCGCCAAATGATACCGATGTTGAATCCGCAATCAAGGCGACTACTGCAGCTGCAATAGGGGGAATACCGAGTAACACTAGCAGCGGTGCACCGATTGCTGCAGGTGTGCCAAAGCCAGCGGAACCTTCAATAAACGAACCAAACAACCAACAAATAATAATGACCTGAACACGTGCATCGGCACTAATGTTAGTAAAGCCTGAACGAATAGTGTCCATGGCGCCAGAATATTTAAGGGTATTTAATAAAAACACCGCGCCAAAAATAATGGTTAGCGGTGTTAGTGCAGCAAGAAGACCTTCAACAACCGAAGCGGCAAGAAGTTGTGTATCCATTTGCCATATAAACATTGCTACAAGGCCTGTAGCAACCATTGATATGGGCATTGCTTTGGACGCTGGTAAGCGCATAAGCACCAAAAATACCATTACGCTAATAATGGGGGTTAAGCTTGCTAGTATCTGTAATATTGTCATGCATACCTCGAATCACTATAAGTGGGTATTGAATTGTTATTATTTGTTAGCATTTGGCTAACTAGGGCGTAATAGACGTTATTTAAGTGTTAAGGATGTTGATCGAGATCATCTAATACACGAGAAAGTGTAATCGTCGACAGAACTGTGAGGCGAGTCAGTATGAGGTTATTAAGTGCGTGTTTGAGATCACGCTTTTTAAGGATGCAACAGGTCATATAGAGTAAACCAAACGAGTTTTCGATTGGCTTTACAATATAATTAATTAGTATTTGGTAATGTGAAGAAGCTCACTGGAAAGGGAGGTTGGCTGTGACTTAGATCAAACTGTTAGAAAAGTTTACTGCCCCAGCCTAATTTATTGCGCAATACGTGAAAATAATTATGTCCTTTGGGATGAATAAGTCTTAGGCGTTCATTTGAACGGCGAATTAAGATTTCATCACCAGGTAATACCGCTAAATGGACGTGGCCATCACAACTGACCTCAAGGTTTTCACCGTTATCAGGTGACACGACTAATTTAATCGTACTGCATGCATCGACGACTATGGGGCGGCAAGACAAGGTGTGCGGGAACATGGGCACTAAAATCAGAGCTTGTAGATTAGGGGTTAAAATTGACCCACCTGCTGATAATGAATATGCCGTAGAACCTGTTGGTGTCGAGACAATCATGCCATCTGCGCGTTGGCTATACATAAATTGGTCGTCAATATACACTTCAAACTGGATCATATGAGCAATTTTGCCCGGATGGAGCACAGCTTCATTCACCGCGGTATTACTTGCGGTTATTTTTCCGTGGCGATGAACTTCGGCCTCGAGTAAAAAACGGTTTTCGGTTTCAAATTCGCCGCCAAGTACTTTGGATAAAGCTTCTTCGAAATTATCAGGTGGCAAATCGGTTAAAAAGCCTAAATTACCTCGGTTTACCCCAATAACTGCCACGTTGAAACGTGCTAATACCCTTGCGGCACCCAGCATATTGCCATCACCGCCAACGACGATAGCTAGATCACAATGCTCACCCATTTCAAGCAGGTCCATTGAACAAACATCAGGCCCCAGCTCTGAAGATACCCGTCCTTCAACGATAACTTTAAAGCCCTGCATGCTCAACCAATGATGCAATCGGGTTAACGTGAGGTTAGTCCCTTGATGATGTGGTTTGCCGATGAGTCCGATAGTCTGGAACAATTTAGTCATATTCGCGTTTGTTATGCCTTTAGGCCTTGAAACATAAGAATTGATCCCCATAATATACTCAAACTTATTAGAAGTGTGAGATTTGCTGTTAATTTTCAGCAAATGGCCACTTTATTTATTGTCGTAGAATACGAAATAACGCATTTATGAGCTGGAGCGAACATGAGCAACGAATCGAACAATACATCGCAAGATCAAGTAGAAGATCAAATTACTTCTGAAGTCGCGGCTGATGAAGTTAGTTTGATGGATGAATTAACCCAAGCAAATTTTCGTATTGAAGAATTAGAGCAACTACTGGCAGAATCTGAAGCTGCGTTAGCTGAGCGTAAAGATGTTGAAATGCGCGCAGCAGCAGAAACACAGAACATCCGTACTCGCGCGGCAAAAGATGTCGAGCAAGCGCGTAAGTTTGCCTTAGAGAAGTTTGCTAACGAACTGTTACCTGTCATCGATAATATGGAACGTGCCTTACAGGGAACCAATCCTGAAGATGAAGCCACCAAGGCGATTTATGAAGGTGTTGACCTGACAATGAAAGGCTTTTTAACGTCAGTGGCTAAGTTCGGCGTAACCCAAGTTAATCCTCAGGGTCAAGCATTTAACCCTGAACATCATCAAGCTATCGGTATGCAGCCTAGTGCTGAGTTTCCAGCTAACACTGTGATGATGGTCATGCAGAAAGGGTATTTACTGAACGACCGTTTATTGCGACCTGCTATGGTAATGGTATCTCAAGGCGGTGCAAGTGTGGATGTTGAAGCTTAACGTTTAAGCCGATACAAGGTCGAAAGACTGAATCAATAGACACAAAAAAGGACTGAATTTTCAGTCCTTTTTTATTAGCATCATCAGCGAGTCATGCTCATAGCACACGTAACCGCCGTTAAACCTTAGCCATAAAGGCTTGGATTTGGGCTAAAATACCTGCTGCATCGAGTTGCAGATCTGCGATTATCTCATCTGGCGCACCGTGCTCAATAAACTCATCAGGTAAGCCAATTTGTAACACGGGTTTCACAATCCGCATTTTATGTAATGCTTCAATCACTCCTGAGCCTGCACCACCCATAATCGCATTTTCTTCTACCGTTACAATAACATCATGGCTGTTGGCGAGTTGTTCAAGCAAGCTTAAATCCAGTGGTTTAACAAAGCGCATATCAGCAACCGTGGCATCCAGCTTTTCAGCCGCATCAGTCGCTGCTTCAAGTGTGGTACCAAAGTTAACAATCGCAATTTTCTGACCTTGTCGGGTTAATACCCCTTTACCGATAGGCAATGCCATCATACTTTCTACTTGTTCAGCACCCGTGGCAAAACCGCGTGGATATCGCACCGCCGTAGGACCATCTTGGTAACAATACCCGGTATAGAGCATTTGGCGACATTCATTTTCATCTGATGGCGCCATAATGATCATATTCGGAATACAGCGCATAAAGCTTAAATCGAATGCACCTTGATGGGTAGGGCCATCGGCTCCCACAATACCGCCGCGATCAATAGCAAATAATACCGGTAAACGTTGCAAAGCTACGTCGTGAATAAGTTGATCGTATCCGCGCTGCAGGAAGGTCGAATATATGGCGACCACAGGCTTTAGTCCTGCACAGGCAAATCCTGCGGATAAGGTGACCGCATGTTGCTCGGCAATCGCAGCATCAAAATATTGGCTTGGGAAGCGTTGTGAAAATTCAACCATGCCAGAACCTTCGCGCATAGCAGGAGTGATAGCCACTAACTTCTCGTCTGTGGCTGCCATGTCGCATAACCATTTACCAAACACTTGTGAAAACGTAGGTAAACCTGGTTTAGTGGTCGGTTTCTTAAACAGGCTTGGATCAAATTTAGGCACTGCGTGCCAGCCGATAGGATCTTTTTCAGCAGGTTCATAACCACGACCTTTTTTAGTCATGATATGCAGTATCTGTGGACCTTTGAGGTTACGCATATTACGCATGGTTTCAACGAGCGAATCGACATCGTGACCATCTATAGGGCCAATATAATTAAACCCTAGTTCTTCAAATAGCGTTGCAGGCACAACCATGCCTTTAAGGTGTTCTTCAGTACGCTTAGCCATTTCTTTAATGACTGGCATCCCTTTAAGGACCTTTTTACTGTTCTCTCTAATGGTGGTATAAAAACGTCCTGACATCAGTTGTGCTAAGTGGTTATTCAGTGCACCAACGTTTTCAGAAATCGACATTTCGTTATCATTAAGTACCACCAGCATGTCATTGTGCAAGTCGCCCGCATGATTAAGGGCTTCAAACACCATACCGCCTGTCATGGCGCCATCACCAATGACGGCAACCACTTTACGACCCACAGCTTCTTTTTCAGCAGCGATCGCCATACCTAATGCTGCACTCACAGAAGTGCCTGAGTGGCCTACGCTAAAGGTATCGTATGGGCTTTCTTCACGCCATGGGAAAGGATGTAAGCCATTTTTTTGGCGAATGGTGTGCATCTGTTCGCGACGATCAGTGAGTATTTTGTGTGGATAAGCTTGATGGCCTACGTCCCAAATTAATCGATCGAATGGGGTATTGTAGACGTAATGAAGTGCCACAGTTAATTCAACTGTGCCTAAGCCAGAAGCGAAATGTCCGCTAGAAATACCAACAGACTGAAGTAAGAACTGTCTGAGTTCATCAGACACTTGTGGAAGTAAACCTTGAGGTAACTTCCTCAATTCTTCTGGTGTATTAGCTTTTGCTAGTACTGGGAATTTAGAAATATCGAAGCTCATAGCGAGATTGTCTGACTCTTTATTATAATCTTCGCTCAATAATGTAGTGGGCGAAGTCTGCAATTAACTGGCTATTGTATGGTAATTTAGTCAGCGCTGATAGTGCATCTTGTATTAGTTGTTCTGCACAGGCTTTGGCACCATCGAGACCGAGTAGTTTCGGAAAAGTGCTTTTATTCGATTGCTGATCGCTGCCTTGGGGTTTTCCTAGCTCTTCAGTGCTTGCGGTGATATCTAAAATATCATCCTGAACTTGAAAAGCTAATCCAAGCGTGTGAGCGTATTTCATCATGAGTTGATAGTGCTCATCGGGTATATCTGCAGCAATCAACGCGAGCTCTACGGCACAAGTAATTAACGCACCGGTTTTTTTATTATGTAATTCGGTTAATCTTTCTATATTGATACTGTGATCGGTAGCACTAAGATCAATTGCTTGTCCACCACACATGCCTTGGTACCCAGAGGCTTTGGCAAGTGCTCTCACCATGGCGATTTGCTGCTTTGGGTGTAAGTCATTGCTCGGAGCGGTGATAATTTCAAACGCTAATGTTTGAAGTGCGTCTCCAGCAAGAATTGCAGTGGCTTCATTAAAGGCAACATGTACCGTGGGTTGACCACGACGAAGTGCGTCGTTGTCCATAGCCGGTAAGTCATCATGTATTAAAGAATATGCATGAATACATTCAATGGCTGCGGCAGCTTTATCCAGCGCATTGATATTGACACCCAGCATATCACCGACACTGTAGACCAAAAATGGTCTAATGCGTTTACCGCCTAATAATGCCCCATGCAGCATGGCTGCTTTTAAATCTGGGGCGGCATCATCAAGCAAAGTTAAATGCTCGTTAAGAGTAACATTAACGCGCTTTTGGTATGTTGTTATCGCTTCAGCTAACACGTATCAAGACCTATTATTTAATACACACTCTGTGACGATTATTCACTTTCAACAGTGAATGGCACAAATTCAGCATCATCTTCATTTAGTAATATAGAGACTTTTTGCTGTGCTTGTTCAAGTTTTGCTTGGCTTTGTCTGACTAACTTAATACCACGCTCAAATTGTTTAAGCGCGTCATCCAGAGACACTTCGCCTTGCTCTAAATGAGCAATAATGGTTTCAAGTTCAGTTAATGATTGTTCAAAACTGAGGTTTTCTGGTTTTTTTGCCACAATTAATATTCCTTTCATTACGCGAGTGACAAGGTATATCAGCCCAGCGTATCGGTCAAATACAGTCGCTGGATATTTGCTCAACAGCACGCTTTGTTATTGAATTTTGTTTAGAATGTGCAAAAACAAGCTAAACTTGAGCCGAGTTTGTCCGATAACAAGTCATAATTTAAAATTGATAGCATAAAATAGTATTGAAACTGTTGCTGTAATACATAACGATGGGCAATATAGTTAAGCAACAATATGCCCCGTTGTTCAGGTTATACAGTATGTGCTCACAGCACGATAAAGCGGCACAAATAGGCAGCGCAATGACTGCGATTGAGGAGAGGTTGTGGATTTAGCTACCCTAATAGGTATTATTGGTGCTTTTGCATTTATTATTGGTGCGATGGTGACTAGTGGTGGTATCGGATTATTTATCGATGTACCGTCAATTTTGATTGTTGTTGCTGGCTCATTATTTGTTGTGATGATGAAATTTAACCTAAAACAATTTTTAGGTTCGATAAAGATTGGCATGAAAGCCTTCATGTTCAAATTAGACAAACCTGAAGATTTAATCGAACAAGCTGTCACCATGGCTGATGCAGCCCGTAAAGGGGGCTTCTTAGCATTAGAAGAGGCGGTTATAACTAACAGCTTTATGCAGAAAGCTGTCGATATGTTGGTTGATGGCCATGATGGCGATGTCGTGCGTAATGCGCTAGAAAAAGACATTACCTTGACAGAAGAGCGGCATAAAACCGGTATTGGCATTTTTAAAGCCATGGGTGATGTAGCCCCTGCAATGGGAATGATTGGTACACTTGTCGGCTTGGTGGCGATGTTATCTAACATGGATGATCCAAAATCCATTGGGCCATCAATGGCGGTCGCTTTGCTAACGACACTTTATGGCGCAGTGATCGCCAACATGATCGCTATCCCAATGGCGGATAAATTATCATTACGTATGAACGAAGAATTGCTTAATCGTAATCTTATTATGGATGCGGTATTAGCTATTCAAGATGGACAAAATCCACGGGTGATCGAAGGCTTCCTGAAGAATTATTTGGCTGAAAAATTAAGAAAAATCGATACAACGGACGGAGAGTAACTCATGGCTAAGGCCAAGTGTGATTGTCCACCAGCAGGCGCCCCCATGTGGCTTGCCACCTTTGCAGACTTAATGTCATTGCTTATGTGCTTCTTCGTGTTGTTATTAGCGTTCTCTGAAATGGACGTGATGAAATTTAAGCAAATTGCCGGTTCAATGAAGTATGCATTTGGGGTGCAAAACAAAGTTGAAGTAAAAGATATCCCCAAAGGCACCTCTGTTATTGCATTGGAATTTCGCCCTGGTCGACCCGATCCCACGCCTATTGAGATCATTAATCAACAGACTAATGAAATGACTCAACCGACCATAGAATATCAGGCCGGCGAAGATGACAATGCTGGCGGAACCCAAAAACAAAGCGGTGAACAGCGTGGCGGTAATGCCGCAGCAACAGCGCAGCAAGAAGCTGAAGCGGTTAAAAAAGATGCTGCATCTTCACAAGAAAATATTAACGAGCAAGTTAAGAAAATGGCTGAAAAGCTTAATGAAGAAATCGTCGATGGTGCGATTGAGATTGAGTCTTTAGGTCAGCAAATTATTATTCGTATTCGTGAAAAAGGCTCGTTTGCATCTGGTTCTGGCTTTTTACAACCTAAGTTCAAACCCATAGTGCGCTCTATTGGTGAATTATTAAAAGATGTTCCCGGGGTGATTACGGTATCCGGTCACACTGACGGGGCCGACATTAGTAATGAGCTGTACAGTTCAAACTGGGAGCTATCAAGTCAACGTGCTGTTTCCGTAGCTCATGAGTTAAGAAAAGTCCCCGGCTTTGATGAGACACGAATGAAAGTGGTTGGAGAGGCATCTAATCGGCCCTTAGTGGCTAATGATTCTAGTGAGAATAGAGCAAGAAATCGTCGCGTTGAAATTTCTATCGAGCAAGGTAAGCCTAAAGAGTCGAATGAAATTGTAGTCTCGCAATAGTAACAACTCATCAGTTTACATCATTATTAGCGCAGTCTATGAAGGTTAAATAGATTGCGCTTTTTTGTGTCAAAAATGTGCTTTAACAGCCGTTTCATTTACAAAAAATAGATAAAAAAGTGAATATGTTTGGTTAATAGACATCATTTGGTATAATTGGCAGATTATTGCATAAGTTATGCTATTTACTGGATTATCTACACATCTAGCAAATAGATCTGTGTTGTTTTTTAATTTATTATCAAGGCATTACTGTCCTTTTTACTTAGCAAAACCGAGTGTGGTGCTATTTGATGGTGATACCTGTGGAACCCTGATGAAGTTTATTGTAAAGCTGTACCCTGAAATCATGATGAAGAGCAAGTCTGTAAGAGTGCGCTTTACTAAGATGCTCGAAACCAATATCCGTAATGTACTAAAAAACGTCGATGAAGGTGCCAAAGTTCTGCGTCAATACGATCGTATTGTAGTCAAGGTACCAATTGATAAACCGGAATTGTGTGATGCATTTGCAGACCGATTATCTTGCATTCCAGGTATTGCTCACATCGTACAGGTCAGTGAATACAGCTTTGATTCTATTGATCATATTTACCAGCAAACATTACCAATATACCGTGACGAAATTGCCGGTAAAACATTTTGTGTTCGCGTAAAACGTTCTGGTAAGCATGATTTTAATTCAATTGATGTTGAGCGATATGTGGGTGGCGGATTAAATCAGCATACGGATGCACTAGGGGTAAAACTTAAAAATCCAGATGTGACCGTTAATCTTGAAATCGATCAAGATAAGCTTTACATGGTCGAACGCCGTATAGAAGGTCTGGGTGGTTTCCCAATGGCAACTCAAGAAGATGTGTTGTCGCTTATTTCGGGTGGTTTCGATTCTGGTGTATCAAGTTTTCAGTTTATTAAGAAAGGTGCGCGTACTCATTATTGTTTCTTTAATCTAGGTGGCGCTCAGCATGAGATAGGTGTTAAGCAGGTGGCTTATCATTTATGGAAAAAATATGGTGAGTCGCATAAAGTACGTTTTATCTCTGTGCCATTTGAGCCTGTTGTTGAAGAGATTCTTGAGCGTATTGATAATGGTCAAATGGGTGTAGTACTTAAGCGTGTAATGATGCGAGCAGCTACTCGAATCGCTGATAAATTTGGTATTCAAGCCTTAGTTACCGGAGAAAGCTTAGGACAAGTTTCTAGCCAAACACTGACTAACTTAAATGTGATTGATCGGAGTACTGAGTTACTGATTTTACGTCCGCTGATCACAATGGATAAACAAGATATTATTAATCAGAGCCGTATTATTGGCACTGAAGATTTTGCGAAGTCGATTCCTGAGTATTGTGGGGTTATTTCACAAAAGCCTACGGTTAAAGCGATATTGTCTAAGGTTGAAGCCGAAGAGATGAAATTCTCCGAAGACTTAATCGAACGGGTGGTTGCATCTGCTGTCGTGATGGATATTCGTGATATAGAGGCTGAAATGAATCAACAAGTTACCGAGACCGAAACGGTTAACAATGTGGCATCAGGTGAGATCATCATTGATGTTCGCGCTCCAGAAGAAGAAGAGCGAAGCCCATTATTGATCGATAATGTGATGATTAAAGCGATTCCATTCTTTAAATTAGCGACACAATTTGCTGACTTAGATAAGTCTAAAACGTATTTATTGTATTGTGACCGTGGGGTTATGAGTAAATTGCAGGCTTTATACCTTGTTGAGCAAGGCTATACGAACGTTAAAGTGTATCGCCCTTAACCACAGGAGCGGTTTGCGCGTGTGTTGGCCGCTTTTATCTGTATGAGTATTTAGGTCATAGCAAGTTGAATCAGCATACTTTTTAAGTTTGCATGTAACAGACGTAAAAAAACCGCATTGAATGCGGTTTTTTTTATTGTTTGGATAACAGGCTAAATCACAATCGTATTAGTTTGCTTGGACCACTTGTGAAGTTTTTTGTTGTTGTTCATTGTCAGCAACAAGAATGCTGTTAACATCGTTATTAATATCGATTTGCATGGCTTCAATACTTTGCGATAGTTCAGCATGTAAATCGGCCATATCGATAGGTTCTAGTTCAGTTGCTTGGGCTGTTGATAATCCGATGATGGATGTCAGCGCAACTGCAAACAGAGTATTTAGGTTGAACATAGGGGTGAGCCTCCAGGCTAATGAATCACATTTGGCGGACCATCCCAGTTACGTCGTAGAGAGTGTCCAACGGTATTTTTAATGCTGCTAATTTAACCAAACACAGTGTTCTTTACAAACGACAAAAAATAACCATAATCATTAGAAAAACTAATTATAAACCGAGAGATTGATCACTATGTCTAGACGATTACCTCCTTTGAATGCAGTTAAAGCATTTGAAGCTGCAGCAAGACATTTGAGCTTTACCCGCGCTGCAGAAGAGTTGTTTGTCACTCAAGCTGCTGTGAGTCATCAAATTAAGGCGTTAGAAGATTTTTTAGGGCTAAAGCTGTTTAGACGTAAAAATAGATCATTATTGTTAACAGAAGAGGGCCAAAGCTATTTTCTGGACATTAAAGATATTTTTATTGAGCTAGGAGAAGCGACTAATCGCTTGCTTGCTCGTAGTGCCGTCGGTTCGTTAACTGTGAGTATGTCACCGAGTTTTGCTATCCAATGGTTAGTGCCGCGTTTAGCTAAATTTAGTGAAAAAAATCCTGATATTGATGTTCGTATTAAAGCGGTAGACAGTGATGCAAGTTCGTTAACTGATGATGTTGATGTCGCTATCTATTATGGTCAAGGAAATTGGCCGGGTTTACGTGCAGACAAATTGCGTAATGAAGTGCTTATTCCGGTATGTTCGCCACTCTTACTCAATGGTCCTAAGCCACTAACCCTACCGAGCGATTTGAAGTTTCATACCCTACTGCACGACTCTAACCGTCAGGATTGGCAGGCATGGTTTAGGCAATGTGGCGTGACAGATATTAATGTCAATCAAGGGCCGATATTTAGCCATTCTTCATTGGTATTGCAAGCTGCAGCGCATGGTCAAGGGGTTGCTTTAGGTTATAGCGTACTTGCTCGGCCAGACATTAAAGCGGGGCGCTTAGTGTGTCCGTTTTCTGAAGTATTGGTTAGCAAAGATGCCTATTACTTAGTCTGCCAACAAAACCATTCTGAAATAGGCAAAATTTCAGCCTTTAGAGAGTGGATGGTGGACATGTTTGCAGAGGAGTCTCGAAGTGAGCTGCTTACCGGATAATACCAGGATGTTGGCCCACGACTCCCTATTACAAGGCCCTAAAAGTGATACTTTGATTGTTTTTGCTCATGGTGCGGGTGCCAATATGCATCATGAGTATATGGCGACGATGACGGATAAGTTAATCGCGCAAGGCTATCAAGTGTATCGATTTAATTTTTTGTATATGCAAGCCAATATGCAAGATGGAAAACGACGTCCGCCTGATAGAGCGCCTAAACTCCTCGCGCACTATGAACAAGTGCTACAGGACATTAAGCAAAAAATCGCCCTTGGTCAGATCAACTGTCAGCGAATCATCCTGGTGGGTAAGTCTATGGGCGGGCGGATGTCAGCGACATTGACCAGTACCGATTATCAACGACAACAGCCCGGACTTGATGATGTCATGAGTAAAGTGGCAGCCATAGTCTGTTTAGGTTACCCGTTTATTCCCCTCAAAGGTGGCGAACCGCGTCTTGATCCTATTGTGCATAATGCTCTACCGATGTTAATTGTGCAGGGTGAGCGAGATAAGTTTGGCGATGTTCAGCAAGTGCCTACATGGACGTTAGGCGAGCATACTCAAGTGTGTTGGATTGGTGATGGTGATCATAGTTTGCAACCGCGAAAATCGTCAGGTTTTACCCTCGAGGACAATCTTAATCATGCTATTGAGTACATTCGGCAGTTTATTTCGCAATTAGGCTAATGCTTAAGTGCTATATGGTTTGTCTATTATGCTGATATCGGTATCAACGCCAGTAGCAACTTAATTACAGCTCTGATACACATGGTGATGGCTTAAGTCTCGAAAATGAGCTTGCTTCGGTAGTATGATGGATGATTAGTTTATGTTGTATGAGGTTAAGTAAGATGAATAAAGGTCTATTACTCTTTGCCACTTTTAGTGGTTTTCTGGCCGTAGCACTGGGGGCTTTTGCTGCTCACGGACTTAAAACTATCGCCCCACCAGAGCTGGTGAACATTTTTAAACTCGGGGTCGACTATCAGTTTTATCATACCTTCGGATTGATTGCTTTGGCTTTTTCTGCCCATTGGATCCCATCTAAGTTGATCAATTGGGCTGCTTATAGCTTTATTGCTGGGATAATATTTTTTTCAGGTTCGTTATACCTTTATGCTTTTACGGGCGCTAAATGGATTGGTCCAATTACGCCAATCGGAGGATTATGCTTCTTAGTCGGTTGGTTGTTATTTGCCGCGGCAATTTGGCATACAAAATCGCCTGAATAATGGCTTGGGTAAATTCTCCCACCTCGAGTATTTTTGGGTATAATGGCGGGATTATTATCTCGCGGTTATGCGAATATCCTTACGCTAAGGCTCCAAATGAAAAACCTATTCCTATTTTGTCGCTCAGGCTATGAAAAAGATTGTGCGGCAGAAATTCAACAACGTGCTGCAGAATTAAACGTCGGTGGCTTTGTAAAAACAAATCTCAACGATGCTTATGTTATCTATCAATGTTTTGATGATAATGGTGCCGATACGTTAGCCAAGGATTTAGCGCTTAGTTCATTAGTGTTTGCGCGACAAATGTTTGCTGCCGGTGAGTTGTTGACTGATTTACCTGAACAAGATCGCGTTGGGCCGATTGTGGCTTCACTTGCCCAATTGTCAAAGTGTGGCGAGCTGCGTGTTGAAACACCTGATACAAATGAAGCTAAAGAATTATCGGCATTTTGTCGTAAATTGACCGTACCGCTTCGCCAAGGGCTAAAAAAGAGTGGCGCATTGCTCAATGCTGAAAATGACCGTCGTCCAATTATTCATGTGTGTTTCATTGGACCTGGTAAAGCGTATGCGGGGTATTCCTTAAGCCATAATAGTTCACCACATTTTATGGGGATCCCGCGCTTAAGAATGGCTACGGATGCGCCGAGTCGCTCAAGCCTTAAGTTAGATGAAGCCTTCGGTGCTTTTTTAACTAAAGAAGAACAAGAAACTCGCTGTCGCAGTGGCCTAAATGCGGTTGACTTAGGGGCTTGCCCTGGTGGTTGGACCTACCAATTAGTTCGTCGTGGCATGATGGTTGCGGCCATTGACAATGGTCCTATGGATCCAAAATTGATGGAAACCGGCCAAGTGAAGCATTACCGTGCCGATGGCTTTCGTTTTGAGCCGCCACGTAAAAATATTTATTGGTTAGTGTGTGACATGGTTGAAAAGCCTGCTCGTGTTGCTGAGTTAATGGAAGCATGGGCAATTAATGGCTGGTTTAAAGAAGCTATTTTTAATCTTAAATTACCAATGAAGAGCCGCTATAAAGAAGTGAGCACTATCTTAGAAACCATGGCCACCATTTTAACTGAAAATGAAATCGATTTTAAAATGCAGTGCAAACACCTTTATCATGATCGTGATGAAGTGACGGTACATTTATGGATTTTCCCAGAAAAGGGTGTGAGCTACGCATAAGCATGCAATAGTATCGCTAACAAAAAGCCCCTTATGCATTAGTGCATAAGGGGCTTTTTGGTGAATGGCTGAGCAGATTAATCGCTGATGAGCTGAATAAACCGTCAGCCGTACGCTTAGTTCTAGACTAAACGATCCAGTACTGCTTGAGTAAAATCGGTCGTGCCGTGAGTACCGCCTAAATCGCGAGTCGTACGATCGCCTTCTTCTATCACTGCCGATACTGCACTGCGGATCATTTCAGCTTTATCAGACATGCCTAGGTATTCTAGCATTTGAATCGAGGCTAAAATAACGGATGTAGGATTGGCTAAGTTTTTGCCTGCAATATCAGGAGCACTGCCGTGTACCGCTTCAAAAATCGCAGCATCGCGACCAATATTTGCGCCCGGTGCCATGCCTAAACCGCCCACTAGACCTGCACATAGGTCTGACAAGATGTCACCAAATAGGTTTGTCGTCACGATAACATCAAAGTTTTCAGGATTCATAACCAGTTTCATGCAAGTAGCATCAACAATCATTTCTTCAGTGGTAATGTCTGGGTAACGTAAGCTCACTTCACGTGCCACTTTCAAGAATAAACCTGAGGTTGATTTCATGATGTTAGCTTTATGAACGATAGTCACTTTTTTACGATTTTCTTTACGTGCAAGCTCGTAAGCAAAGGTGGTGATTTGTTCTGCGCCTTGACGGGTAATAATACTCGTCGCTTCTGCAGTTTGACCATCATCAGAGATTTTTTGTCCTAAACCTGAGTACATACCTTCAGTGTTTTCACGCACGGTAATAATATCAATGTTTTCATAACGCGCTTGAGTGCCTTTAAATGAAATCACTGGGCGCACGTTGGCATAAAGGGCAAACTTCTTACGTAAGCTCACATTAATAGAGGTAAAACCTTCTCCCACAGGAGTGGTTAACGGACCTTTAAGAGTAATCCGGTTTTTCTCGATAAGATCTAAAGTACGTTGTGGTACTAATTCACCGTGCTTTTCTAACGCCGTTAACCCTGCATCTGCAAATTCATATTCAAAGTTACATCCTGCTTTGTCGAGGATTTTTAATGCTGAATCGATAATGCTTGGGCCAATCCCATCACCTGGGATCACGGTTATTGTACGTTTTGACATGAATAGTCCTTCCACGGTTGTGGTTACTGCAATTGATAGACCGTATACATGACACGGCTAGGTGACGATAAAAAGCGTCGTTTTTCTGCGGCGTATTTTAACGACTTTTAATGTTTATTTACAGAAAATAGTGAGTATTATCACATTAATTCCGTTATTTTTAAGTCAATTCTAATTTGATTGTTTTACTATGAACCTTTATTACAAATTGTTTACGTGTAAAGCATCTCAAGGCTGAATGATGTTGGTCGGTTTATGTTTTATTGTCGTGCATTAGCTTATTCGGTGAGCTTTTTTTATATAGACGACCTTGGTCGAATGCAATGCGTTAAATCGATTACAGACTGCTTAAGTCAACTGTTGACTCGTTAAGATTAAAGATGATCTATTTACGAGCCCATTACGATAATCTGTTCCAGTTATGGACTATGGGAACTATTAGAGGAAAACTGTGAAATTATTTAATTTAATTCCATTGGCAGTCTGTCTGTCATTGAGCGCCCATGCGGCGCCCCAACGTGCATTGTCTCTCGATGACATTATGCATTTTGAAACCCTTCAGCAGCCGGTTATTTCTGATAATGGCGCAGTGATTGCTTTACAGGCTACTCCTGATAGAGGCGATAGTCGTGCATTAATTCGTTTTAGTGATAATCGTAAACAATATGAAATTGCCAATGGCACCAATGTCCAAGTCAGTGCTGATGGTAAATTTGTTGTAGCGACAATTGAAGCGAGCTTATTTGACCGAGAAACGAAAAAGAAAGACGACTTGCCTCATCAAGTGGTGTTACTGAACACCGAAAATGGCAAGCAGCAGCAATTTGATAAGGTCGACTCCGCAGTATTTAGCGATGACGGTCATTTTCTGGTGTTAAAGTTTGACGTGGCTAAAGCTGAATCAACAGAGACTAAAACAACATCTCCAGCAGCTCAGTCCGGTTCATCAGCGCTTGAAGCGAGTATTGTTGAACATAGCGCCAAGACTGATTCTGCTCAGCCTCAAACTGAAAAAGCCGATAAAGGCGCTGATATTCAGCTGATTAATTTAGCCACTGACCAACAAACATTATTATCGAATGTGACTCAATTTGCCTTTGATAAAGTTGCACAACATTTGGTTGCGGTAGTCAACCAAGATGATAGTCAACTACACCAAGTCGTGTTAGTCACGCTCGATAATCAACAACAGCGTCCGCTTTACAGCAGTAAAAATGAACATATTGAAGCATTAGCTATCAGCGACAATGGCCAATATGTTGCGGTAACTAAAGGCATGGCAAGTGCTTTACGTTATGGTCGAGAGCATAATTTGTTGTTACTCGATGTACAAAATAATCAACAACAGCAGTTTGCTCCGACCAAGAAGTGGACATATAACCAATATTCAAGCTTACAGTTTTCAAAAGATGGTCAGCGTTTATTTGTTGGCCGAGTGCCAACAGTAGGGCAGCAAGCTGAATTAGCTGATTATCAAAATCCAAATGATGTCTTTAATCCTGAGATTATTACCGCCAAAAAACAGCTACGTATTTGGCATGGTGATGATGCCAAAATTAAGCCTCAAGAAGTTAAAGAATATGAGCAAGAATTAAAACGCACTTATCTAGCGGTTTTACACCTGGACTCAAATAAGGTTGTCCAATTAGCAGACCAAGTTGTGCCTGATGTGACCTATGGCGAACAAGCACGTTTCTTGTTAGCCAGCTCAGATGTGCCATATCAGAAGATGGTGACTTGGGCAGGCTTTTATCGCGATGTCTATTTAGTGGACGTTAACAACGGTAACAAAACGCTAGTGTTAACTCAGCAACCCAGTGATGCGATGCCGACGTTATCACCCAATGCCAAGTTCTTAGCTTATTACCAACAAGGTAACGTATTTTTATTTGATGTTGCCTCTCAGCGTCGGGTTAATTTAAGCGCAACTATTGCGACTCCTTTTGCTGATGAAGACCATGATTATCCCAGCGCAGCTCCCGGTTACGGCTTTGGTCCTTGGTTGGCCGACGATAGTGCGATAACGGTATATGACAAATATGATGTCTGGCAGTTTAATACTGCATCAAAACAAGGCTTTATGTTGACCAATGGGGAAGGGCGTAAACAGAAAACTCAATTTAGGCTAGTCGGCCTAGTCAAAAAAGATGAATTATTACCTGCGGTCGTTAACAATGCTGAGACTGTGTTGTTGCAAGGCTATAATCATCTATCAAAAGCGGATGGTTTTTTTAGCGCTAAAATCGGCGTGGCTGGTGTGAGTCGTTTAACTGAAAGTAATAGCAAATTAACCTTACTGGCTAGAGCGAATAAAGCCGCTGCAGTGGTATTTACAAAGCAGCGCTATGACTTATATCCAGACTTGTATGTTGCCGATAATACCTCACCACAGAAAGCCGTTCAGTTAACCACGCTTGATAAACAACGAGAACCATTTAACTGGGGCAATGCAGAATTAGTCCATTGGCGAGATGGCGATGGTGTCAAAATGGACGGGGTATTAATTAAACCAGCAAATTATCAAGCAGGCAAACAGTATCCCACGCTGGTGTATTTTTACCGCTTTATGAGTGACAGGTTATATGCTTTTCCTGATATGAAGCTCAACCACCGACCAAATTTTGCATGGTATGCAGACAATGGTTACGCTATTTTCTTACCCGATATCCGTTTTGAAATTGGTTATCCAGGCATTTCGTCAGTAAAAGCATTGACTGCAGGAGTACAAAAGCTAATTGAAATGGGCGTGACTGATCCAGATGCCGTGGGTATTCAGGGGCATTCATGGGGTGGGTATCAAAGCGCTTTTGCGGTAACACAAACCAATATCTTTAAAGCGGTTGTTACTGGTGCACCAGTGTCGAATATGACCAGTGCTTATAGTGGTATTCGTCATGGGTCAGGCTTAGCAAGACAGTTTCAATACGAAACTGGCCAGAGCCGAATCGGAGAAAGTTTATTTGCTGCGCCGCAAAAATACATAGAAAACTCGCCTATTTTTTATGTAGACCGTATTCAAACTCCAATGATGATCATGTTTGGTGATAAAGATGATGCTGTGCCTTGGGAACAAGGCGTTGAGTTATATCTGGCTATGCGCCGCGCAGGGAAGGATGTGGTGTTTTTACAATATCAAGATGAGCCACACCATTTGAAAAAGTATCCTAATAAGCTTGATTACAGTATTAAGATGAAGCAGTACTTTGATCATTATTTGAAAGGCACACCTGCTCCAGATTGGCTGCGCCAAGGCGAATCTTATCAGGAGTACAAACCCAAGCCACTTAGCTCCTAGGTTATAGGGCGTGACTTCGTCCCTGCTAGGGCGCTTCGCTGCTAGATCCTAAAACCTAGGATCTAGCAGGACAAAGTCCGCCCTCTAGCGAGCCTGCGAGTTCCTAGATGAGTTGAAAACAGATTTATAGCGGGGCTTTACCTGCGATAGGCACATCAAAATATTGTTGCTGAGTATCTTGTCCCCATGCCACTAAAAGATTATCTCTGAACAACAATGGCGTACATTCTTCTTTAGTGGTTTCGCCATCTGACTTTACATGATGGGTGCGGTAATACATCACTTGATATTGACCATCAACACCCGTTTTAGCTTCGACAAAATCTGCGCTGCCTAATAAGGTTCGGATCTCATCAAGACTTTGGCCAAAGTGAATGTCACTCATTTTTTGTAAATTAAATGCTTGGCGATCGTCCCAAGCTCGGTCTTCTGGTTGAGGTTCATAAACAAAAATGACGACAGCGACAAACAACAAATAGGCTGTGAAAATGCCACCTATGATATAGCTTACTTTTGAGTTCATAATGCGTTTAATCCGTTATGCTATGAAGATCGTTTTTATTATTGGATGATTTATTATTACACTAGTTTGATATTGGTTTAGTTCTAAATTGTTTCAAATTAATATTCAACGGGATATTGCATTGTAACTGCGCTAATTTGTAGCTAATGCGGGCGATTTCTTTTCCTTCCGCTAACTTAAGTGCTTGTTTAGCGCCAAGGTTGTCTAGCGAACGATATAAATTAGCTAAGGTTCTGAACTTGTTGAGCAAGTCGGCTGCTGATTTTGGACCTATCCCCATAATGCCGGGAATTTTATTACCACTGTCTCCGGCCAATGCAATAAAGTCGAGCATTTGATATTGCTCTATTCCGAGTTTTTTCCCGTATTCTGTAACATCAAAAAACTGTTGATTAAAGTGATCCCATAAGGTGAGATTTTTGCTGGGTAATTGACTAAAGCCTTTGTCGGTTGACACTATGATAACCTCACCACTGTTACTGATCATCTTCATCGCGAGAGTCGCTATGACATCGTCAGCTTCTGATGGCGCATCGAAAGAGTTAATGTCTTGCTCGGCTAAAGTCGCTTTGATATTTACCAGGCCATCACTTAATGCTGTTGGCATTGGTTTGCGACCTTTTTTATAATCGTTATACAGTGTTTTGCGCCAAGAGGGCTCATTGCCGTCCCAGACAACAATACAATGCGTGGGTTGATGCTGTAGCAACATTTTTTTCGATGCGGCCAGCACACGTTCTTGTACGCTGGCTATATCGTTTTCATCTGGCAGCACCGCATGAATACGGCGTACCAGATTAAGTCCATCAATAATGAGTAATTTATTCATTGGTTTTTATTATGTTGTAGCAGGGCACGTAAGCACTTCCTGGCAGTTTCATTCGTTGTTGTTTAACAAAAGCGTTTAATAGCTTATCCATCATCAGCATGAGTTTAGGATCACCTTTAATCTTAAAGGGGCCGAACTGTTGGATCAACTTGATTGTGTCACCTTTTACGTTACCGGCAACAATTCCTGAAAATGCTTTACGCAAGTTGGCGGCAAGTTCTGCTTTGTTATCTTGAAAGTAGAGATTTAAATTTGCCATAACCTCATGGGTTGGTGCAAAGGGTAATTGAAATTCGGGTTCAATTTTTAATGACCATTGATATTGGTACGCATCACATTTTTGTTTGCGATAGGCTTTTACTTGCTCCATACCTTGTTTCATTACTTGAGCCACTTTGACGGGATCATCAATAATAATTTGATATTTGCTTTGTGCTTCAATGCCTAACGTGGCACCAATAAATTCATCAATAACAGTAAAGTAGTCAGCACTTTCAGCCGGTCCCGTTAGCACCAGTGGAAAACATGAATCGCTATTGTCTTTATTTAATAAGATACCCAGAAAATAGAGTAATTCTTCTGCCGTTCCGGCTCCGCCAGGAAAAATAACAATCCCATGGCCTAAACGAACAAAGGCTTCGAGGCGTTTTTCGATGTCGGGTAAAATGACCAATTCATTGACGATTTGATTGGGTGGTTCGGCGGCAATAATACTTGGCTCGGTTAAACCGATATAGCGGGCGTTGTGTACTCTTTGTTTGGCATGTGCAATAGCGGCACCTTTCATTGGGCCTTCCATAGCGCCTGGTCCGCAACCAGTACAAATATCTAATCGGCGTAGCCCCAGTTGGTAGCCCACATCACGTGTATATTGATGCTCAACTGCGTTGATACTGTGTCCTCCCCAACAGACCACCACATTAGGATCTTTCATTGGTGAGATTGCCTGAGCATTGCGTAAAATATCAAACACTACATTAGTAATGTGAGTCGCATTGCTTAAATCTATGTGTTTTAAATTCTCGTATTTATTGCTGATATAAATAATATCGCGCAGCACAGCAAATAAGTGCTCTTGAATACCAGTGATAATTTCACCGTCGACGAAGGCTTTCATCGGCGGATCAATGAGCTCAATCTGTATGCCTCTTTCGCGTTGTAATATATTGATGCTGAAGGATTCATAACGATGAAATAGTGCTTCAGAGCTATCGCTGATGAGGCCTGAAGCTAATACTGCTAGTGAGCAGTTTCGGTATAATTGATAAAGGTCGCTTTTTGCACCTTGTTTTAGTCGCTCTACTTCTAATTGAGAAAGCTGATCTAGGCTACCATTTGGACTAATCTTTACTATCATAAGCAACTCCTTTGGACTCGAGTAATTGATGCCGAGTCCAAAGAGAACTGTCTTAGGATGGGCTAGATATCAATAACGACTCGGTCCCTGCCGTTGTTTTTTGCTTGGTATAATGCAGCATCTGCTCTTTCGAAAGCTTCTTCAAGCGTTTCGTTTTCCATGACTTGTGCTGCACCTATAGATAATGTAACTGTAATTCTCTGATTTTTAAACTTAAATGGAATATTTTTGATTTTATCTTTAACGCGATTCAATAATTGAGAGATATTTTCGTCGGTAATATCAGGTAATAGTAATACAAATTCTTCGCCACCATAACGGGCAACAAACTCACTATCTCGTAATGAGTTTTTTAAGGCCATAGCAATAACTTGCAGGGTTTTATCTCCGGTGCTGTGACCAAAGGTGTCGTTAATCACTTTAAAATGGTCTATATCAGTAATGGCTATCCATAATGGCGTTTTAAAGCGGACATGGTTGCGATAGTCTTGCTCCATTCTATCTTCTAATGCTGTCCTGTTTGCCAGTTGGGTCAGCGGATCGAGTAGGTTGAGCTTTTGATGTTCAAACAGTTTTTCTTTGTAATTGTTGGCTTCTTGACTCATCGAGTTGAGTTCTTTACGCATAGATTCAATCGACTTACGTAATAGTGTTTGTTCGCGCTGCTCTAGGGCTTCTTTACGAGAAAGAGCATCACGAAGAGAGGATAACTGTATCGTTAGTTGGGTCTTTAATTCGTTAAGACTATCAGCATCAGCGACTAACTCGTCAGCGTTGTTAACGCGTAAATTAATCTCTTTATTTAATTGACCTTTAAGCTGCTCACTGCGTTGGTTATTGTTATAGCTGTTATTGACGACATCGCGGACTATGGACAAGGCATCGTTAAGTGCAAATAAAAAGTCTTGTGATGCGCTTTTTTCACGTGCAATATTTTCTAACAGTAAACTCAATATTGATTGGTAAGAGTCGAGTAAACTGCTCAAGCTAATATCACCAAGTAATATTTCTTTTATGACTAGAATTTGGTCGCGTTGATCTTTTCTAAACTCAATTTCGGCAATCTTAGCAGCAAGCTCTTTGGCAAGTTGAACATGCTGAGGCAAAATCTGGTAATCGTCTGCATCGGCAAATTCGTTTTTTAAAATTTCTTCATAGAAAAATATCAGCTTTTCGACTTTTGGGATGTATTCCCATACTGTATGAAATGGCTTGCCGAGCTCTTGTTTAAAATAAGTCAGTTCTTTTTTGAGTTTTTCCGGAGCTGAATCGATGCGTTGGATCTGACGGATAACTCGATTGAGGCCATTACGGCTGTCTTCTAAACGTGTCATTGTTTGGTTGTATTGAGATTTTAACAAGCGTTCAATGTCGACTAGTTCTGGCAATGCTTCATCAATTTGTTCAAAATTGTGCATATGATGGCGCAATTTTGCCAGTTTATTGTCGAGTTCAATACATTGTCCTTTGCAGGCAAGACTGAGATGGGAGATAAATTGAATCAGTGTTTTCAATTTACCATTGCGATCGACGTTTATCTCTTCGAGAGCAAGTTTGGCTGCGTGGAGCTTTTGCTTCATCAACGAAATTTGTGTTATCGCTGTATTTGACTCTTTCATGTTGCAGTGCCTACTCTCATTTTTCATCTAAAGGCATAGGTTGCCGTGATTGTTGCCATATTGAAGACATAATTTCGTTTTTTCATTAACTAATCTCTGATCAGTTAACACTATAGTAATATTATCTCAATAATGTTGTGCAGCAAATCCAATTACCGTACAAAACAGTATAAATAACTATAATTGCCAGTTTATTACGCGATTAATTATTTGGCCAATTTATACTTTGGGCATGACGATTACTTTCTGCACGAATGATGCCGCGGTTAAGTGCTTGAGTCAGATTTAAATAAAGTGGCCGCATAAAAATAGCCGCTGGTGCAAAATTAAGCGGCCTCAATGAGACATAAGCTGGTTGCTCGGCAATATCCATTGCCGCGGCAAGCGCATATTGTAATGTCTCAAATTGTAATTCTGCACTAATACTGACATCAGGGTTGGCGAGCAAGGGTAAACTAATGTGGCCAATGCTGGCGTAGTGTTCGGCCGATTTTTGCGCAAAATTTGGAATCGTAAACTGCGTTGTTTTTAATTGCTTAAGACTCTCAATGACGGCATTTAATATAACATCAGCATCATACTGTTGATTAAAATAGCATCCAATCAGTCCTGAGCGTATGGTAAATACTTGAGTATCTAAGTGCTTACTGAATTGAATATTAAATTGTTGCATCAATGCCGTTGATTCTGTGAGTCCAAGTTGAATATCAATATTATTTAATTCGTTGATATTTACCAAAGCTAATGTTTTAGGTTCGGTATTTTTCAGCGTGCTGATCAGTTGAATAAATGCTCGGTAACCTTGTGCTTGTGTTATGGGATCGATTGTATTTAAACGTTGTGCGTTAAGGTACTGAGTATTGCGCTGTTGAAATTTTCTGTAGATAAAAATCAATAAGATAATCGCAATACTAAAAATAAGTACTAATACTAAAATGATAAATTGGTTGTATTTATTTTTAGTCGTTTGCAGTTCCAGTTTATTGCGCATTAAACCCAGTTCAAATTTTAATTTCTGTTCTGTTAGCTCTGAAAAGTCATTGGGTTGTTCGGTTTTACTCTGTGAATTATTGACTAATTCGACTATCTCATCGACAGTTTTAAGCGCTGCATTAATGTTGTTAGTTTTGCGATATGCGGTAGATAAATACCCTAAAGCCTCGGTTTGCACCTCGGTTAAATGTTTCTTTTTAGCCAGCTTAATCGCTTTATTTGCATGCTCAATCGCGTTTGTCCACATGCCTTCGCTGGTTGTTATTTGAGCAAAGAGGAGTTCATTATGGACTAAGTAATGATCTACTTTTCGAGCTCTAAATATTTCATTTGCTCGTTGCATTACATCCAATGACGCCTGAATATTATGCAATTTAAAATAAGCCTCACCTAAATTGTGATATGTGAGCCCAATTGCAATTTGGTTCCCCATCCGCTCATTTACTTGCTGGACATTTAAATAATAATCGATGGCTTTATTCCATTCCCCTTTGCCTGCGTAAATCATCGCCATAACAGTTAATGATTCTGACAAGTAGACATCTTGGCCGATTACTTGAAATATTTCCGCTGCATTATGGGCATATTTGAGTGCATCATCCCATTGCTCTAAATCACGGTAGGTTCGCGCGAGATTGAGCTGTGTTTGGGCTTTAATGCCAGGGTAATCTAAGATGTTGGCTAAACGAAATGCTTCACTGTAATGCTGCAGTGACTTTGCTTGATCACCATTCAGATTGTAATAACGGCCTAATTGCGATTCGGCATCGGCGATAAAATAATTATTGTGTAACTGATAAGCCATTTCACGATAACGATTTAAATGAGACAAGGCTGGCGTAGGTTGAAGTAACAATGAATGTAACATGTTCAATTGTTCATGCAGTGTTAACTTGAACAGGGTGCTTTCTAAGCTGATATCGGCGTTAACCATATTCAACGCATCATTGAATTCAACGATCACTTGATTATATTCTTGGTTTTTACGTCCCTTTATCCGTGCTTTAAGCATAATCACCATGGCTTTTTCAAGCGTTGTTGATGCAATGCTGTCTAACTGCGATATGAGTAATTCTGCATCTTGGTACTTAGTTGGCGATGTGAGTTTTGCTTGTAAATTAAGGCGAGCTAATAGCTCTAAATCACGATGGAGTTCATTTGGTTGAAAACCTAAATTTTCAGCGACTTGGTCGAATTCTGCTTTGTTTGAAAAGTGCAAAGGAAACTCGGTCGTTCTCAATAACTTGGTATAAATTTTTTGAGGATTTTCTTTGAACAATATTTCTTGCTGTTCAATATCTCTTGCGCACACTGCTGAACTTAATAGTATTGAACATAATATGATCAGAGGAAAACATCGCAGCATAGTAAAAGATACCTTTTTAGGATTAAAAAATGTGGACGTCATTATCAGCTGGTATCGATGAATAAATTAACATTGGTTTGTCATTGATACTAAGTATTCTCACTCAGTTACAAATTGCCACTGTGTTAATGAGTCTAGATCGTTATAATTGTTCGGAATTTAAAATAAAAACAATAGAATCATACCAGAAGGAACCTAGAGTGAAACCTACTTCTCTTGCAATTTTAGCTAGCAGTGCCATTTTTTTGATGACTTGGGCCATGCCAGCCCTTGCTGATGTTGATTACCATATTGATATTAATCAACCCGCACACCATTTAGCCCAGGTGAGTGTGTCATTTCCTCAAACTGATTCGCAGGTGCTAACGGTTAATTTACCAGTATGGCGAACCGGCCGTTATCAAGTATTGCCTATTGCTGATGGGGTTAGATTGTTTAATGCGACCGACAGCAAGGGTCAGTCGCTACCTTGGAAACGCACTGCCAGTGGTGAATGGCAAATAACCTTAACTCAACCTACATCGGTTAAGGTGACATATCAGTTGCATGCTAATGAGCTTGGTGACCGATTACGTCACATTGATAGTAGCCATGCTTTCTTAGATGCTAGTGGTGTGTTTATGTATAGCCCTGCGTTTCGCCAGCAACCTATTACGGTCAATATGCAAGTGCCAAAAGGCTGGAAAAGTTATTCTGGAATGGAGAGAGACGGCAAGTCACATTCATTTAAAGCCGCTAATTATGATGTCTTAGTTGACTCACCGATTGAGACGGGAATAAGCCAGCACTTTAGTTTCGATGCCGATAATCGCCAATATGAGGTGGTTTTTTGGGGGGAGGGGAACTACGACACCACGCAAATTATTGCTGATTTAGGTAAAATAAGCGCTCAAGCGTCAGCTATTTGGAATGGTTACCCGTTTAAACGTTATGTGTATATGGTGCATGCCACTAGCGGTGCTCGCGGAGCCACAGAACACCTGAACTCAACCGTTATTCAATTACCGCGATTTAACTTTCGTGAGCGTGAAGATTATTTACGCTTTATTAGTACCGCATCGCATGAGTTTATTCATACTTGGAATGTAAAATCGTATCGTCCTCAAGGATTGGTGCCTTACGATTATCAGTCAGAGAATATGACTGATTTATTGTGGGTCGCAGAAGGTTCAACCAGCTATTTTCAAAATCAGTTGTTGTTACGTGCTGGGGTGATGACGGCAAAAGAATTCTTTGATGATTTAAGCTTACGGATAGTACTTAATCAGCATAATCCTGGGCGTGAAACTCAATCGGTTGCAGAAGCCAGTTTAGGTCAATGGAGTAGCACTTGGGGCGATTATGCGGTTAACCACAGTGTGAATATTTATTCTGAGGGATATTTAGCTTCACTGGCATTAGATTTCAGTGTGTTAACTGACAGTAAGCTAGCGCATTCTTATCGTGATGTGCACAAGGAGTTATATGAAAACTTTAAAATTCCAATGGGCTACACTGTGGCAGATGTGCAAAACATATTAACAGCACTCACCGGCAAAGATTATCAATCTTGGTGGCAGAAATTTGTGAATCAGCCAGTTAGTTTAGAGTTTAATGATCTATTAGCTCAAGCCGGTTTGGTAACCACTTATGGTGATAAGCCCAAAATACAAGTTGATACAGGCATGGGCTTATCCGGCTTATATGCTGATTTAGTATTAGCAACTGTGGCTAAAAATAGCCCAGCTTGGAAAGCCGGTTTAACGGCTGGTGATGAGTTAGTGGCGGTCAATGGTTTAAAAGTCACCGCAGACGGTTTTGCTAAACGCTTTAACGATTTTAGCCCTGGTGACACTGTTAAGGTGACGGTATTTAGTAATGATCAACTAAAAGATGTGAACTTAGTGTTGGCAGAACAACCGAAAGATAAGTTAGCGATTACTGCGGTTGATAATGTGACTGCTGAGCAAAAAGCTTTCTTTAAAGCATGGTTAGGTATTGATTGGCCTTTTGATACCGAAGGTAAATGGATTAACGCTGACGGCGAATAAGCTCTTACGTATGACTGAGTTATTTTGTTGTAGATAAAAAAATGCCCTGAAATTCAGGGCATTTTTTATCATGTTAACTTATGCCTGCGGGGCGGTTTCAATAAAAAATGGCTCTTTTTCAACTGCCGCTAAAAACAGTTTTAGCTTAGGGTAGTTAGCGATATGTATACGTTGGCGGAATATCGCCCAACTGAGGTAACAGGCTAGTCTTAGCTGCACATCATTAAAAGGGCCATGCAAAGGCAATTCAAATGTTTCAAGCTGCACTAATGTCGACTCAATTCGCTGCGCCTGTCTGATGGTGTAATCAAAGCGCTCAATATCGACCCCATCACGAGACAAGAAGAATAAATTGATTGTGCTGTCCAATGCTGTATTGATCATACAATATTGATCAAGCTCGACAGTGCTTTCAAGGAATGGCTTGTCCGACTTGCTGCGGATATATCGCAATATGGCACTAGAATCGGTTAGCGTTAACTCACCATCTTGTAAAAAAGGCACCCGTTTAGTCGGCGATAACGTCGCGCTGGTGGCGTGATCGGTTTCAATGAATTGGTAATCGAGCGTTGACTCAAGTAGCGCAATTCTACAATGGCGAACAAAAGGTGACGTATAACTTCCGTATAGTTTCATATTGTGTCCTTAGTTGGATTACACGCTTTGCTCTAGTGGACCAAAAGCTTGATTAACCGCATTAATAAACGCGACTAATTCACTGCCCATTAAGGCAAAATCCGCATCTAAACGAGCTAATGGGTCTTCTGTACCGACTTCATCATTACCTGCTCTAAACTCTTCAGAAAACTTAAGACGTTTAATCGTGGCATCAGACTGCATTAAAAAGGCAATCGACTGGCCAAAATGTAAGGCTAGTTTGTGTACTTGCTTGCCTGTTGCAATATGAGCGAGCACTTCATCTTCTTGGAGCACTTGTTGCTTAAAGCGTACGATACCGCCTTCATCAGAGTCAGACTTAAGTTCGGCTTCATCTTGCATCTCAAATGGTGCAGGAGCTTCACCCGCTTGTAACCACTGGGTTAACGTCGACTCGATTGGAGTTGCATAACTTAACGGGATCACAGGTAAGCTGCCTAAGGCTTTACGCAGTAATGCTAATAACTCTTCCGCTTTAGTCGCACTAGAGCTATCGACTAAAATCATTTCCAGTTCAGGCATGATAAGTGCGTGTGTCTGGCTACGACGAGAAAATGCCCGAGGCAACAACGTCGTGGTGATTTCATCTTTAATGGTGTCTTTTTCTTTTTTAGTGACTTTACGGTTCTCTTGATCTTCAATCTCCGCCACTTTTTCATCTAAGGCTTCTTTAATCACTTGGCCTGGGAGAATTTTTTCTTCTTTAGTGACACAAATTAAATGACGGTTTTCAGCACTGTGCACTAATGCTTGGCCTTTTTTACCTAAAGCATTTGAAAAACCAAACTTGCTGATGTCCTGGCTCGAACAAGGAGAAAAAGTGAAGTCAGCTAAGGCATTCTCTAATGTTTCGGTATCTGTCGTAAACGGTTTGTTGAAACGGTACAAGGTGAGATTTTTAAACCACATAGAAGGCTCTCATTAATTAACAGGAAAATTCAGTGACAGCAGTTTACGGTATAGAGGCAAAGTGGTAAACCATCAAAAAAACATCAGTCGCAACACAGGTTCAGTCATCAGGATGAGAATTCATTAAACTGTCACATTACAACAACTCAGCCTGAAACCCTTGCTGTATCGAGGTTTCCTATAGGGTTAAATGGTTTGAAACACTCAGAATGGGGATTTCATCTATCAATGAAATATTTCTGAAACATTTGCAAGGCAGAATTCATCTCGTTCCGATACAACTAACCCAGAATAACCATGACGATATATGCGTCGAAAGGATGAAATGATGAACGTTTTTTGCAAAACACTATTAGCCTCTGCAATCGCAGCCTCAGTAGCTTCAAGTGCATACGCCGCAGATCCTCTTCAAGTTTACGGTAAGTTAAACGTAACAGCACAATCAAATGATGTTGCTGATGTCACTGAAACGACAATTCAAAGTAATGCATCACGTTTTGGTGTAACCGGTGCGTTTGAGTTAAGCAAATCATTAGAAGCTTTCTATACCATCGAATATGAAGTCAACACAGGTGATGCAAACAAAGAAAACTTTTTAGCACGTAACCAATTTGTTGGTTTAAAAGGTAACTTCGGTGCTGTATCTGTTGGTCGTAACGACACAATCCTTAAAGTATCTCAAGGTAAAATTGATCAATTCAACGACCTTTCTGGCGATATGAAAACCATGTTTAAAGGTGAAAACCGCATGGCTCAAACCGCAACTTACTACACGCCAGTATTTGGTGATTTCCAAGCGGGTGTGACTTATGTTGCCTCTGGTGATGCAGATCAAGTTGTTGGTAGTAACGTAGAAGGTGAAGATGGCGTGAGTATGGCGCTAATGTACGGTGATGCTGGATTAAAAAGCACACCAATCTACGCTGCAATTGCTTACGATTCAAAAGTAAAAGGTTATGACACTGCACGTGCTACTGTTCAAGGTAAAGTGGCCGGTTTAGTGATTGGTGGTATGTATCAGCAGCAAGAAAAACTAGACAGCGGTATTAAAGACAATGGCTACTTGTTAAGCTCAGCATATGACATCAATGATGTTACTTTGAAAGCACAGTACTTAGACATGGAAAATAAAGGTAATTCATGGTCTGTTGGCGCTGACTACAAGTTAGGTAAGCCAACCAAGTTATTTGCTTTTTACACTGCAAACTCATTTGATTCAAACGATCAAGATGACAGCTACGTTGGTGTAGGTATCGAACATAAGTTCTAAATCTGTCGTTATTTGACGGTTAAATCTGCAATCAATAAAAAAGGGCTTTAAGCCCTTTTTTGTTATATCTAAATAACAGTAATGAATTTTTTATGACAAAATGGCGTATTTAATGCCAGAATCAAGCGTTATATCATAAATCTGTAACAAAAATGTCCAATAATAGTCCCGTGGCAAATTAACGTAGAAACCCAATATGACAGCTAGGATTTTAATAGTAGAAGATGAATCAGCAATCCGTGAGATGCTGACATTTGTGATGGATCAACATGGTTTTACGACAGCTGCTGCTGAAGATTTTGATTCGGCGATTGAGTTGCTTAAAGAGCCATACCCAGATTTAATCTTATTAGATTGGATGTTCCCTGGTGGCAGTGGCATTCAATTAGCTAAACGTTTAAAGCAAGATGAATTTACTCGTCAGATCCCAATTATTATGCTGACAGCACGTGGAGAAGAGGAAGATAAAGTCAAAGGCCTTGAAGTCGGCGCTGATGACTATATAACTAAACCTTTTTCACCTAAAGAACTCGTCGCTCGGATTAAAGCCGTTTTGCGAAGAAGTGCACCAACTCGGTTAGAAGAGACTATTGATGTGCAAGGACTGCAACTTGATCCTGTCAGTCATAGGGTGACTGTCGGTGATGCTGTGCTCGATATGGGGCCGACTGAGTTTCGTTTATTGCATTTCTTTATGACCCATCCAGAGCGAGTTTACAGCAGAGAGCAGTTACTCGATAACGTGTGGGGCACCAACGTGTATGTTGAAGATCGCACTGTCGATGTTCACATCAGACGCTTACGAAAAGCGGTCGAAGAGGGTGGACACGATAAATTGATCCAAACTGTTCGCGGTGCAGGTTACCGATTTTCAACCAGAATGTAATTCGTATTGGCAGCGCTAAAAGTTTTGTCATGCTAGACAGAGCTTTTAGAAACGCTTTTTTTGCTGTCTAGCCATAATAGCCTTTTTAGGCTATCTTGTGCTTCGTTGTTAGCCCTAATAATCAGTAACGGCACTGAATGTGTTGGCGGCGTTACTTTCGAATTTAGGTAGCCTATGTTTATCTCGTATTCTGGATATCGCTTATTTTTTCGCTTAGCGATGTTGCTTGTTCTATTTATGCTGGTCGGGGCTTTATTTGACCATGTTGTCGGCGTTATGCTTACGGGGACAATTGTATTGCTCGTGTGGCACTATCGCCAAATCGCTCGGTTAAACTTCTGGTTATGGAAAGATAAAAAGCTTACACCTCCTCAAGGTAGAGGAAGTTGGGAAGGGGTGTTTAATGGTCTTTATCGTTTACAAGGAAAAAATCGTCGTCGTGTAGGTCAACTTGCTACCTTATTGGGCCGCTTTCGCCAAGGAGCAGAAGCATTACCTGATGCTGCCGTTGTTCTGGATGCCGAGCACAATATTTTATGGTGCAACAAATTGGCTCAGCTAATCTTAGGATTTGTTTGGCCTCAAGATAATGGCCAGAGAATAGATAACCTTATCCGCCATCCTGATTTTTCAGTTTATTTAAAAGATGCCCAATATAACGAACCATTAGAAATTCCGTCTCCTGTCTCAGATAAGCGTTTACTTGAAATTCGAGTCATGAGCTATGGTGATCGTCAGTTGCTGCTAATCGCTCGAGACGTTACCCGAATACATCAATTAGAAGGCATGCGTAAAGATTTTGTGGCTAACGTGTCCCATGAATTGAAAACGCCATTAACGGTATTGCAAGGTTATTTAGAAATCATGCAAAGCATGGAGGATGCAAATTCACCTAACCAAAAACCATTATCACTAATGCAACAACAAACGACTCGAATGCAGTCGATGGTTGAGCAGTTGTTGGCATTGTCACGTATTGAAGATGCTGTCGATCTCGATTTATCGAAAATCGTCAATATGACGTTGATGATGGATATTCTTAAAGAAGAAGCTAAAGCTCTTGCTGGTACCGAATATACCTTAGTGTTTAATTGTGAAGCGGGGTTGAATACTCATGGTAATGAGTTGCAATTACGCAGTGCTTGCTCAAATTTAATTTCAAATGCAATTCGCTACACCTCTCCTGGGGGGACGATTGCGGTATCGTGGCGAAGTGTGGCAACTGGCGCACTTTTTTCGGTTAAAGATTCCGGTGTTGGCATCGCGCCGCAACATATTAATCGCTTAACTGAACGCTTTTATCGAGTCGATAATGCTCGCTCGAGTAAAACCGGTGGCACAGGCTTGGGGTTAGCTATTGCTAAGCACGCTTTAAACCATCATCACACCGAGCTTAACGTTACCAGCGAGTATGGCAAAGGCAGTATCTTCAGTTTTATCATTCCATCTCATTTGTTAGTGCGACAATAGTTGCAGTTATTAATAAAAAAACAGCATTTATGCTGTTTTTTTATGACTTAATTTTGGCTAATCTTAGTTGAGATTGACTGATATGACTCAGGCACACTTGTGTTGCGAAAGACCGCTTACCAAGTAGGCTTGAGCTAAGCTGAACACATATATCTATCTCGTTTATCTTTGCATTATGCATAGGCTTAAGCTGTTGGTTTTCGTTAGGCTAAACTTTGCATTATCAAACATGTTAGCTTTCTGTGTGGCATTAGCTATCACTAAGCGCTAACAACAAGGGATAACAATCGCTAACAACCGACAACAAGAATACCCGTCATAATGCTGTGACATATAGGTTATAAACCTTGCCAGTAAGTGATTAAGGTTTAATTTATTATTTTAAGCTCGCTAAAGTTTATCAATAGTATCAGCGTTTGCCTTCCTCGGTGAGTTTAGGCCATTTTACACTTCTTAAGTGCGATAAACTTATGCGGGGTAATTTTGTGTCATAAGCTTGTCTTGTCAGCATTATTGTGACGAGTAGTTAATTTAGTTAAGCTGGAATTGGCTATTGTTTATTATTTTACAGGCAAATTTATATTCGCATTGATTTTAAGTGTTTGATATTAATTGTGTTATTTTTTGTATTTGTTCATGTAATACTTTTGAACCTTGTGTCATCTAACTGTCACATCAACGTCATAGACTTGTCATCAATGAGGTCGATACTGACTACGTTTTAAAAACTTAGTACGCTTAATTCTGGAGCATTACAATGAAACTGAAAAAACTTGTCGGCGCAATTACTCTTACAGCCGCTGGCGTATTCTCAGCAGCATCTATGGCTGCTATAGATCCAACTTTACCATCATATGAAAAAACAAGTGGTGTTTCTGGTAACTTGTCTTCTGTTGGCTCTGATACATTAGCAAACATGATGACGTTATGGGCTGAAGAGTTTAAACACATCTATCCAAACGTTAATATCCAAATCCAAGCAGCGGGTTCTTCAACTGCGCCACCAGCATTAACTGAAGGTACTTCTCAATTCGGTCCTATGAGCCGCAAAATGAAGCCTAACGAAGTTGAAGCATTTGAAAAGCATTTCGGTTATAAGCCAACAGCGGTTCGTGTTGCTATCGATGCTTTAGCTGTATTCGTACACAAAGATAACCCAATTACAGGTTTAAGCATTGAACAAATTGATGCAATCTTCTCTTCTACACACAAGTGTGGCGGTAAAGAAATCAACCGTTGGGGCGATGCTGGTTTAGACGGCAACTGGGCAGCTAAAGACGTTCAGCTTTACGGTCGTAACTCAGTATCTGGTACTTACGGTTACTTTAAAGAAAAAGCATTATGTAAAGGTGACTTCCGTGCAAACGTGAACGAGCAACCAGGTTCTGCTTCTGTAGTTCAGTCTGTTTCTCAGTCACTTAATGCCATTGGTTACTCTGGTATTGGTTATAAAACAGCGGGCGTAAAAGCGGTAGCTATCTCTAAGAAAGGTGATAAGTTTATCGAAGCATCAGCAGCCAACGCAGCAGATGGTACTTACCCACTATCACGTTACTTATATGTTTACGTGAACAAGCACCCTAATAAAGACCTATCGCCAATGGATCGTGAATTCTTACGCTTCGTATTGTCTAAGCAAGGTCAGCAAATTGTTGAGAAAGATGGTTATGTTCCATTACCAACATCTGTGATTTCAAAAGATTTAGAGAAAGTCGGTATTACGCTTTAGTTAACTCACTTTTCAGTAAACTTAAAAAGGCCTCTTTGAGGCCTTTTTTGTTTTTTAACGTTAAAAAAAATATAAAAAAAAGCAACCTAACTAAGAGGTTGCTGCTATTGCTAAGGGCAATGCTGTTGATAGATTTTTACAACTATCGAATAGGAGAATGATGATGAACAATAAGAAGCTACTTGGTACATAAAAAGTAATTCAAATTCGGTTCATATAATATGACTCATCATTTCTGAGTTAGTTCCCGATGATACTAAAAAAATGCATTTTTATATAAAAATAAGATTGGCAAAATAAGATGTGAGATTAAAACGTTTTATTTTTTAATGATTTGCATTCATTATAATCTAGATAGATTTTTCTGGTTTCTGGCGCTTTATTCGTCTTTTACCCGAAATACATTAAGGCATACATTGTGAATGTGTTCTACTTCGCGTTATGTTTTAGGTTTATGCCATTAGTCGCATGGCAAACATCAAGTCTAAATTGATGGCTTATTATTTTGCTTTTCCTGTGATCGATATTCCTCTCTGACCCAATACGGCACATTTTGATGATGCTAATGCTATTATCGTTACTGGATTTGATGTTTCTCTGCCAAGTAAGGGTTTTTTGTGACTGCAAAATGGAACGTACAACACGATTACCATTCAAGCGCCAATACGGATGCTTTATGTGTGCATCATCTTGATCTTAATCTCGTGGTTGATTTTGACTTACAGCAACTTATCGGCGTTGCCCGATTGCAATTTACGCGCACCATATCGGCAGTCTCATTAGTGTTAGATTGCCGAGGTTTACTCATACATGGTATCACCGACAGTCAGGCTAATCCGTTGTCGTATACTATGAGTGATGTGAGTGACATACTCGGTCAAAAGCTGGTGATAGATGTTGGGGAGCAAGTCGATGAGGTGGTGATTGATTATCGTACATCCACAAACGCTCAAGGGCTTCAATGGCTTACACCGCAACAAACCTTAGGTAAAAAATTACCTTACCTATTTAGCCAATCACAGCCCATCAACGCGCGTAGCTGGATACCTTTGCAAGATACCCCAAAAGCACGAATAACCTTTAATGCAACCATCAATGTGCCTCAGGGTTTACGTGCGGTAATGAGTGCCGAAAATATCCCTGAGATGCCAGATGATGGTGTATTTACATTTTGCATGAATAAACCGATCCCGACACATTTACTCGCGATAGCGGTTGGAGAGCTAAGCTTCCAAGCAACGGGTCCCAGAAGTGGTATTTATACTGAACCCGGCATGCTTGCTGCGGCTGTCAAAGAATTTGAAGATACCGAGTCGATGATCCAAATCGCTGAGTCCATATTAGGACCTTATGCTTGGGGCCGCTTTGACATGATTATTTTGCCACCAAGCTTTCCATTTGGTGGCATGGAAAATCCCATGTTAGCGTTTATGACCCCGACATTAATTGCTGGCGATAAAAGTCTTGTTTCAACTGTTGCTCACGAATTAGCTCATTCTTGGACGGGTAATTTAGTCAGTAATGCAACTTGGCGAGATTTATGGCTCAATGAGGGATTTACCACTTATTTTACTAATCGTATTGTAGAAGCGGTTTATGGCGAAGAGCAGGCAGAACTCGAATGGGTTATCGAGTACGGACGTTTGCAAGAGGAAATGGAATCTACTCCCTTAGTCAGTCAAACCTTACCAGCCAATGTGCAAGATCGCGATCCTAATCTGGCATTTAATCGCTTTACCTACGATAAAGCATCGATGTTTGTGCATGAGCTTGAAAGTCGATTAGGCCGAGCTGCATTTGATCGGTTTCTATTTCAATATGTCGATTATTTTTCGTTTAGCGCCATTACTACTGAAACATTTATTGATTATGCCAAGCAAACGCTGTTGGTGGAACATCATGATAAGTTAACGTTATCAGAGCTTAATGAGTGGGTGTATGGACAAGGATTACCCCAATGGTTTATCGGTCCAACTTCAAGCAGTTTAGATAAAGTTGAGTTAGCCGTAGAGGCTGTTATTAAAGGTACTCCAGCAATTGAGTTACAGGTCGATGGGTGGCGAGTTCACCACTGGCAGTATTTCCTCACCCAATTACCTCTAGTGGTAAGCCAAGCGGTATTATTAGATTTAGACGCTACATTTACGTTAACAAATAGCCCGAATGCAGAAATAGCCTGTGATTGGTATCGAGTTGCCATCCGTAATCATTTTGATCCTGTGTTACCTGCATTAAGTGGCTACCTATGCCGTATAGGTCGAGGCAAATTTGTTAGACCCTTGTTTGTTGAGTTACAAATAGCCGGTTACCAACAAGAATTACTCGATATTTATGCAAAAGCGCGCCCTGGCTATCATCCTTCTCTTCAAGTACAGCTAGACAAACTACTGATAATTTAAGTATTAACCTTTTTATTGCGTTGTTTTTGTCAAAAAATGATAAAAAAAATGGCAGCCATATTGGCTGCCAAAATAATGCTTTGCGGGTTGTTATTAACGGTGCGCTAGCGTGTTAATACTTCCCAATAGGGATGATGATGAACAATAAACTGTGTTGCAATAACTTAATCTAAACTGGCGTATGGCATAAGCCGCGTGAATCATTTAGCCGTATAATCAATTAACTCGGGGGATGAAGATTAACTCATTATATGGCAATCATTTGAAACTACATTTTATCCGTACAATTAATAAGACTGGGCATAATCAGGAAAGTTCACTGAAAAAATGATTTTTTTGAATTTATTTTGCGTGCGATAAATCGCTTCAGTTATCGATGGACTTTTGCACAGATGCTGATCTCTTTTGAGTGGCCTTTATCGGAGTGAAGCTAGTATTTTGATAATAACTGCGCCATTAAAGATCAAAATTTAACCTAACTCGTTTGGGATTGTTGAGCTATTAGCATTATTGATGCTGCTCAATTCTTTGGGCGGATGATCAATACCATGTGTAAAAGGATTTCACACATTAATGGCAAAAAAATGGCAACCAATGTGGTTGCCTAAGTCGTTCTTTGTAGGTCGTAATTAACGGTGCGCTAGCGTGTTAATACTGCCTAAATAGGGATGATGATGAACATAAAACGGTATAGCAGTAATAATCCTAACTAAAAACTTGTGATAAGTGATGTCAATAATTTAGCAATAATCAATTAACGCTGATGGAGAAGCTAACTCATTATGCTGCACTTACTTAAACTATATCTTACTCCGTACAATTAATAAGACTGGCTGTCATCAGGAAAGTTCACTGAAAAAACGATTTTTTTTGAATTTAATTTATCAGAGTCATATTTTCGGTCTCTTCAGCGTATATCTTTGGGGATAATAGCCAAAGATCATGAGTATATAGGGTTTATATTATGCAAGGAGTGGTTTTTTATTTAGTTTATCAATAGGTTGGTTTTTAGCGCTTTAGCTGGATCTGGTCTCATAAGCTACTTTTAAACTATTGTGTATGCTCAGGAAGGTGTCGATGTGATGCCAACAGATAAAGATTATTGGCAAATATAAGCTAAAAAAATGGCAACCAATATGGTTGCCTAAGTCGTTCTTTGTGGGTTGTGATTAACGGTGCGCTAGCGTGTTAATACTCGCCAAATAGGGATGATGATGAACAATACACATAAAGCTGTTGTAACAAGTAAATACAAACTAAACATTGGAGAACGGTTTAACGAGTTTGTCTCCTTACTGGTTACATATATTCTGACTAGGGGGATTTGTAAAAGTTCACTCAGTGATGAAAAAATTTAAAAATAATTGCTGAGTAAGATTTCGTTAACGTTTACCGCGCAAAGCCGGTAACTAAGATTCAGCGGCAAATAAGCTTATATCAGGATAATGAGGTCATGTAATCCAGAGTGAATGAAGTGTTTAACAACCATAAAAAAAGGCAATCAAATGATTGCCTATCGATCGACTTAGCGATCAAGGGGACCGCGCTAGAAGTCCCAGGGAGATGATGAACAAAAGTGAATATCACTGTTACTAAGTTTGAGTACCTGATGGTTAAAAAGTTCAATCTAGATACAAATTTTTATCGAAATAAAGATATAAATTTTATATTTGATAACTATCAGTAGCTTAGGTTTGTATTATTTTTGCTGTTTTTGAGATTTAAATTTGATGGTTAAATTTAAACATTGCAAAGTGATCTAACGCGTCAATTTATCTCTGTCTTCTTGGTAACAGTAAGGCGATTAATATGATATTAATCGCCTAGCGTAAACACCTATTGCACACGCAATGATAATATTCGAGCATCTGTGGTGCTGATTAACTGAGTAGCTTTTCAATAATAGTATTAAGCTCTTCTGGCTTAGTGGTTGGCGCATAGCGCTCAAGGATATTCCCTTGTTTATCAACTAAAAACTTAGTGAAGTTCCATTTAATAGATTCACTCCCTAAAAGACCTTTGGCAGACTTTTTAAGATGTTGGTACAAAGGATGACTGTTATTACCATTAACTTCAATTTTGCTAAACAGTGGAAATGTTACGCCAAAACTTAGTTGGCAAAATTGGCTGATCTCATCTTCGTTACCTTGCTCTTGTTTACCAAATTGATTACAAGGAAAGCCTAAGATAACTAAACCTCTATCTTTATATTGCTGATATAAATCTTCAAGTGCTTTGTATTGCGGAGTAAATCCACATTTACTTGCCGTGTTAACAATAAGCAAGACCTTATCTTTAAACTGCTCCATGACAAGGTCTTTGCCTTGAATATCTTTTACGCTAATAGAATAAATTGCTGCAGTCATCTGATGCTCCTTTATATGAAAGATAGACTATATTATAAACATGATTAGTTGGCAATTAAGTTGTGGGCAATTTAATTTATCTGTTTGCTTATCAATACTAATTTCAATATAGTTTGCGCATATTTTACTACTAAGAATTAAGGACGGGCTTATGAATGATGTAAAGAACGAACTTAACTCTGAAGATGAAATCGACACCAGTTCGCAACCACAAGCAGATGTCAGCCAAGTGGTACATTTGTTAACTGAAGCAGAAGGTGATGAGCAGGCTGAAATGTTCAGTGAGATCTTAACTGAAGCCGAGCCGGGCACCATTGCACTATTACTCGAATCGTTACCACTGGATGAGCGTTATGAACGCTGGCAGCAAGTTGATGTTGAAGAACGCGTCGACGTTTTAAATTTAATGCGCGCCGATCCTCGTTTAGGCATTGTAAAGAAAATGCCCGACGAGGAATTAGACTTACTCTTTTCTCAATTAAGTCCGGAAGATCTTATTGAGTGGAGTGATTCGTTACCTGACAATATTACTGATCGTGCATTAGCTCAGATGGGCGAGCGTCAGCGTAAGCACTTCGAACTGTATGATCAATATTCTGAAAATGAAATCGGTCGATATGCTGATCACCAGATGCTGGCATTAAGTCTTAATTCTACCGTTGCACAAGGACAACGTTTTTTTCGTCGAATCGATTTAGATTGTAATGACCACCTATTTTTGGTCGATAATAACGATAAATATTTAGGAACCGTGCGGCGTTATGACGTATTCAGAACGGCAGATCTTGACACTCAACTGCACGTCTTAAAATGGGATGACAGCCGAGTTATCTCCGCTGATTCATCTTTAATTGAAGCCGCCGAAGCGATTGAGCATAGTCGTGAGCTTGAATTACCGGTTGTTGATGAAGACGGTATATTGATTGGCCGCATGACATTACGAACAGCGACAGCCTTAGTGCGTGAACATTATGAAGCACAACTAATGGCAACCGCAGGTATGGATGAACACGACGATTTATTTGCTCCAATTGTCATTGGTGCCAAACGTCGTGCCGTGTGGCTAGGGATTAACTTACTTACCGCATTTTTAGCTTCTGCTACCATTGGTTTATTTGAGAATGTATTGTCGCAGGTTGTTGCATTAGCGGTATTGATGCCTATTGTGGCATCAATGGGGGGGATTGCGGGGAGCCAATCATTAACGCTGATGATCCGTGGTATGGCAATGGGTCAAATTTCAGCTGGTAACGTCATGTCGTTGATGAAAAATGAGCTAGGGATCGGTGCGCTTAATGGCATGCTATGGTCAATTGTCATTGGTATCATTGCGGGTTGGTGGTTTGACGATACGATCATGGGTATTGTTATTGCTTGTGCAATTTTAATCAATATGGCGGTTGCTGCTATTGCCGGGGTGATGGTACCGATGATTTTACAGCGTTTTAATCAAGATGCGGCTTTATCGGGATCGGTTATTCTTACCACTGTGACCGACGTAGTAGGTTTTTTTACCTTCTTGGGATTAGCGACCATACTGTACCTGTAACAGAAATACTCTAATCACTGATTGCTCACGTTTTACAGCATGAACATCCACAATAAATTAGTTTGTCTAAATGGTCTTGAATTGCTCAAGGCCATTTTTTTTAGCCAATAAAAAAGCAAGTTTCAGGCAACTTGCTTTTTAAACTTGATGAGAAAATCCTGATAAATTACTTCCACTTAGCAGGTGCAAACTCCGTTTCAGCATTATCGTCAAAGTAACGTCGTTTAGTATCTCGGCGGCGCTGTTTTACTTTTTTCGACTTCGGTTTTCCCTTGATGTTATCGCCCCATGGCGCATCATCTTCATCAAATTCAAATGAGTGTGACATTTTCAACATTCCAGATAACTGTACCTCTGTTGGTACAGCCTCTTTTTACCTAAAGTTAATAATAAGCTAAAGCGAAATATTTCATCCTTGATGGTAAAAATTATTGCACGTGAAAATGACATTGAGATGACAATTGAATCTTTGCTAAAAATAAATCATCTTTTCTTTGTACGAGTTCATGCAGACAAAGTGTTAATTACAGTTACCAAGGTTTTGCTATAGCAATGATCAGTGATACATGGCTGTCTAGCGCGCTAAATGGAGGTCTTGTGATGATTAATACACATTGTTTTGATGTTATAGGCGAGAGTCAATTAGCCGATGCAAAAAAGCTTATCACTGATGCTGGTGTTGTTATTGCTTGGGTAAACGCTTATCAAGTGCATGTAAGTGCATTGCGCCAATAGTAAATAGCAGATCATTGTTTTTGTGAACACTGTTTTCATAGATTGTGCGCAACAGCGTCAATCATTATTGAATGCCAAATTAAGCCTAATCACTCTGAGTATCACAAGCGTTATGAAATTATTCTGTGGTTGTTGTTTGCTGATCTAATGCTTGAATTTTATTAACTCTATATCGCTGTGCATCAGGTCCTTTAATCCGCCGAGATTTAACATCTAATAGGTATAAGTGATCTGAATAAATACGGTAAATATGACCACGATCTAAGATAATAATATTACCGGTTTTATCCCATTTAAAGGTACCGCTTCCTTGAAAGGGAATGTTATCAGTGCCTAAACGGACAGTATAGATGGTGTATTTGTTTGGTTTGATAAGTTCTAGTGTGGTGTCCATACCATCACAGCTTGGGCATGGAAATATTCCATGGTATACACCTTGCCATTGCAAGTCTGTTTTACTGCTTGTTGTGGTATCAATATTAGAAGTGTCTTGTTGGCCGCAGCCAAGTATTATTAGTATGAATATCAACCATACATTTTTCATCTAAAATCCTTTTAGATACAAAATTGTCGTGCATATGACGCTCGGCAGTTCTGGGGTGATTCTTGTTAAGTT